>JBNKHC010000382.1:0-9811 GCA_050290145.1 Kiloniellaceae bacterium | reverse complement strand
GAGACTTCGCCCTTCGGCTTGCCGGAGAGCTTGAAGGAGCCGCCGGGGTCCACCACGAAGCGCCTGCGCACGGCGCGGCGGCCCAACAGCATGCGAAAGCCCATCTCGTCGCGGTTGGTCAGGGTCATCTCGATGGGCCAGGTCTCCTCGCCGAGGCTGATCCGGGTCTCGATAACATAGCGCTGCTCGCGCTCCCCGTTCGACGACGTCACGGATCTTTCATCCACCACCCTGGCTTCGCAGTCGACCACGGGCTGGCGGTGGTGCTGGACCGGGTGCAGGGAGAAGTTGACGTAGCGCTGGCCGTGGCGCTCGAAGGGGCGGATTTCAAAGGCGTGGATGGCCGAGGTGCGGGCGCCGGTGTCGATCTTCGCCTTGATCCTGTCGACGCCCAGGTCCGGCAGGCCGACCCATTCGCGCCAGCCGATCACCGCTTTCGGCCGCTTGACCCGTTTCATCGCTGCAAGGCCCCCTCAGCGGCGCTCCGGGGAGCCGGCGCGGGCGGCGCGGCGGGACCTGGCAAGCCTGCCCTCAACGCGTCTCTGCAAAAAAAATCTCCATCTGGTTGATCAAGGCACTGTGCAGCTTACTGCCTGAAATGACCGCGAATTCCAATCACCAAGTCCGTGGCCGCCCGAGCGGCACGGAATTCACACAAAAAAGGCGGTCTACCGGATAGCGGCGAATCCCCCTCTCCCCGGCAGCCATCTCAGTACTTTGTTTACCATTCCCGCCGCATCTTTGCGGGAAATCCAGGCGGTTTCCACCGGCGCGCTGCCACTTTCACCAGCCGCCCGAGTGTTCTAGCATCGGAATGATTAATCGGGTTACCCTGGATTCTGTTATGGGCTGGATAGGCTTCTCTAACGTATGACTCCTTTTGCGATCGCAGGCGTGCAGATGCATGTCGCCGCCCTGCATGACAATGTCGAGGGCATGCGGCATCGGATCGACGTCCTGATGGCGCGTTTTCCCTGGGTGCAGATGGTTCTGTTCAGCGAACTGGCGCCTTTCGGCCCGCTGACCCGCTTCGCCCAGCCGTTCCCGAACCCCGTGCTGCACGCCTTCTGCGAGGACGCCCGGCGCCACGGCATCTGGCTGATCCCCGGCTCGCTGTTCGAGAAGACCGAAGACGGGCGGATCTACAACACCTCGGCGGTGATCAACCCCGCCGGCGAGATCGTCGCCAAGTACCGCAAGATGTTTCCCTTCCGCCCCTACGAATCGGAGGTGGAGGCCGGCACCGACTTCTGCGTCTTCGACGTGCCCCACGTGGGACGCTTCGGGCTGTCGATCTGCTACGACATCTGGTTTCCGGAGACGACGCGCCAGCTGACCAGCCAGGGGGTCGAAGTGCTGCTGCACCCGGTCCTGACCGGCACCAGCGACCGCGACGCCGAGCTGGCCATCGCGCGCGCCACCGCGGCGCAGTTCCAATGCTATGTCTTCGACGTCAACGGTCTGGGCGCCGGCGGCGTCGGCCGCTCCTGCGTCGTCGATCCCTCGGCGACGGTGATCCATCAGTCGGCCGGCCAGGAGGACATGTTCCCCTTCGAGATCGACCTCGACCTTGTGCGCCGCCAGCGCGAAACCGGGATGCGCGGCCTGGGTCAGGTCCTCAAATCGTTCCGCGACCGCCCGACCGATTTCCCTGTCTATGACCGCACCACCGGCACCGACGCCTTCCTGCATACCTTGGGCCCTCTCAGCATGCCGATGAAGGGCTCGCAGGCGGGGTTGGACGCCGCCGATCCGCGCAGCGCCGTGACCGAAGCGACCGGAAGCCTGAAGGAGATCAAGAGCGCGTAACTGATACTCCCCTGCCCCGGCGGGGGCGGGCAGCATTCGGTCCTACAGCAAGAGGGGCGCAGATCCCTCCGCAGAACAGGGAGACCGCAGGATGCATTCGATAAGCGACTACTACAGTGCCGTTCAGCTGCGCGCTGACCGCTGGTCGGCACTACGCGAGACGGTCGACCGTCTGGCCGCCCTCGACGAGGCCAGCGGCGAGAGCGAGCGGCTCATCCGGCAGGCCGAAGCGCTGTTCGAGGCGCTCAGTCCTATCGAAATGTACTGGGCATTTCCGGGCGTGGCCGCCTTCGACCACCTGCGCCGGCAGCTGACCCACCGCAACTGGGACGACCTTTCCTTTTCCGTGCGCCGCGTCGTGCGCGCCCTCACCTCCGGCACCTACCGGCGGCGCAGCATCACCCTGGCCCGCGACGACAGCGATGCCGAAGAGGTCGAGGACGAATCGACCCTGTCGGTGGAAGCCCGTGCGCTCTCCAAGCCCTATTTCGAGGTCCTGCTGGTCGACGACCTGACGGAGCAGCAGGAGCGCTGGCTGCGCAACAGCCTGCACCGCATGCGCCGCAGCGAGGACCAGTTCATCTACGAGACGGTGCTGGTGCCGAGCCTGGAAGACGCGCTGATCGCCATCCTCTTCAACCACAACATCCAGGCGGTGGTGGTGCGCCCCGGCCTGACCCTGAAGTCGCGCAACACCCTGCAGATCCTCACCAAATACCTCAGCCGCGCCGGCGGCAAGGAGGCCGTCGAGGCCGTGGCCGAGGAGGACTACGGCCCGGAGCTCTGCCGCCTCATCGCCCGGGTGCGCCCGGAGCTGGACGCCTACCTGATCACCGACCGCTCCGTCGAGGACATCGCCGGGCGCGACCTCGGCCGCTGCCGGCGGGTGTTCTACAACCAGGAAGACTTCCTGGAACTGCACCTCAACATCCTGCGCGGCGTCAACAGGCGCTACAAGACACCCTTTTTCACCGCCCTGAAGGAGTACTCCAAGCAGCCGACCGGCGTGTTCCATGCCATGCCGATCAGCCGAGGCAAGTCGATCAGCCGCTCGCACTGGATTCAGGACATGGGCGCCTTCTACGGGCCCAACATCTTCCTGGCCGAGACCTCCGCCACCTCCGGCGGTCTCGACAGCCTGCTGGAGCCGCAGGGGCCGATCAAGGAGGCGCAGGAGCTGGCGGCCCGCGCCTTCGGCTCCAAGCAGACCTTCTTCGCCACCAACGGCACCTCGACCTGCAACAAGATCGTGGTGCAGGCGCTGGTCCGGCCCGGCGACATCGTGCTGGTCGACCGCGACTGCCACAAGTCGCACCACTACGGCATGGTCCTGGCCGGCGCGCAGGTCACCTACCTGGACAGCTACCCGCTGAATGACTACTCGATGTACGGCGCGGTGCCGCTGCACGAGATCAAGAAGACGCTGCTGGAGCTGAAGGCCGAGGGCAAGCTGGACCGGGTGCGTATGCTGCTGCTCACCAACTGCACCTTCGACGGCATCGTCTACAACGTCGACCGGGTGATGCGCGAATGCCTGGCGATCAAGCCGGATCTCATCTTCCTCTGGGACGAGGCCTGGTTCGCCTTCGCCCGCTTCGGTCCGACCTACCGCCAGCGCACCGCCATGAACGCGGCCAACAACCTGCGCGAGGAGCTGCGCAGCCCCGAGCATGAAAAGGCCTATGCCGCCCAGCAGGAGGAGCTCAAGGGCACCGGCGACGCCGAGCTGCTGCAGACGCGGCTGATCCCGCCCCCCGACGCCCGGGTCCGTGTCTATGCCACACAGTCGACCCACAAGACGCTGACCGCCCTGCGCCAGGGCTCGATGATCCACGTCAACGACCAGGACTTCAAAGGCGAGGTCGAGCAGTCGTTCCACGAAGCTTACATGACCCACACCTCGACTTCGCCGAACTACCAGATCATCGCCTCGCTGGACGTCGGACGGCGCCAGGTGGAGCTGGAAGGCTTCGAGTTCGTGCAGCGCCAGGTCGAAGCGGCCATGTCCATGCGCCGGGCCATCTCCACGCACCCGCAGCTCAAGAAGTATTTCAAGGTGCTGACCGCCGGCGACATGATCCCCGACGAGTACCGCGAGAGCGGCATCACCTCCTACTACGACCCCGGCCAGGGCTGGAACGACATCTGGGAAAGCTGGGGGCAGGACGAATTCGTGCTCGACGCCACGAGGGTCACCCTGGCCGTCGGCGGCACCGGCTGGGACGGCGACACCTTCAAGACCCAGATCCTGATGGACAAGTACGGGATCCAGATCAACAAGACCTCGCGCAACACCGTCCTCTTCATGACCAACATCGGCACTACCCGCTCCTCGGTGGCCTACCTCATCGAGGTCCTGGTGGAGATCGCCAACGAGCTCGACGACCTGCTGGACGACGCCTCGCGCATGGAACGCCGGGCCTTCGACAGCCGCGTCAGGAGCCTGGTGGAGGAGCTGCCGCCGCTGCCCGACTTCAGCCGCTTCCACGATGCCTTCCGGCCCGCCGGCGCCGTGACGCCGGAGGGCGACATCCGCGCCGCCTTCTTCCTCGCCTACGACGAGGAGAACTGCGACTACCTGGATCTCGACGGCTCGCTCAAGGAAGCGCTGGAAAGCGGCCGGGAGGTCGTCTCCGCCTCCTTCATCATACCCTATCCGCCGGGCTTCCCGATCCTGGTGCCGGGGCAGGTGATCTCGCGGGAGATCCTCGCCTTCATGCGCGCCCTGGACGTCAACGAGATACACGGCTACCGCCCGGACCTGGGTCTCAGGGTGTTCACCGACGAGGCGCTGGCCAGGCAGGCCGAGAACCGCCTGCTGCATGCCGCGCAATAGCTGCGCCGATAACTGAAGGCGCCCGGTCAAGGGCGCGATCCGTAACCAGTTCAAAATCGTGGGGAAACAGGGATGGCAAAGAAGAAGCTGAAGAACATTTCGGAGATTCGTCGGTTCTTTCATCGCAACGAAACGCCGATCTATTTCATTTCGGCCACCAACTTCAACCTCCTGGGCCTCGATGAATGGGTCCGGAACTTCAAGTACATCAACTACCTGGATTGTTACGACGGCAAGCATCCGAACGTCTTCTGTCCTTCCGAGCAGCCCCATGCCGAATTCCAGTCCATCGAGGACATCAACAACTACCTGCTGCAGCACAAGGAAGTGATCGACTGGGTCAAGGGACGCGGCGGCAAGCCGAAGTTCGTCTTCCTGATGTTCGACGGCGAGACCGAGAAGCTGGCCAAGGAGCTGGGCGCCGAGGTGTGGTTCCCCAAGGCCAAGCTGCGCACCCGCGTCGACAACAAGATCGAGACCGTGCGGATCGGCAACAAGGCCGGCGTCCCCTCCGTCCCCAACACCCTGGCCGAGGTGAAGGACTACGACCACCTCTGCGAACTGTCGGCCGAGGCCAAGCTGGGCAACGACCTGGTTCTGCAGTCGGCCTTCGGCGATTCCGGCCACACCACCTTCTTCATCAAGTCGGAGGCGGATTTCCGCCGCCATGAGCACGAGATCGTCGGCTGCGGCGAGATCAAGATCATGAAGCGGATCAAGTGCCGCGGCTCGGCGATCGAGGCCTGCGCCACCAAGGAAGGCACCATCGTCGGCCCGTTGATGACCGAGCTGGTCGGCTTCCCCGAGCTGACGCCCTACCGCGGCGGCTGGTGCGGCAACGAGATTTTCGCCACCGCTTTCCCGCCGAAAGTCCGCCAGAAGGCGCGCAAGCTGACCTTCGACTTCGGCGAGCAGCTGCGTAAGGAGGGCTACCGGGGCTACTTCGAGCTGGACTTCCTGATCGAGCAGAAGACCGGCGAGATCTACCTGGGTGAACTGAACCCGCGCATCACCGGCGCCTCCTCCATGACCAACCACGCCGCTTTCGCCCATGCAGACGCGCCGCTGTTCCTGTTCCACCTGCTGGAATTCTCCGGCCAGCCTTTCAGCCTCGACATCGAGGAGCTGAACGCGCGCTGGGCCGATCCCAACATGATCGACTCCTGGTCGCAGATGGTGATCAAGCATACCGAGGACTCGGTCGACATCCTGACCCAGGCGCCGGAGACCGGCATCTACCGCATGCTCTCCGACGGCAGCGTCGTCTTCGACCGCTTCGACTATCACCGGCGCGCGGTGGAGAGCGAGAAAGAGGCCTTCTTCCTGCGCATCCTGAAGCCCGGCGACTACCGCTACGAGGGCGCCGACCTGGGCATCCTGGTGACCCGGGGACGGTCCATGACCGACAGCTTCAAGCTCACCGAGCGCTCGAAGAAGTGGATCAAGGGCATCAAGTCGGCCTTCTCGGCGCGCCCGCTGCCGTCGGCGGTTCCCAGCGACCACGCCTTCAAGATCCTCTGACGCCTCCCGCCGGATCCGATGGAGCTGACCTTCCGCGCGCTGTCCGAAGACGGCCCCGGCCCCAAGTGGGCCGGGCTCTTCGCGGAGTATTGGCCGGCCTACCGGCAGTGGTGGCTGAGCGAGGGGCTGGAAGCGCGGCCGACCTACATGGAAGGGCGGCGGGCGCTGAAGCAGCACATGCCGGAACTACTGCCGCTCTATGAGCAGCTCTGCGACCTGGCCGGCGGCGGCGACCATGAAGCGCGCTTCCTCAGCTTCTACTGTCCGCCGCCCTATCTCTCCGGCTGCAGCCAGGCCCTGTGGCCGGGCGAAGAGCCCATGCTGGTGCGCAACTACGACTACAGCCCCCTGGCCTTCGACGCCCTGGCGCTGCGCACCGCCTGGCAGGGCCGCCGCGTGCTGGGCACCAGCGACGGTCTCTGGGGGCTGGTCGACGGCATCAACGAGGCGGGTCTTGCCGTCTCCCTCACCTTCGGCGGGCGCCACGTGGTGGGCGACGGCTTCGGCGTACCCATCATCCTGCGCTACATCCTGCAGACCTGCGAAACCGCCGAGCAGGCCGGCAAGGTGCTGAAGCGCGTGCCGAGCCACATGAGCTACAACGTCACGGCGGTGGATGCCGGGCGGCATTTCGTCACCGCCTACATGGCGCCGGACCGCCCGACAGTGTTGCGCCATATCGGCGTTGCCACCAACCATCAGGAACGCGTCGAATGGGCCAGCCATGCGCGCTTCACCGCCACGGTGGAGCGCGAGCGCTTCCTGCTGCAGCGGCTCAGCCTGCACGTCGACCCGCCGGAGAAATTCATCGGCGCCTTCCTGAAGCCGCCGCTCTACTCGGTCGCCTACGGCGCCGGTTTCGGAACGCTCTACACCGCCGTCTACCACCCGCGCCGCTTCGCCATGGAGCTGCGCTGGCCCGGCAAGACCTGGAAGCTCTCCGGCGCCCACATGACGGAAGGCAAGCAGTACATCACCTACCCCGACGCGGCCTGGATCTCCTGAACGCCCCTTGGCGCAGCCTTGAGGATCGGCGCGGTTAGTTCGCGACCGGTATTTCATGGTCGCCGAGGCGCAGCGTCGCGCCAGCGATGGTCTTGATGTCTTGCGCCATGGCCCCCGCCGGGTTCAAAGACCAGCCTCGCGGGATTTCGGAAACATGCTTCATCCGGTGACGACCAGAACGGCGGTGCCGCCCAGGTAGATCAGCAGGATCAGCAGGCTCTCGAAGCCGATATTGGCGAAGCCGTACTTCTCCCGCCGCAGCAGGCCGAGCAGCAGCACCGCCGTCAGCATGATGGTGAGCGCGATGACGAAAGCCGGCTGCTGCGAGGTGGCGTGGTAGATGGAGCCGTCGCGGTAGGCGATGTCGGAGGCCGCCACCAGGATCACGTCGAAGGTGTTGCCGCCGATAATGCCGCCCACCGCCAGCGTCAGGGCGCCGCGGCGCACGGCGGCCAGGGTGGTCACCAGTTCCGGCAGCGAGGTGGAGACCGCGGTCAGCAGGGTGCCGACGATGGTCTCGGAGAGGCCCGTCTTGCCGGCGATGGCGATGCCCGCCTGCCCCAGGGCGTAGCCGGCAAAGCCGACGATGACGAACAGCAGGGCGAAGCGTGCCAGCAGGACGTAGAGCGTGCGCCCGCCCTGGGGCTCCGCCGGCACGTCGGTCCGCGTCTCCTCCGTCTGCTTCGGGCCCCACAGCGGCTCCTTGTAGGTCTGAGTGGCCAGCCGCATGCCGAAGAGATAGGCGATGAGAATGACGAAGCTGGCCGGATGACAGCCGAGCAACGTCACCGGCGGCGTCAGCCCGGCGACCAGGGGGAGGCTCAGGAGGCCGATCAGCAGCGCCCCCTGGGTCAGGTTGGTCAGCGAGGCTGCGGCGTGCTCCAGGTTGGCACGGCGGTAGGTGATGTCGGCCACGGCCAGGAAGGCGGTCTGCACGGCGATGCCGCCTACGGCGTTGCTGAGCGCCAGATCGGGAAAGCCCTGCAGCGCGGTGGAAACCGAGGTGATGAAGCCGGAAAGGGAGGTGCTGGCACCCAGCAGCAGCCCGCCGGTGATTGCCTCGCCCAGGCCGCTGCGGTCGGCCAGGCGGTCGGCGACCTGCGCCATAGCGGTGCCGGCGGCGGCGATGACCAGGACGGTCAGGCCGAAGACCGCGAAGGCGGCCCAGAGCGGTTGCGCCAGAAGATCCATCAGCTACTCCCTGCCCTCCCCTCATAGGACGGCGCGCGCGCCGCTGCAAGCCGGAGGCCGCAATTGTCCGGCCGGCTCAGCTCTGAATTACGGAGATGCTCTTGCGGAAGCGGAAGGCGGCGAAGGCGAAGAACAGTCCGCCGATGGCCGCCACCAGGGCGAACTGCGGCCAGACGACGTCCAGACCCGCATCGCGGAACAGGATTGCCTGGGCATAGACCACGAAATGCTTCGAGGGCACCGCCTGCATCAGGGTCTGCAGCCACTCCGGCTGGCTCTCGGTCGGGGTCTCTCCCCCGGACAGCAGGTTCATGGGCAGAGCCACCAGCATGAACAGCAGGCCGAACTGCGGCATGGAACGCGCGATGGTGGCGAGAAATATACCCAGCGCCGTGGCGAAGAAGAGGTAAAGAATCAACCCCACGAAGAACAGGCCGCGCGAGCCCGCCACGGGCACATGCAGCACCGTTTCCACGACCAGCAGCAGGCAGAGGGCCACGGCGATCAGGATGACCAGCCCGTTGGCCCAGACCTTGGCCATCATGATCTCGAAGGGCGTCAGCGGCATGACCAGCAGATGTTCGATGGTGCCGTGTTCGCGCTCGCGGATCAGTGCCGCGCCGGTCAGCACGATGGACAGCATGGTGACGTTGTTGATCACCTGCATGATGCTGGTGAACCAGGAACTTTCGATATTGGGGTTGAAGGCATAGCGTGTTTCCAACTCGACCGCGGTCTGGGGCTGCACGCCGCCCTGCAGGAAGGTCCGGATCTCCTGGCTGATGATCGATTGGATATAGCCGTCGCCGATGCCCGCCTGCATCATCGCCGTCGCGTCGATGTTCACCTGCAGCGCCGGATCGCGTCCGGCCAGGACGTCCGCCTCGAAGTCCGGCGGAATCACGATGACGAAGGTGTAGACGCCGAAATCCATGCCCGGATCGATCTCGGCGAAGCTGATCATCTGCGGCTCATGGAAGAAAGGCGGCAGAAAGGCTCCGCCGATCCGCCTGGAAAGCTGCGAGTGGTCCTCGTCGACGATAGCGATGGAGGCGTTGCGCAGGTCGTGGTTGATGCCGGTGGCGGCGGTGTAGACGGAGAGCGAGAAGGCCCAGACCACGAGGGCCAGCAGCACCACGTCCCGGCGCAGGCTGAAGAGTTCCTTTACGCCCAGATTGAAGATGTTCTTGAGTCTGCCCATGGTCAGCGTTCCTGCTTCTTCAGCAGCAGAAGGCTGATCGTCGTCAGCACCGGAAAGTAAAGGGCCAGCATCAGGAGGCTGTCGCGCAGTTCGGCGAAGCCCAAGGCCTTGGTGAAGGTGCCGACGCAGATGGTCATATAGTAGCCGGTCGGAAAGATATTGCCGAAGACCGCCGCGCCGCCTTCCAGCGAGGACACCGGCTGCATCATGCCGGAGAATAGAACCGACGGCACCATGGTGAAGATGGC
>JBNKHC010000381.1:0-2078 GCA_050290145.1 Kiloniellaceae bacterium | reverse complement strand
CATCATTCCTGCCCTCGCAATCATGCTGCTCGCCTTTGCCTTCCTGGAGGAAGACGGCATCCTGCTGTGCATCGCCCTGGCTGCCGCCGCCGTCTCGCTTGCGATCACCGCCGCCGCGATCTGGGGAACCATAGAGGCAAGTGGACTCTGACAGTCGGAGACTGCGCGTCGAAGATGCCGCTGCTTCTGCCCGCCTGCCCGGTCACTTTCCCGCAAACCACAAGGTATCCATGCGGTAGCGGCCGAAGTAGGCGCCGGGCTCGTAGATGTAGTCGGCCTTGGCGGGCAGGTTGCGCAAACGCGGGTCGGCGGCGACCGGCTGCTGCACGGCGCCCAAAAGGCCGATGGTGAAGACCTGCTCGGCGTGGAGCTTCAGCATCTGCTGCCAGATGCTGGTCCGCGTCGCCTGGTCGGTGGCCAGGCGCCAGTCCTCGTAGAGCGCCAGCAGGCGGCGCGCGGCGGGCAGGGCCGGCGCTTCCCCGGCGTCGCCGCCGGACTCGTAGTGCAGGCCCCAGAGCGGCCAGTTGTTCTGCTTTTCGCTGGTGGGAGCCAGTTCTTCCGGCGACATGTCCGGCGTCGCCAGGCCGTTGGCCAGGCCGTAGAAGACGCTCATCAGCGTGGCGCCGCTGCCGATGCGCTGGCGCGCGGCCTGGCGCGGCTGGCTGCGCAGCAGCACGGCGATGCCGATCTTCGCCCACTGCGACTTGATGATCTCCAGGGCGTCGGCCTCGGCCGGATCGACCTCGGCGGTCTCGATCACCAGGTCGGCGCGCCGCCCGTCGGGCAGGTGGCGGATGCCGTCGGGGTCCTTCCAGGTCATGCCCAGGGTGTCGAGCAGTTCGTTGGCCTGCTTGGGGTCGTAGCTCGCCCAGGCGGTGCGGTACTCCTCCTTGTAGAGCGGCGAGCCGGGCAGCAGGGTGTTGGCGCCGGGCAGGGCGGTGCCCTGGTAGAGCACCTGGTTCAGCTCGTCGCGGTCGGTGCCCAGCGACAGCGCCCGGCGGAAGCGGACCTCGCGCAGCACGTCGCGCCAGCCTGGCGAGGCGGCGTTGAGGTTGGGATAGAGCGCCAGCTGCGACCCGCGCCCGATGGGCCAGAGGTTGAGCTTGAGGCGGCCTTCCTTCTCCGCCTGCTTCAGCACCGCGCCGTCCTGGAAGGTCAGGCCGCGGGCCTGCAGGCCGACCTCGCCGGCGGCTACCTTGGCGGGGATGAGCCGCGGCTCGCTGCGGCCCAGGATCACCTCGTCGATGTAGGGCAGCTGCCGGCCCTCGCCGTCGACCCGGTGGAAGTAGGGGTTGCGCCTGGCGACGAAGCGCTCGGCCGGCGGCGCCGAGGTGTTCACCCAGGGCTGCAGGCTGGGCAGTTCCGGGTTGTCGAAGAAGAACATCCGGTCCTTGCGGCGGAACAGCTCGGCCCAGCTCCCAAGCCCGATGGCTTCGGCCTGGCGGTTCAGTTCTTCTGCTGGCGCATACCTGGCGTGGAACCGCTTCAGGTAGTGGGCCGGGCGGTAGATGAAGAGCGGCGAGGCGGCGGCGAGCGCCGGCAGGAAGCGCGGATTGGGCGCCGGCCAGGAAAAGCGGACCTGCGTGGCGTGGACGATCTCCACCTTGGGCGGCTGGCCCTTGGCCAGCAGTTCCGGGGGCAGGCCGCGCGGCGAGAGCTCGGGATTGCCGGCCACGTCCTCCCACCAGAAGCGGACGTCCTCGGTGGTGAAGGACGCGCCGTCGGACCAGCGGTGGCCGGCGCGCAGGGTCAGGGTGAAGACCCGCTCGTCCTGCACCTGGACGTCTTTCAGGATGTCCGGTACCAGCTCCAGCTTCTCGTTCCACACCACCAGGCGGGCGTAGCCGAAGAGCGCCAAGTCGCGGGCGTCGCGCCCGCCGCGCGCCATCATGACGAGGCTGCCGCCGTAGCGCCCGCTCTGCCAGTCCTCGCGCTGAGGCAGGTCGCGGCGCGGCTCGGCGGGCAGGCGCTCGGCCAGGGGCGGCAGCTTGCCGGCCGCCAGGTCATAGCGCAGGGCCGGCGGCTCGGGGACCGGCCTGGGGCTCGGGGTCTCCTGGGCGGCGGCGGGCAGCGCAAGA
>JBNKHC010000380.1:0-12898 GCA_050290145.1 Kiloniellaceae bacterium | reverse complement strand
CGGCGCCGTGCAGTCGCTGCCCTCGGGCCAGTGGGAGGCGGCGGAGTCCCTCGCCTTCTCGCGGCGCCAGACGCTGTGGGAGATCATCCTGCCGCAGTGCGTGAAACGCATGCTGCCGCCCTGGATGAACCTCTATGCCATTCTCACCATGGCGACGGTGCTGGCCTCCATCGTCGGCGTCTCGGAGATGATGACGCAGACGGGCCGGGCGCTGGCCGCCGAGAACCGCCCGGAGCTGCTGATCCCCTTCTACAGCTTCGTCCTCGTCTGCTTCTTCGCCTACTGCTACCCCATCGCCCTCTGGACCCGCCGCCTGGAGCGGCGCTATCAGGTGAAGCTGTGATGGGCTCCACCCTCGCCATCGTCCCCTATCGTCATGCTCGGGCTTGTCCCGAGCATCCAGGGCAACCGTCCGGCCGCCCGCCCCTGGACCCTCGGGACAAGCCCGAGGGTGACATTCAAAGAACGCAAAGTCCGAGAGCAATGCCATGAGCACCACATCCTGGACCCCCGATCAGCCGATCATCCAATGCCGCGACGTGCACAAGTCCTTCGGCCAGCTGGAGGTGCTGAAGGGCATCTCCATGGACCTGATGAAGGGCGACGTGGTCTGCATCATCGGGCCCTCGGGCTCCGGCAAGTCGACCTTCATCCGCTGCATCAATGCGCTGACGCCCATGGACCAGGGCTCCATCAAGGTCGAGGGCCAGGAGGTCAACGACCCCAAGCTCGACAAGCTGGCGCTGCGCCGCAAGGTCGGCATGGTGTTCCAGCAGTACAATCTCTTCCCGCACAAGACGGCGCTGGAAAACGTGATGATGGCGCCGATCAAAGTGCTGAAGGAGGACAAACGCCAGGTCGAGGAGCGTGCCCGCGCCCTCATCAAGAAAGTCAGGCTGGAGGGCAAGGAGGACAACTACCCCGGCGAGCTCTCCGGCGGCCAGCAGCAGCGCGTCGCCATCGCCCGCTCGCTGGCCATGCGCCCCGACGTGATGCTGTTCGACGAGGTCACCGCGGCCCTGGACCCGGAGACGGTGAAGGAGGTGCTGGTCACCATCCGCCAGCTCGCTGAGGAAGGCATGACCTGTATCCTGGTCACCCACGAAATGGGCTTCGCCCGCGAGGTCGCCGGCCACATCTACTTCACCGACCGCGGCGTCATCGTGGAGCACGGCCCGCCCGCGACCTTCTTCACCGAGGCCAAGGACCCCCGGACCAAGGAGTTCCTGAGTCAGATCCTCTAGGGAGGAACCACCGCCATGATCACCGCCATCGTTCAGTTCAAGCTGCCGGCCGCGACCTCGCGCGAAGACATCATGCGGGCCTTTGGCACCAGCGTGGAGCAGCTGAAGGGCCACCCCGGGCTGGTCCGCAAATACTACCTCTACGACGAGGAGGCCGGCACGGCCGGCGGCGTCTATCTGTGGGAGAGCCGGGCGGCGGCCGAGGCCCTCTATAGCGACGCGTGGCTGGAGATGATCACCGAACGCTATGGCGGCGAACCGCAGATCGCCTGGTTCGAGACGCCCGTCGTGCTGGACAACGCCACCGGCGAGGTGGTGTCGGAAGCGGCAGAATAGACGATCCATCTTTCAAACAGAGTCTCGCAAACCTGCTCTGGGCCGGCTGCAAGCTGGGCCAGGCTGGAACCGCGCCCGGCGACTGCCGGCGTCTGGACTGACAATAAGGCGCAGTCGCTGCATCGGCCGGCGGGAGAACTACGCCGAACAGATAGGCAAGGTAACCCATGAGGATATCTTTACAGGGTCCGGGGGATTGGCCACCCTTTCTGCTCGACTCCCGTCAGTGAGTCCCTGGTCCGCAAGAGGTGGTTTTGTGATTCGACTGCACCTACTTCGCTATTTCGCCCCCACGGCGTGAATCGCTGGAGCCGCTTCACGCTCTCCGCCAGTTCTGCGACTTTTCGCAGCCGGCCGCACTGTCGAAAGCGCGCCGGCAATGTCAGGAGCGCCTTGCAGGCGGATCTTCACCGGGGCTTAAGCCCCCAGATGCGAAATTGCAGGGCAACCACAGCAGGCCGGCGGCCGGCCCCTGCGGGCCATTGGCACGCGAACACCCTTGCTCCGGAAATCGCCGCTTTCCTCGATCAGAAAAAGACGCCTGACCCATGCCGCACAACCTCCCCTCTGCCGCACCGCAGCCGACGAGTGCAGAAACGGCATTGACTGAGATCGCGCCGCTGGAGGCCGGGCCTGAAGAAGTCCGCGCAGAAGCGGCCGGACCGAGGTTGGGTGAAAGCGCAACGACGCTACCCAGCCTGCTGTGGCCCTTGGGGCTGCTGACCGCCGGGCTTGTCGCCATCATCTGCATTCTGCTGCTCTTCGCCGCGCGGGAGCAGAACGACCTGGCGCTGGAAGCTTCCAAGCATCTTGCGCAAAGCGCCCTGCGCAACGAAATGAGCGAGGTGAGCAGTGCCGTGCGCGACTATGCCACCTGGGACGCCACCGTCGAAAACGTGGTTCAGAACCTCGACGAAACCTGGGCCGACGAAAACATCGGCACCTGGGCCTACGAGGGCCTGCAGATGGACGCCACCCTGGCGCTGGACGGCGTCGACCAGGTGATCTACGGCATGATCGATGGCGAGCGCCTGGACGAGGCGATGCTGACCCGCATCACCGAGGGCCTGGCACCTCTGGTCGCGGCCGCACGAGCCGCGCCCCCGGGCGAACTCGGCGTCGCGCTGGCCGGCCATGTCCGCTTCGACGGCGGCATCGCCGTCGCCGCCGCCGCACCCATCGTCTATGAGGGTGGTGCTCCGGCTCACGACCGGGGCGGTGCGCCCAGCGTGCTGATATTCTTCCGCACCTTCGATAGCGAATTGCTGGCAAGTATGGAGGAAGGTTTCCTGCTGCCCGGCCTGCATCTGGTCGGGAACATCACGGCTCAGGAGGCCAGCTTGCCGCTCACCAGCTTCAACGGCGTGACCTTGGATTACGTCGCCTGGACGGCAGAGCGACCGGGCTTCCTCATGCTGCGCCCCTTGGTGGTGCCAGGTGCCGGCGCCGGCCTCGTGAGCCTGTTGCTGCTGACAATCGTCATTCGCCGAACCTCCCGCACGATGCATGAGCTGCAATCCAGCCACGCGGCTTTGCAGCACCAGGCAGCGGAGTTGTCCACGGCGCGCGACCGCGCCTTGCAGCAGACCCGGACCGAGGCCGAGCTGCGGCGCAACGCCGTCGCGGCAAGCCGGGCGAAGTCGGAGTTCCTGGCCCTGGTCAGCCACGAGCTGCGCACGCCGCTGAACGCCATCCTTGGTTTCTCCGAAACCATCGCGACCCAGGCTTTCGGGCAGGACGCCACCGAGCGCTACCGCGAATATGCCGAGGACATCCACGAGAGCGGCAGCCACCTGCTGTCGATCATCAACGACATCCTGGACCTGACCAAGGTCGAGGCAGGGCGCTATGAGCTGCACCATGAGGACATCGACCTCGATGCGCTGCTGTGCCGCTGCCTCGCCCTGCTGCGCGAAAGGGCCGCCACCAAGGGGCTGGTCTTCGACTATCAGGACAGCGGCCTCCGTCTGTGGGCCGATGCCCGGGCATTGAAGCAGATCGTCATCAACCTGCTGTCCAATGCCATCAAGTTCACCGACAGCGGCGGGCGCATCGAGCTGCAGGCCGCAGCGGGCGCCGGCGGCGCCACGATCACCGTCACCGACAATGGCATCGGCATGAGCCGGGAGGATCTGTCGCGCGCGCTGCAGCCCTTCGGCCAGGCCGACTCGGCGCTGACCCGCGCGTCCGAGGGGACCGGGCTGGGCCTCAACATAACCAGGGCGCTGACAGAGCTGCACGGCGGCCGGCTGGAGATCCGCTCCGCCCCCGGCGAGGGCACCGAAGCCATCGTGCGCCTGCCGGCCTCGCGCCTGCTCTCCGGCCCGGAGCAGGCCATTCCCGCCAAGCTGGCCTGACACGGCGCCGCCCCCGGGCATCCCCAGACCTCACCGCGCCAAGGGCGCCCCTTCATCTCCCGGCACGCCGCGCAGAAAGCGATAGAACGCGACCGCGCGGTTCACCACGGACTTGGCGTCACCGGCGACCGAGCCTTCGCGCACGGCGGCAAGGGCGTAGTAGCTCCAGAGGTCGCCATCGAGGCGTTCGATGAAGTGGAGCGACAGCAAACCCTCTTCCTGGAAGAGGGTGACGAAGGTGAAGCCGATGGCGCTAACGTTGACCACCTCGACGACCAACCTGTCTTCCTCCGCGGCCAGGGCCCGCAAGCGGTAGACGTTGAGGCCGGTGGAGCGAGTGTCGTTCTGGGCGAAGTAGAGCGTGTCGCCGGATCGCACTTCCGCCGCCGTGAAGTCGGGCCGTTTGAACTCCGTGTCGGCCTGGGAGAGCGCGAAGGCTTCGGAGAACAGGCTGCGCCACGCCTGATCCGTCGTCGACCAATAGACCTCGCCCACGGTCTGCGACACAGCGCCGAAGCGCGCGGCGAGACCTTCGGCACCTCCGGCGAAGCGGAAGCGCCCCGCCAGCGCCACCACGGTATTCATGGCACCGGACAAATCGCCCAAGCAGCCGGCCTCCCCTCCTGGTCCGGCCGGCAAAACAAGATCCTGCCAGACCCGCACCGCCGGCAGCGCCTCCTCGGAGGCATAGGACGGAACAGGGGTGTCGCCGGGCCGGCAGGGCGGCTGCGGCAATTCCGCGCCGGCGGCGCCACGCGTGAGCAAGAGCACCGCAAGGAAGGGCAGAAAGACGAAGGGGAAACTCGCCATCTTGCCTCTAGCCCGCCTCTTCCTCCGCAGCGGCGAGACCCGCCAGCAGCTTGGCCAGTAGGCGGTTCAGATCCTTTTGCTCGGCCCTGGAGAGGCAGGCGAGCAGCTGGCGCTCGTTATCCACATGCAGTCCCACGAGCTTCTCGACCAGCGCCAGGCCTTCCTTGGTCAGGCCGACCAGGGTGCCGCGGCGGTCCTCGGGATTCGGGCGGCGCTCCACCAGGCCTGCCTTCTCCAGCCGGTCGAGCCGCGCGGTCATGCCGCCCGAGGACATCATCAGGCTTTCATAGAGCGCCGTCGGCGTCAGACGGTAGGGCTTGCCGGCGCGCCGCAGCGTGGCGATGACGTCGAACTCCCCCACCTGGAGGCCGTGAGCGGCAAAGAGCGGCGCCAGGCGGTCGCGGGAAATCAGCGTCGCCGCGCCGCCCAGGCGGCCGATCACCTCCATGGGCAGCAGGTCCAGGTCCGGGCGCTCCCGCTCCCACTGCGCCACGATCTTGTCCACCCAGTCCATCGCTTCTCCTATTTACCTTGACATCAAGATACTTGATACCAAGATAGTTTCCATCGAGCCAACTTCAGCCTGCCGCCCAGCCGCGCCGTGGGCAAGCCCCGCATAGCCCCCCTGGGGAGCCCGGGGGAGCCCGGCAGGCCCCCTGGAGCCCCGTCATGACCCTTTCCGCCGCCGCCCTGCCGAAGAGAAGTTTCCTGCCCCTGCTGCTGCTGGTGACCGTCGGCGCCATGCTGGGCGTCACCGCCGTCATCGCCAAGGCGGCGGCCCTGGCCGGCTGGCCGCCGGTCGCGCTGCTGGCCTGGGCATTGCTGGGCGGCGGGCTGCTGCAGCTCGGCTTCACGCTGGCCGCCGGCAGGCGGCCCCGGACCGGCGCCCCTTACCTGCGCTACTACCTGGGCTCCGGACTGCTGCAGGCCCTGCCCAACGCCCTGGCCTTCGCCGCGGCACCGCACGTCGGCGCCGGCATCGTCGCCCTCTGCTTCGCCTTCCCGCTGATCTTCACCTATGGCCTCGCTCTCTGCTTCCGCCTGGAACGGCTGCAGGCGCCACGTCTGGCCGGCGTGCTGCTGGGTCTCGCCGGCGGCCTGGTCATCGCGGCGGGCAGCGGCGGAAGCGGGTTCAGCCCCTCGCCCTGGATACCCTCCCCCTGGATGATGGCGGCCCTGGCCGCCCCGGTCTTCATCGCCGTCGGCAACCTCTACCGCAGCCTCTACTGGCCGCCGGGAGCGAGCGCGCTGGAGCTGTCGCCCGGCATGCTGCTGACGGCAGGGGCCAGCCTGCTGCTCGGCCTGCTGGCGGCGGGGACGCCCCTCGTGCCGGACTCCTGGGGCTTCGCCACCAGCGCCCTGCTGCTGGGCCAGACCGCGATCTTCGCCCTGCTCTTCGTACTCTATTTCGTGCTGCAGAAGCTCGCCGGGCCGGTCTACCTGAGCCAGATCGGCTCGGTCGGCGCCCTGGTCGGCCTGGGCCTGGCCACCGCGCTGCTGGCCGAGCCGCTGTCGCCCCCGACGGCCTTAGCGGGTCTGCTGGTCGCCGGCGGCATTCTCCTCGTCAACCGCCACCTCGGCAGGCGCGGCGACTGACCGCCGCGGCTCCGGCCAAGCGAGTGTGGCGTCGATCTGCCGGCGTGTGCAGACGAGCTTCGGGTAACGGCCGTCGCCCAGCTGCGGCGCCAGTGCGCTCGCTGCGAGATAGGCCTGGGACTGCAGGCCGCAGAGGCTGTGGCCGGTTGCCCTCGGCGCCACCAGCACGTCCAGCGCTGAATCAGGCTGGCAGTCGGCCGGCGCAACCGCCGTGGAACAGATGAGTATGACCGCGGAAACCATTTGCATTTCGCCCTCCCGCCCGTGACTGGAAGGGGAAACCTCTACTGAAGGCCGCGGCGTCGCACTGCGTCTCGTGCTGCAGTTCGGCTGTCATGTGGCCCCAACCCCTCGGGCAATACACTAGTGCCATACGGCCGGCGCGAACCCGGCCGACGGCTGTTGGGACCCCGGCAAAACCGTAGCAGCATAGGTTCCTGCCGCACAGTGGGTATCAGGCTTGCGCGAATTCGCTCAGGAAAGGCTGTCCGGAGGTAGTATAGTTGCGGTCCAGCGGGGCGGGCGGCAGGCCGCCACCCCGTGGCACTATGCCGCCTGCGAAGCGCTTGCCGGGCCGGGGGCTGTGTCTTTAGACTCCTGCCAATTCAATTGCTTGCGGCGGCTTGAACAAGACTATCGAATCATGACCTTCGATCTTTCCTCGATCCTGGCCGAGCGCCAGGGCGAGAAGTACGCCCTGAACGAGAAGTACCTGAACGCGCAGCTGGTGCGCGTGCTGAAGACTTTGGGCTACGACGTCAACTTCGCGCGCGGCCAGGGCCCGCACCTCTACGACGTGGCGGGCCGCCGCTACCTCGACCTGCTGAGCGGCTTCGGCGTCTTCGCCCTGGGACGCAACCACCCCTCGGTGGCCGCGGCCCTGCGCCAGGTGCTGGACGCACAGCTGCCGGGGCTGGTGCAGCTCGACGTCTCGCTGCTGGCCGGCATCCTGGCGGAGAAGCTGCTGGCCCGCCTGCCGGGCATGGAGCGCGCCTTTTTCTGCAATTCCGGCACCGAGGCGGTGGAGGCGGCCATCAAGTTCGCCCGCATGGCCACCGGCAGGCCGCGCATCCTCTACTGCGACCAGGCTTTCCACGGCCTGACCTACGGCGCCCTGTCGCTGAACGGCACCGAGGTCTTCCGCAAGGGCTTCGGCCCGCTGCTGCCGGAATGCGTCAATATTCCCTTCAACGACCTGGCGGCGCTGGAAGCGGCCCTCAAGGCCGGAGAGGTCGCCGCCTTCATCGTCGAGCCGATCCAGGGCAAGGGCGTCTACATGCCCGACGACGACTACCTGACCGAGGCCGCGCGCCTCTGCCGCCAGTACGGCGCCCTCTTCGTGGCCGACGAGATCCAGACCGGCCTCGGCCGCACCGGGCGCTTCCTCGCCTGCGAGCACTATGGTGTGGAACCGGACATGGTGCTGCTGGCCAAGGCGCTGTCCGGCGGCTTTGTGCCCGTCGGCGCCGTGGCCATGAAGCACTGGATCTTCGCCAAGCTGTTCGACCGCATGGATCGCGCCCTGGTGCATGGCTCCACCTTCGGCAAGAACGACATGGCCATGGCCGCCGGCATCGCCACCCTGGAAGTGCTGGAGGAGGAAAGGCTGGTCGAGAAGGCGGACAGCCTGGGCAGCGCCCTCATGGCCGACCTGCAGGCGCTGGTCGCCCAGCACGAGCTGCTGAAGGAGGTGCGCGGCAAGGGCATGATGATCGGCCTGGAGTTCGGCGCGCCGAAGAGCCTGAAACTGAAGGCGGCCTGGCACCTGCTCGACAGCGCCAAGCGCGGCCTGTTCTGCCAGATGGTGCTGATCCCGCTGCTGCGCGATCACCAGGTTCTCTGCCAGGTCTCCGGCGACGACAGCTACATCATCAAGCTGCTGCCCTCCCTGACCATCGACGAGGCCGACCGGCAGTGGATCGTCTCGGCCTTCGACCGGGTCATCGGCGACTGTCACCAGATCGGCGGCGCGGTCTGGGACCTGGGCCGCTCGCTGGCCAAGCACGGCCTCAAGGCCAAGGCCGGGTAGCGCGCCTCCCACCTCGCCCTTCTAGACGGGCTTCAAGCCCTCCCCAGGGTGAGGCTCTTCATGCCCGCATGCCGAGGAGGATCGCAGCTCCGGCTCGAAGCGGGAGCGCGCCCCCCTAAGGCGACGTCATGGAGATGCGGTGGACGACGCCTGCGGCGAGCATCTTCTCCACGCTGGGGAACCACAGGCCGTCGTGCGGCGTCATGAAGACCTGCTCACGGAAGTCCGCCGAGATGCCCTGGGCCTCGTAAAAGGCCAGGTCCTTCTGCATCTCCGCTTTCTCGTCCACCAGATAGACAGGATAGTCGGCGTCCATCCAATGCTGATGGAAACCGAGGCGCCCCTCCGGGCCCAGCACCCGCTGCTTGCCGGCGATGAAGGCGGTGGTGCAGGCCGAACTGCACTGGCGGTAGACGAAGGTGTTCAGGCCGTAGCGCAGGATCAGCTTTGCAACGCCGCGCCCTTCGTAGACGTGGCCGCCGGGACTGTCGAGGACGATGCCGCGGAAGTCCGGCTGCGCCTGCAGCAGCGCCGTCAGCTTCTTGGTGACGCCCAGTTCGAAGGTGCCGGTGAAGCGCAGCAGCGTCGGGTCCGCCGGGTCCGGCGCCAGGTGGTAGCGGGCGGCGCGGTCACGCTCCCAGGCCAGGTACTCCGGCTCGCCCTCCGGTTCCTGAAACAGCAGCAGGAAAGCGCCGACGGCGCTGGTCAGCGTCATGGCCCCCGCTCCGGCGATACCGACATAGGTGATGAGGGTCAGGCCGCTGGCGCCGAAGTTGCTCTGGTAGGCGTCGCAGGCGCGCACCACGCCGACGATCTGCCAGGCAAAGACCACGACGTGGAAAACCAGGAAGAAGGCGACGGTGACGGCGGCCACCACCACCGGGTCCTCCAGAAAGGGCGGCCGGGTGAAGCGGTCGAGCAGCAGGATCAGCACGCGCAGCAGCACCAGGTTGACCCAAAAGGACCAGGCCAGCGACTGCTGCCCCCGCCAATGGGCGCTCAGATAGCCGGTGAGGAACCCGGAGCGTCTGACCGGAGGGCCGGTTGTCATGTTTTGTCCTGCTTGGGCTTTCCCTGCCGGGGGACTCCTTCATGCATCGTTCTTTCCCTAGCAGATTTGGCCTCAGCCAACCTCAACTGCGTCTAGGTTGCAGTGCTTCAGAGACCAGAAGTAGTAGTTTTCGTCAACATACTACCCCAGGCCGGACTGCCACCAGTTCGTCAAAGAATTGCCACGGCTGATATGCAAAATTAATCCTTAGGGTGCTACAGCGGTGCCGCATGGCAAAGTCCGGTTCTTTCTCATTGCCGCCGAACGCCGCCCCGAAGATCCGGGAGTTGTTCGACTATTGGCAAAAGATTCACCCCGAAGCAGGGCTTCCGGGGCGGCAGCATTTCGACCCCTTGGACATTCCCCAACTGCTGCCGAACATCTGGATGATTGACGTGAAGCAGGAGCCCCTGCGCTTCCGCTTCCGCCTCGTCGGCACGGAGATCGTGAAGTTCACCGGGCGCGACTCCACCGGCCTCTGCCTGGGCGAGGTCTACCCGGAATACACAGCGACGGAAGCCTACCGGGTTCACTGCATCTGTGCGCAGACCGGTGAACCTGCCTACCGCAAGAGCCGCGTGCTGTCCAACCCCAAGCGCCAGGATATCGAGGCCGAGCGCATCTACCTGCCGCTGGCCAGGAACGGCGAGCAGGTCGACATCCTGCTGGTCATGACCCTCTACACGGGCGAGCCGTCGCCGCGGCATTGACGCGCGTCCCTTAGTGGAAATCCCGCGACTTGGGCATGGGGTTCACGTCGCGGGGATGGCGGCGCAGGTTGGGGCGCTGGTCGCGGGTCGGGCGCTTCACCTCGTCGGCGCGCGCTTGCGCGCTTTCCAGCGCCGGGCCCGGCTTCAGGTCACCGAGACGCTCGGTCATGTCCTCCAGTTCCTCGGCCACCACGTGGATCACCAGTCCCTCGCGCTGCAGCTTGCCGCGCACGGCCAGCAGGCTGGCCTTCATGACCACGGCACGGTAGCGCTCGAAGACATCGGGCCAGACGACGACGTTGGCAACGCCGGTCTCGTCTTCCAGGGTGGCGAAGATCACGCCGTGGGCGCTGCCCGGGCGCTGGCGCACCAGTACCAGCCCGGCGACCCGGACCAGGCAGCCGGGCTTCAGCTCCGACAGCTGCATGGCCTCGACGATGCCCGCGGCCGCCAGGCTGTCACGCAGGAAGGCCAGGGGGTGCGCCTTGAGGGAAAGGCGCAGCGCCATGTAGTCGTCGACCACGTGCTCGCTGAGCGCCATCTGCGGCAAGGACACTTCCGGTTCGGCGCCGCGGTCCTCGATGCCGGCGGCAGCGAAGAGCGGCAGGGGTTCGCTCTTCTTGCGCTCGCCCGGCAGGCGCTTCACCGCCCAGAGCGCCTCGCGCCGCGCCAGCCCCTGCGAACGGTAGGCATCGGCCCGGGCCAGGGCCTCCAGTGCCAGGGGCTTCAGCCCGGCGCGGCGCCACAGCGACAGCGGATCGGGATAGCCCTTATCCCGCGCGGCGACCAGGGCGCGGGCATCCTCCTCCGCCAGGCCCTTCACCTGGCGCAGCCCGAGACGCAGCGCGTAGCCTTTTCCGTCGCTCGCCGGTTCAAGGGTGCAGTCCCAGCCGCTGGCGTTCACGTCGGGCGCGCGAATCTCGACGCCGTGCTCGCGGACGTCGCGTATGAGCTGCGCCGGGGCATAGAAGCCCATGGGCTGGCTGTTCAGCAGGGCGGCGGCGAAGACCGCCGGGTAGTAGTGCTTCATCCAGGCGGAGACATAGACCAGGAGGGCGAAGCTGGCGGCGTGGCTCTCCGGAAAGCCGTAGGTGCCGAAGCCCTCGATCTGCTTGAAGCAGCGCTCGGCGAAGTCTTCGTCGTAGCCGCGCGCGGCCATGCCCTGGACGAACTTGCCGTGGAAGGCGTGGATATTGCCGAGGCGCTTGAAGGTCGCCATGGCGCGGCGCAGGCGGTCGGCCTCGGCCGGCGTGAAGCCCGCGGCAACGATGGCGATCTGCATAGCCTGCTCCTGGAACAGCGGCACGCCGAGGGTCTTCTGCAGCACCCGGCGCAGGTCCTCCGAGGGGTACTCGACCGGCTCCTTGCCGTCGCGCCGGCGCAGGTAGGGATGCACCATGTCACCCTGGATCGGCCCCGGGCGCACGATGGCCACCTCGATCACCAGGTCGTAGAACTTCCGCGGCTTCAGGCGCGGCAGCATGGACATCTGCGCGCGGCTTTCCACCTGGAAGACGCCGATGGAGTCGGCGCGGCTCAGCATCGCGTAGACCGCCGGGTCCTCGGCCGGCACCGAGGCCAGGGTGAAATCCTTGCCGTAGTGGTCGCGCAGCAGCGCGAAACCCTTGCGCAGGCAGGTCAGCATGCCGAGCGCCAGGATATCGACCTTCAGAATTCCCAGGGCGTCGAGGTCGTCCTTGTCCCACTCGATGACCGTGCGGTCCTCCATGGCCGCGTTCTCGATGGGCACCACCTCACAGAGCGGGTTCCGGGTCATGACGAAGCCGCCGACGTGCTGGGAGAGGTGGCGCGGAAAGCCGATCAGCATGTGAGTCAGCGCCAGGGCCTGCGCGAGGCGGCGGTCCCTGGGATCGAGACCCAGCTCGCGCACCGAGTTCTCCTCCACCCCTTCCTGGCTCCAGCCCCAGATGGCGCCGGCCAGGGCGGCGATGGTGTCGGCGGAAAGCCCCATGACCTTGCCGACCTCGCGCATGGCGCCGCGCGAGCGGTAGCAGATCACCGTGGCGGTCAGCGCCGTGCGCTCGCGCCCGTACTTGCGGTAGATGTACTGCATGACCTCTTCACGGCGCTCGTGCTCGAAGTCGACGTCGATATCCGGCGGCTCGTTGCGCTCGGCCGAGACGAAGCGCTCGAAGAGCAGGTCCATGCGCGCCGGGTCGACCTCGGTGATGCCGAGACAGAAGCAGACCGCCGAGTTGGCGGCCGAGCCGCGGCCCTGACAGAGGATGCCTTGCGAACGGGCGAAGCGCACCACGTCCTCGACGGTGAGGAAGTAGGGCGCGTAGTCGAGCTGGCCGATGAGCGCCAGCTCGTGGCGCACCGCCTGCTTGACTGTCTCCGGGACCTCGCCGGGATAGCGCCGCGCCGCGCCGCGCCAGGTGAGGTGTTCGAGCTCTTCCTGCGGCGTGCGGCCTTCCGTCGTCAGTTCCTCCGGGTAGTCGTGGCGCAGCTCCTCCAGGGAGAAGCTGCAGCGCCGGGCGATCTCGAGCGTGTTGGCCAGCGCCTGCGGATAGGCTCGGAAGAGATGCGCCATGTCCTCCGGCTTCTTCAGGTAGCGCTCGGCGTTGGCCTGCAGGCGGTAGCCCGCCGTGTCGATGGTGCAGTGCTCGCGGATGCAGGTGACCACGTCCAACAGCGGCTTGCGCTCGGCGCTATGCAGGCGCACGTCGTTGCAGGCCACGAGCCCGACGCCGCTTTGCTCCGCCAGCCGCGCCAGGGCCGCCAGGCGCCGGTGGTCGTCGCCC
>JBNKHC010000379.1:0-1789 GCA_050290145.1 Kiloniellaceae bacterium | reverse complement strand
GGTCAACGACCTATATGCCGAGCACACGGTTGCGCTGCACCGAGTACGCGACGTCGGCGAGCTTCAGCCAGCCGGCGACGTTGCTCCGCGCAGCGTCGAAGCTCTCGAAGATGCGGTTGGCGAGATCGCTGTGCGCGCGGGTCTCTTCCAGCACTTCCTTCGCCGCCGCGCCGAACGCGTCGTAGATCTCGTCGCTGAACTGGCGCAGCTCGACGCCCTGCTCGGAGATCAGCCGCTTGAGATACGTGCCGTTGTTGGCGTTGCACTCCGACATGAACAGCTCGCATTCCTGCAGGCAGGCCGACTCGACGATCAGCTTGTCGGTGTCGGACAGGCCGCTCCACCAGCTCTTGTTCATGCCCATGGAGATGAAGCCGCCCGGCTCGTGCATGCCCGGATAGTAGTAGTACTTGGCGGCCTCGTAGAACTTCAGGAAGTAGTCGTTCCACGGGCCGACCCACTCGGTGGCGTCGATCGAGCCGGAGACCAGGTTCTCGTAGATCTGACCGCCCGGCAGCGAGACCGGAGAGGCGCCCAGCTTGGCCAAGACGTCGCCGCCCAGGCCCGGGATACGCATCTTCAGGCCCTTCAGGTCGTCCGCCGAGTTGATCTCCTTGTTGAACCAGCCGCCCATCTGCACGCCGGTGTTGCCGCAGGGCAGGCTCTTGAGGCCGAAGCTCCCGGCGAGCTCGTCATAGAGCTCCTGGCCGCCGCCGAACTTCATCCAGGCGTCCATTTCGGCATAGGTCAGGCCGAAGGGGACCGAGGTGTAGAACGCGAGGCCCGCATGCTTGCCCTTCCAGTAGTAGTCGGCGCCGATGTAGGCCTGACTGTTGCCGGAAGCGACTTCGTCGAAGGAATCAAAAGCACCGACGCGCTCGCCAGCAGCGAAATACTCGGTGACGATGGAGCCCTCGGTGAGTTCGCTGATGCGGGCAGCCAGGCGCTGCGCACTGGTGCCCAGGCCCGGGAAGTCGCGCGGCCAGGTCGAGACGATGGCCATCTCCTTGCGGCTCTGCGCGATTGCCGGTGCGGCCAGGGTGCTGGCGGCGGTGGCGCCGACGGCGAGACCGGCATTGCTGATGAATTTCCGACGGTTCATGGATTTCTCCCTTGGTGAAGTTACCTGTTTTTGTCTTTTGACGTCTTCGACTGATCCGCTACGCCTTTGACAGTCCCGTTACGCTCGATCACCTTCCTGGCTGTACGCTGCCGACGAGAGCAGTCTCCGGTGCACAATCGATAAGCGCCACCGGCTGGATATACAAGCACTTTGGGCAGATAAACGGATTCCTTTCGTACACCAACGAGTTGGAGGTGAATCTTGATACAAGATGCCAATGCTTGTCGAGGGTAATCCCCGCCAAAACCTGCGGTAAATCGTTAAAGTGCTGTCCTTAGCATCGCTTCCACCCTTAGCTGGATCTCCAGGGCCTCCCGGGGCGTCGCCAGAGGAGTAGATTCCCCGCCCAGAGCGGCCGCGAGACTGTCCAGCTGGCACTGCAGTGCGTTGCGGCGCGGGTCTCCCTCTTCCTCATAGGGCGGCGCCCAGACGCCGCCGTCGGACTCCCAGAGCTGATAGAAATCGGTCAGACGATAGCTTCTGCGGCTCCCCTTCACCGTGATCTCCTGCCGGTCCGGCTGCTTGCCGCCCACCGAGCCCATCACCGTCACCGGAATGCCGTCGCGGTTCTCCAGACGCGCCAGGATATGCGTTTCGCAAAGCTCGGGGTCATCCGGATAACTGGGCCGGGAATGCACGAGTTCAAGCGGCCCCAACAGGCGTTGG
>JBNKHC010000378.1:0-8967 GCA_050290145.1 Kiloniellaceae bacterium | reverse complement strand
CTACATGTGGATGACGCGGCCGTAGGCGTCAAGCACCGACTCGTGCATCATCTCGGAGAGGGTCGGATGCGGGAAGACCGTGTGCATCAGCTCCGCCTCGGTGGTCTCCAGGCCCATGGCCACCACGTAGCCCTGGATCAGCTCGGTGACCTCCGCCCCCACCATGTGGGCGCCCAGCAGCTGCCCGGTCCTGGCATCGAAGACCGTCTTGATCATGCCGTCGGGCTCGCCCAGGGCGATGGCCTTGCCGTTGCCGATGAAGGGGAAGCGCCCGACCTTCACCTGGTAGCCGGCCTCCTTGGCCTTTTTCTCGGTCAGGCCGACGCTCGCCACCTGTGGGTGGCAGTAGGTGCAGCCGGGGATCTGTTCCTTCTTCATGGGGTGGACGTCGTTCAGGCCGGCGATCTTCTCGACGCAGATGACGCCCTCGTGCTCGGCCTTGTGGGCCAGCATGGGCGGGCCGGCCACGTCGCCGATGGCATAGATGCCCGGCTCCGCCGTGCGGCCGTACTCGTCGATGACGATGCAGCCGCGGTCGGTCTTCACCTTGGTGGTCTCCAGGCCGATGTCCTCGATGTTGCCCTGCACGCCGACGGCGGAGATGACCCGGTCGACGGTGATCTCGGACTTCTTGCCGGCCTTGTCCTCGACGGTGGCCGTGACGTTGTTCGCGCCCTTCTTCACTGCCGTCACCTTGGCCTCGGTCATGATCTTGAGGCCGCGCTTTTCCAGCTGCTTGCGGGCCAGCTTGGAGATTTCCTCGTCTTCCACCGGCATGATCTGCGGCATGACCTCGACCACCGTCACGTCGGCGCCCATGGAGTGGAAGAAGGAGGCGAACTCGATGCCGATGGCGCCGGAGCCGATGACCAGCAGCGACTTGGGCATGACGTCGGGCACCATGGCCTCGAAGTAGGTCCAGATGAGCTTCTTGTCCGGCTCGATGCCCGGGAGGGCGCGCGGGCGCGCGCCGGTCGCCAGGATGATGTGCTTGGCGGTCAGGTCGCTGACCTTCTTGCCGTCCTTGGAGACGACCAGCTTGCCGGGGCCGTTCAGCTTGGCCTCGCCGTCGACCACCGTGACCTTGTTCTTCTTCAAGAGGTGGCCGACACCGCCGTTGAGCTGCTTGGAGACGGCGCGCGAGCGCTGCACCACCTTGGCAAGGTCGAAGCCGACGCTGCCGGCCGAGAGGCCATAGGCCTCGGCATGCTGCATGTAGTGGTAGATCTCCGCGGAGCGCAGCAGCGCCTTGGTCGGGATGCAGCCCCAGTTGAGACAGATGCCGCCCAGGTGGGCCTTCTCGACCACGCAGACCTTCATCTTCAGCTGGGCGGCGCGGATCGCCGCCACGTAGCCGCCCGGC
The DNA here is from genome assembly GCA_050290145.1 of Kiloniellaceae bacterium. Taxonomy (GTDB): domain Bacteria; phylum Pseudomonadota; class Alphaproteobacteria; order Kiloniellales; family Kiloniellaceae; genus Pelagibius. Next base: position 7,604 of record JBNKHC010000378.1, on the reverse strand, counting down.
CCGCCGCCGACGATGATGAGATCGAAGTTCGTATCAGCCACAGAAGTTCTCCCCTTCGCCGGCCTTCAGCCCGGCGGATTCCAGATATTGGCATCCGGCGCGCGGCCGGTGATCAGATGGATGATGAGGGGCACCACCGCGTTGTTGCCGTCGGTGCCGTTCAGCTTGGACAAAAAACCCGCCTGGCTCTCGAAGACCGCGCGGAAAGGCGCGATGGAGGACGGCAGGTCGAAGCGCCAGGTTCCCGCTTCCTCCTTGAAGTGCACGTTCACCGGGATCGGCGAGCCCTTGAGGTTGGAGATCGGCGCCTGGGCATCGTCGCCGTTGATGGTAAAGCCCTCGGCTTCCAGCTTCTCGACCTCGTTCATATCGAAGGACTTGTGGTTCACGGCATAGGCGACGGGATCGCCGTCCTTCATCTCGCGCAGCTGCTCGGCCTTCATGTTGTGGCGGAGCATGAGCACGGAGATCTGGTCGAGCAGCGGCAGCGCCTGCAGGTCAGTCGCCTGCATGGTCAGCGCACGGTCGAGGGTTTGTTTCAGGAAAGCGTGGGTGTCGGAGGACGTCAGCGCCGAGGCCTTGGCCCCGTCGCCGTCGATGAGCGCCTGCTTGTAGGCGCTGAAGCTTTCCTCCACCGCAGCGGGATCCGACTGCGCCGTGGCCGGCGCGGCAAGCACCATGAGCAACGCGGCGAGGACGAAGCGCAGGCTCATGACGGCGGGTTCCAGATGTCAGGGCCGGGCTTCCTGCCCGTGGAGTACTCCAGCAGGGTGAGGATGAACTCGTCCTCGCTCATGCCGGCCTGCTGCACGGCGTACTCGATGCCGATGCGCGCGAACTCGAGCATCTGCTTCAGGTTCAGACGCCAGACGCCGTCCTCCTTCAGGAACTCGAGCTTGAAATTGGTAAAGCTGCCGTCGGTGCGCAGCAGGGTGCCGGTCGCTGTCTCACCCGACACCTGGTAGTTGCCCAGGTGGATGCCGGCGGTGCCTTCCTTGCTGATCCAGCCCTGCTCGACTGCGTAGGCAATGATTTCGCCGCCGCTCATCAGCATCAGGCGCTCGCGCTCGACGCTGTGACGCAGCAGCAAGATGGTCAGGCGGTCGGCGAGGTGCACGCGCATGAGCGCCGCGTGGTCCAGGGTCAGGGCTTGGTTGGCGTAGTGTCGGTAGAGGTCGCGCGAGCCCTGGGTGACGACCTCGGCGGCCTTCTCCCCGTCGGTTGCCAGCAGCGCGGCCTGATAGGCCTTGAAGGTCCCGGCCACGTCGTCCTGGGGCGCGGCGGCCGCCGGGGCGGCGAGCAGCGCCAGAAAAACGCCGATGACGAGATGTAGCCTCATTGCGGCGGGCTCCAGATCCCCGGGCCGGGCTTGCGGCCGGTGCCCTGCTCCAGCATCAGCAGGATGAACTCGTCCTCGCCGAGACCGGATTGCTGGACCGCGTACTCGAAGGCGGTCCGCGTCAGTTTCATCAGGGCGACGAGATCCAGCAGCCAACGGCCGCCCTCCTTGACGAACTCCATCTTGAAGGCGCTCTTCAGGCCGTCGGGCCGCAGAATGGTGCCGCTGGCGTGGTCGCCCTCGACTTCGTAGTGGCCGAGACGGAGCTGCGAGGCCCCGTTACGCCCGATCCAGCCCTGATCCACCGCATAGGACACCACCTCGTCGCCCGACATGCGCTGCAGCGCGGAGCGGTCCAGGTCGTGGCGCAGCAGCATCGCGTAAAGCCGGTCGGTAATGTGGATCTGGTGCAGGCCGGCACGGTCCAGCGTCAGGGCCTGGTCGGCCAGGCCGCGAAAGTAGTCGCGGGAGTTCTGGGTCACCACCTTGGCCGCCGCCGGACCATCGGCTTCCAGGATCGCCGACTTGTAGGTCAGGAAGCTCTCCTTGACGTCGTCCACCGGCTCGGCAGCCGCCGGGGCGGCCAAGAGAAGAACGAACAGAAGAGCGGACAGGCTACGCATGGGTCGATCCCCCTATCGGGTGCGCCGCCGCTACAGCAGCATGGAGAGCGGATCCTCGATCAGCTTCTTGAAGGCCGACAGGAACTGCGCCCCCACGGCGCCGTCCACCACGCGGTGGTCGACCGAAAGCGTACAGCTCATCACCGTGGCCACGCTCAGTGCGCCGTCCTTCACCACCGGCCGCTGCTCGCCGGCGCCGACCGCCAGGATGCAGCCCTGGGGCGGGTTGATGACGGCGGAGAAATCCTTGATGCCGAACATGCCGAGGTTGGAGACGGAGAAGGTACCGCCCTGATACTCCTCGGGCTTCAGCTTGCCGTCGCGGGCGCGCCCGGCGAGGTCCTTCATCTCGTTGGCGATGGTCGCCAGGCCTTTGCCCTCGGCCGCCTTGATGATCGGCGTGATGAGGCCCGAAGGGGTCGCCACGGCCACCGAGACATCGGCATGCTCGTAGAACAGGAGGCCGGACTCGTCGTAGGAGGCATTGGCCGCGGGCACCTGCTTCAGGGCCAGGGCCACGGCACGGATGACGAAGTCGTTGACCGAGATCTTGTAGGCGTCGGAGCGGCTGTTCAGTTCCTTCCGCACCTTCAGCAGTTCGTCCAGCTCGCAGTCGACCGTCAGGTAGAAGTGCGGCACCTGCTGCTTGGACTCGGTGAGGCGTTTGGCGATGGTCTTGCGCATGCCGCTGAGCGGCTCCTGCGTGTAGGCCATGCCCAGCATGTCGGCCAGCGCCTTGGCGCCCGGTCCAGTCGCTTGGGGACCCGCGGCCGCGGGGGCCGCCGCCGCTGCGGCAGGCGCTGCAGCCGGGGCCGCGGCGGCCGCCGGCGCGGCGGCGCCGGGCTGGGCCGCCTCGACGTCGGCCTTGATGATGCGGCCGTGCGGGCCGCTGCCCTTGATCGCCGCCAGGTCGACGCCCTTGTCCTTGGCAATGCGCCGGGCCAGCGGGCTGGCGAAGATGCGGCCTTCCGGACCGGAGGGAGCGGCAGGCGCAGGGGTCGCGGCGGCAGGCGCTGCGGCCGGAGGCGGCGTGGCGCCGTTGCCGGACGACGCGGGCGGCGCCGCTTCGGCCTCGGCGGGCTTCGGGGCGGGGGCCTCCGGCGCCTCGGAGATGGCCGAGGCATCCTCACCCTCCTCCAGCAGCACCGCGATGACCTGGTTCACCGGCACCCCGTCGGTGCCTTCGGCGACCATGATCTTACCCATGGTCCCCTCGTCGACGGCTTCCACTTCCATGGTCGCCTTGTCGGTCTCGATCTCGGCGATGACGTCGCCGGAGCTGATCTCGTCGCCTTCCTTGACCAGCCACTTGGCGAGGGTGCCCTCGGTCATGGTCGGCGAAAGCGCCGGCATCAGGATATTGATCGGCATGTCGCTATTCCTCCCCCGCCGGGCTCAGCCGCGGTAACAGACTTCTTTGGCGCCGGCGACGATGTTGTCGGCCTGCGGCAGCGCCAGGGCTTCCAGGTTGGCGGCGTAGGGCATCGGCACGTCGGCGCCGAAGACCCGCTTCACCGGCGCGTCGAGCCAGTCGAAGGCCTGCTCCATGACAACCGAGGCGACCTCGGAGCCGATGCCGGCGTAACCCCAGCCCTCTTCGCAGGTCACCAGGCGGTTGGTCTTCTGCACCGAGGCGATGATGGTTTCGCTGTCCAGGGGGCGCAGGCTGCGCAGATCGATGACCTCCGCGTCGATGCCCTCCTCAGCCAGCTTGTCCGCCGCCTCCAGCGCCTTGCCGACCATGATCGAGAAGGCGGTGATGGTGACGTCCTTGCCCGGCCGGGCGATGCGCGCCTTGCCGATGGGCACGGTCCAGTCGGGGCTGTCCGGCACGTCGAAGCTCTGGCCGTAGAGGATCTCGTTCTCCAGGAAGATCACCGGGTTGTCGTCGCGGATGGCCGACTTCAGCAGCCCCTTGGCGTCGGCCGCCGAATAGGGCGACACCACCTTGAGGCCCGGCACGTGGGCGTACCACGAGGCATAGCACTGGGAGTGCTGGGCGGCGACCCGCGCGGCGGCGCCGTTGGCCCCGCGGAACACGATCGGCGAGGAGATCTGGCCGCCGGACATGTAGTGGGTCTTGGCTGCCGAGTTGATGATGTGGTCGATCGCCTGCATGGCGAAGTTGAAGGTCATGAACTCGACGATAGGCCTGAGGCCGTACATGGCCGCGCCGACGCCCAGGCCGGTGAAGCCGTGCTCGGTGATCGGTGTGTCGACCACGCGGCGCGCGCCGAACTCGTCGAGCAGACCCTGGCTGACCTTATAGGCGCCCTGGTACTCGGCGACCTCCTCGCCCATGAGGAAGACCTTTTCGTTGGCGCGCATTTCCTCGGCCATGGCATCGCGCAGGGCCTCGCGCACCGTCTGGGTGATGGTGGGGCCGGTCCACTCCGGCTCCGCCGCCGGAGACTTGACCTGGGGCGCCTCGGCCGGCGCGCTTGCCGCGGCCGGGCTGGGTGCGGGGGCCTCGGCGGCCGGTGCGGGCGCGGCGGCCTTGGGCGTGTCGGAGATCGCCGAAGCGTCCTCGCCGTCTTCCAGCAGCACGGCGATGACCTGGTTCACCGGCACCGCGTCGGTGCCTTCGGGGACCACGATCTTGCCGAGCACCCCTTCATCGACGGCCTCGACCTCCATGGTCGCCTTGTCGGTCTCGATCTCCGCCAGGATGTCACCTGACGATACCTCGTCGCCTTCCTGCTTCAGCCACTTGGCCAGCTTGCCCTCGGTCATCGTGGGCGAGAGAGCCGGCATGAGAACTTCGATTGGCATATCCCCTCCGGGCGTTACGCTCGGCGGGCCGTCGCGGCGCTATCCTGTTGCGCGTGCGGCCTGCCCTGTTCTTGTTCGGGCGCGCCTTTCTTAGGCGCCAACGTAGACGTCGGTGTAGAGCTCCGACACATCTGGCTCCGGGCTCGTCTGGGCGAAGTCCGCGGCCTCGGAGACGATGGCCTTCACTTCCTTGTCCAGTTCCTTGAGCTTGGCCTCGTCCATCACCTTCTGCTCGACCATGATGCCGCGCAGGCGCTCGATGGGATCACGCTCCTGGCGCACCTTCTGCACCTCTTCCTTGGAACGGTACTTGGCCGGGTCGGACATGGAGTGGCCGCGGTAGCGGTAGGTCAGCATCTCCATGATGAAGGGGCCCTTGCCGGAACGCGCGTGGGCCAGCGCCTTTTCCGCCGCCTCGTACACCGCCAAGACGTCCATGCCGTCGACCTGGATGCCGGGAATCCCGTAGGCCTGGCCGCGGTGGTAGAGCTCGGTGGACTTGGCCGAGGAACGCTCGGTGGAGGTGCCCATGCCGTATTTGTTGTTCTCGATCACGTAGACCGCGGGCAGCGACCAGAGTGCGGCCATGTTGAAGGACTCGTACACCTGGCCCTGGTTCAGCGCGCCGTCGCCCAGGTAGGTGATGGAGACGGCGTCTTCGTTCAGGTAGCGGTGGGCAAAGGCGAAGCCGGTGCCGAGCGGCACCTGGGCGCCGACGATGCCGTGGCCGCCGTAGAAGCGCTTGTCGTGGCTGAACATGTGCATGGAGCCGCCCTTGCCCTTGGAGTAGCCGCCCTCGCGGCCGGTCAGCTCCGCCATCACCCCCTTGGGATCCATGCCGCAGGCCAGCATGTGGGCGTGGTCGCGGTAGGAGGTCAGCACCGTGTCCTTCGGGCCCATGGCCGCCTGGATGCCGACGACCACGGCCTCCTGGCCGATATAGAGGTGGCAGAAGCCGCCGATCAGGCCCATGCCGTACATCTGGCCGGCCTTCTCTTCGAAGCGGCGGATCAGCAGCATGTCGCGGTAGTACTGCTGCATATCCTCGACGCTGACCTTCTGCGGCGTCGCCGCCGCCTTGCGTTTGCCGCCGCCACGCGTGCCCGTCGATTTGGTGCTTGCCATCAGGGTCTCCCAGCCTTCGCGCAAAGGAAAAGGAGGCGGTTCGAGCCCGCCTCTCGAACTGCACCTTAACCTATTGCTGGGAGTTGTTCAATCGTGGTTAACACATTGAACTATTTGGAAAAAATATCAATAAACTGAGAATAAGTTAAACCTAGGCTTCACCGGTAGCCGCTTTGTTTAGGGCGTGCCGCCGGAGCGCCTCAGGTCCGCGTCCAGAAAGATAATATGATCGCTGGGCAGGCCGTAGTTCAAGATCGCCTGTGCCCGCTCCTCCAGCAAGTCCGGATCCAGGTGGTCGCGGCGCAGCAGGCCGACGCGGTGCTCCAGCTCACTGCGCTGGGCGGCGACGCGCTCGGCCGCGGCCTCGGTCTGGACCTTTTCCTGCTTCAGCATGATCCAGGCATAGAAGCCCCGGTCGCCATGCAGCGCGTGATAGGCGAAGTAGGCGACCATGCAGGCGGCCAGCACCTGCGGCGCCGCCTGACGGGCTCTTGACTTTATTTCGCGAAGCAACTTCATGCCCGGAGCGAATCACATCCCGATTCGCTCGGTCAAGGCAAAAAGAGTCAAAGATTCCAAATAGATTCAAAAAGCGACTCGGAAGCTCTGAAGTTCGCGTTTTGGACTCAGAAGCGGAGTCGGCTAATGAACCCGGGCGCGGAAATCAAGCCGGTAGCGCCCTCTCCTCCCGTCACCCGCGGCCTGGTGGCGAGGGTCCAGGGCCGTTGATGAGCGGTTGCCCTGGATGCTCGGCACAAGCCCGAGGGTGACGGGAGGTTTATAGGGTGTCAGCCGCGCAGGATCGAAGCGCCGGCGTAGGCCGCGGCGGTGTCCAGCTCCTCCTCGATGCGGATGAGCTGGTTGTACTTGGCCAGGCGGTCGGAGCGCGACAGCGAGCCGGTCTTGATCTGGCCGCAGTTGGTCGCCACCGCCAGGTCGGCGATGGTCGCGTCCTCGGTCTCGCCGGAGCGGTGCGACATCACCGCCGTATAGCCGGCGCAGTGGGCCGTCTCCACCGCCTCCAGGGTCTCGCTAAGCGTGCCGATCTGGTTGACCTTCACCAGGATCGAGTTGGCCACCCCCTTCTCGATGCCCTCGCGCAGGCGCACCGGGTTGGTGACGAAGAGGTCGTCACCGACCAGCTGGATCTCCTCGCCCAGTCGCTCGGTCAGGGCCGCCCAGCCCTCCCAGTCGTCCTCGCTCATGCCGTCCTCGATGGAGAGGATCGGATAGCGGCTGCAGAGATCGGCGAGGTAGTCGACCATGGCGCCGGGCTCCAGTTCCTTGCCCTCGCCGGCCAGCACGTACTTGCCGTTCTTGAAGTACTCGGTGGAGGCGCAGTCGAGGGCCAGCATGACGTCGTCGCCCAGTTTGTAGCCGGCCGCCTCGGTGGCGCGGGCGACGAAGCCCAGGGCCTCGTCGGTGGAGGCCAGGTTGGGGGCGAAGCCGCCCTCGTCGCCGACGTTGGTGTTGTGGCCGGCGTCCTTCAGACCCTTGCGCAGGGCGTGGAAGATCTCGGAGCCCATGCGCACCGCCTCGGCGAAGGTCTCGGCGCCGACCGGCATGATCATGAACTCCTGGATGTCGATCGGATTATCGGCATGGGCGCCGCCGTTGACGATGTTCATCATCGGCACCGGCAGGGTGCGCGCGTAGGTGCCGCCGACGTAGCGGTAGAGCGGCAGGCCCGCCTCCTCCGCCGCGGCCTTGGCCACCGCCAGGGAGACGCCCAGGATGGCGTTGGC
>JBNKHC010000377.1:0-28694 GCA_050290145.1 Kiloniellaceae bacterium | reverse complement strand
GTGGGCGCGGTCGATCATGCAGACGCAGCGGGTCATGCCGAGGTTCTTGTCTCCCCAGGCGAGGACGGCCTCGGCCGCCTCGGTGGCATAGCCCTTGCCGTGGGCCCAGGGGGCCAGCACCCAGCCGGCCTCCGGCGCGTCGTCGAAGCCGGGGCCGAGACCGCGCTTGAAGTCGGCCAGGCCGACCTCGCCGACGTATCGCCCGCTGCCGCGTTCCTCCACCGCCCAGAAGCCGTAGCCGAGCAGGGCCCAGTGGCCGGCATAGCGCAGCAGCCGCGCCCAGCTCTCCGAGGGTGTGGAGGGCTTGGCGCTGATGAAGCGGACGACCTGCGGATCACCCCACAGCGCGGCACAGTTCTGGAAGTCCCCGGCGGTATGGCCGCGCAGCAGGAGGCGTTCGGTGGTGAGAACCGGAATCTCCGGGGGCGCGGACATGGGCGGCGGCCTCAGGCGGGCTTCAGCGCCACGATGAAAACGGCCTTGTCCTTGCCCGGCCGCCACTGGTGGTCGATGAGGAAGCCGGCGGCGTTGAGGCTGTCCACCAAGCTGCTTTCAGAGAAGATCCTGACCAGCGGAAAGATGCCGAGGAAGTGCCCGGTCGCCAGGAACGGCCGGAAGAGAAACGACATGTCTCCGATGCAGGCGGTGTTCGAGACGAAGGCGCCGCCGGGTTTCAGCATCCGATAGACCTTCGCGATCACCGCGTCCTTGTCCTGCAGCAGATGCAGGATGCTGTGTCCCAGGACTGCATCGAGGCTCCCGTCCGGCGCGTGGAAATCGTCGATGGCCGCCTGTTCGAAGGTCACGTTGTCGATCTTGGCGGCAGCGGCCTTGTTGCGGGCGATCTCCAGCATTTTCGCCGAGGTATCGATGGCCCGGATGTGTCTCACATGGGGCGCGTGGATCAGCGCCGTCGATCCGGTGCCGCAGCCGAACTCCAGCACCTCCGTATCGGGGCGCAGGTACTCCTGCGTCTTTGCCAGCTTTGTCCGGTAGGCCGCCTCGTCGGCGACCGGTCTGCGCGCGTAGCGCTCGGCGACCCGGTCCCAGAACCGGCTCGAAGTGCTTTTGCTCATGTGCCGTCTAACCACGTTCGATGGCGCGCCAGCCGATGTCGCGGCGGCAGAAACCTTCCGGCCAGTCGATCTTGTCGACGGCGGCGTAGGCGCGCGCTTGCGCCTCCTGGATGGTCGGTGCCATGGCGGTGACGTTCAGCACCCGGCCGCCGTTGGCCAGGATCTCGCCCTCGGCGCCCAGCTTGGTGCCGGCGTGGAAGATCTTCACGTCGTCGGAGTTGCCGCCGGCAGCCTCCAGCCCGCGGATCACCGTGCCCTTGTCGTAGGTGCCGGGATAGCCCTTGGCGGCCATGACCACGGTCAGCGCGGCCTCCTCGTACCAGCGCAGATCGAAGCTGGCGAGCACGCCGTCGCTGCTGGCGATGAGCGCCGGCAGCAGGTCCGACATAAGACGCATCAGCACCACCTGGCACTCGGGGTCGCCGAAGCGCACGTTGTACTCGATCAGCTCCGGGCCCTTGTCGGTGATCATCAGTCCGGCGTAGAGCACGCCCTTGTAGGGCATGCCCTCGGCCTTCATCGCCGCCACGGTCGGCAGGATGATGCGCTCCATGGTCTGGTCGATCAGGTCCTGGGTCATCACCGGAGCGGGGGAGTAGGCGCCCATGCCGCCGGTGTTGGGGCCCTCGTCGCCGTCGTAGGCGCGCTTGTGGTCCTGGGCGGTGGCCAGCGGCAGGGCGGTCTCGCCGTCGACCAGGGCGAAGAAGCTGGCTTCCTCGCCTTCCAGGTAGGCTTCGATGACCAGCTCGGCGCCGGCCTCGCCGAAGGCGCCGCCGGCCATGGCCTCGTCGATGGCGGCCAGAGCCTCGTCCTCGGTCATGGCGACGGTGACGCCCTTGCCGGCGGCGAGACCGTCGGCCTTCACCACGATGGGCGCGCCCTCTTCGCGCACGTAGGCCTTGGCGGCCGCGGCCTCGGTGAAGCGGGCGTAGGCGGCGGTGGGGATGTCGTACTTGGCGCAGAGGTCCTTGGTGAAGCCCTTGGAGCCCTCCAGCCGGGCGGCGGCGGCCGAGGGCCCGAAGGCCTTCACCCCGATCTCGCCCAGGCGGTCCACCAGGCCCAGGACCAGCGGCGCTTCCGGGCCGACCACCACGTAGTCGACGGCTTCCTTCTGCACGAAGGCGACCAGGGCCTCGACGTCCTCCGCGGCGATGGGCACGCACTCGGCTTCCTCGGCGATGCCGGCGTTGCCCGGCGCGCAGTAGAGCTTGTGGCAGAGGGGAGAGGCCGCGATGGTCCAGCACAGCGCGTGCTCGCGTCCGCCGCCGCCCACAACCAGAACCTTCATGCTGCCCCCGTTATCCTCAAAAAACCGCTGTCTGCGCCATGGCCTGCACGGCGGGGCTCTTGTAGCATAGCGGGCAGGGACCATGAGCGATTTTTATCCAGAATCAGGCTCCGCAGGCGGCGGCTTGGCGGGGAACGCCCCAGGGAACGTCCCGGAATTCTCGGTTTCGGAGATTTCCCAGGCGGTGAAGCGCACCCTCGAAGGCACCTTCGAGCGGGTGCGCGTGCGCGGCGAGATCTCCGGCTTCAAGCGTGCGGCCTCTGGCCACCTCTACATGGCGCTGAAGGACGAGAACGCGGTGCTGGATGCGGTGTGCTGGCGCGGAACCGCCGGCAGGCTGTCGATCAAGCCGGAAGACGGCATGGAAGTGATCGCCAGCGGGCGCATCACCAGCTACCCGGGCCGCTCCAAGTACCAGATCGTCATCGATTCGCTGGAACTGGCCGGCGAAGGCGCGCTGCTGAAGCTGCTGGAGGAGCGCCGCCGCAAGCTGGCGGAAGAGGGCCTCTTCGCCGAGGAGCGCAAGCAGGAACTGCCCTTCCTGCCGCAGGTCATCGGCGTGGTCACCTCGCCGACCGGCGCGGTCATCCGCGACATACTGCACCGCCTGGCCGACCGCTTCCCGCGCCGGGTGCTGGTCTGGCCGGTGCTGGTGCAGGGCGAGGGCGCGGCCGAGCAGGTGGCCGCGGCGATCCGCGGCTTCAACGCCTTCCCGGCCGAGGGCGGGCCCCTGCCGCGCCCGGACCTGCTGATCGTGGCGCGCGGTGGCGGCTCCCTGGAGGACCTCTGGGCCTTCAACGAGGAGGTCGTGGTGCGTGCCGCCGCGGAGTCGCGGATCCCGCTGATCTCCGCCGTCGGCCACGAGACCGACACCACCCTCATCGACTTCGCCGCCGATCGCCGCGCGCCGACGCCGACCGCCGCCGCCGAGATGGCGGTGCCGGTGCGCCGCGAGCTGCTGATCCAGGCCGGCGAGCTGGAGCGCCGCCTGCTGGCCGCCACGACGCGGCTGGTGGCGGAGCGCCGGGAGCGGCTGGAGGGCCTGGGCCGCGGCCTCGTCGATCCCAAGCGCCTGGTCGAGGAGATGAGCCAGCGCCTGGACGAGCGCGCCGAGCGCCTGAAGGGTGCCTGGAACGCGCTGGCCCGCGACTGGCAGGCGCGCCTCGACCGCCTGCAGGCCAGCCTGCCGCACCCGCGCCAGCTGCTGGCGGTGAAGGCCGAACAGCTGGCCGGCCCGGCGGGGCGGCTCGACTACCTGCGCCCGCGTCTGCTGACCGAACGGCGCCAGGAAATCGACGGTCTTAACCGGGTGTTAGAGAGCGTCTCCTACAAGAAGGTGCTGCAGCGCGGCTACGCCGTGGTGCGCGGACCGGAAGGGGCCATCACCAGGCCGGAGGATGTCACCGCCGGCCTGGCCCTGGAGCTGGAGTTCGCAACCGGCCGTGCGGCGGCCACCGGCGGGGCCAACCAGCCGGCTGCCGCTTCGGCGGCGGCCCCGGCGCCCGCCAACAAGCCGGCGGCCCGCAAAGGCAAGAAGAAGACGTCCTCCTCCGACGATCCGCAGGGGTCCTTATTGTGATCAGAGTTGTGCTTTCCGCCGTGACCCTGCTGCTGGCCTGCGCTGCCGCCCCGGCGGCCGAGCTGACCCTGGACGGCCAGTTCACACAGGGCGGCCTCGTTTTCGGCAGGACTCTGCCCGGCGCCACCGCCAGCCTGGACGGCGAGGCGCTGCGCATGACCCCGGACGGCCGCTTCATCTTCGGCTTCGGGCGCGACCACGCGCCCAAGGCGACGCTGACGGTGACCGAGCCCGGCGGCGCGGTCACCACCCGCGAGCTGGAGGTGGCGCAGCGCGAGTACCGCATCCAGCGGATCGACGGCATCAAGAAGGACTACGTGAGTCCGCCCGAGGAGGTGCTGGCGCGCATCCGCGCCGACGCGGCGGCGGCGGCTGAGGCGCGCGCCGCCGACCGCGCCGAGACCGACTTCGACTCGGGCTTCATCTGGCCGGCGACCGGGCCGATCTCCGGCGTCTACGGCTCCCAGCGCATCCTGAACGGCCAGCCGCGCCAGCCGCACTTCGGCGTCGACGTGGCCGGGCCGGTGGGCACGCCGGTCAGGGCGCCGGCCGACGGCGTGATAACCCTGGCCCATCCCGACATGTACTTCTCCGGCGCGACGCTGATCATCGACCACGGCCACAGCCTCAGCTCTTCCTTCCTGCACCTGTCGAAGATCCTGGTGAAAGAAGGCCAGCAGGTGAAGCAGGGCGAGGTGGTGGCCCTGATGGGCAAGTCCGGCCGCGTCACCGGCCCGCATCTGGACTGGCGCATGAACTGGCGCGGCGAGCGCATCGACCCGACACTGCTGGTGCCGCCGATGCCGAAGGCGGAGTAGGCGGCCCGCCTCGCCCTTCGAGACGCGGTCTTTCAGACCGCTCCTCAGGGTGAGCCTCTATCTTGCCTCATGCTGAGGAGCGAGCGCTTGCGAGCGTCTCGAAGCATGTTGGGAACGCCTAAGGCCGGTCCCAGCGCCTGTGCAGCCACAGCCAGTCCTCCGGGCGGTGGCGGATCCAGCGTTCCAGGACCTTGTTGACCTCGGTCATCATGACCTTGGCGGCCTCCTGCTTGTCCTCCAGGGCGGGGTGGGCCACCGGGTCCTCCACCGTCAGGCGGAAGCGGGCACCGCCCAGGCGCTCCAGATGCGCCGGGAAGACCTCCACGTCCTGGTCGAGGGCCAGCCGGGCGATGCCCAGGTTGGTGCGCGCCGGCCGCCCGAAGAGCGGCAGGGGCACGCCCTGGCTGACCCGCTGGTCGACCAGCACCCCCAGGTTCAGGCCCTGCTGCAGCAGCTTCACCGCCTGGCGCGCGCCGCTGACGCCCTTGGGGATCTTGCCCCAGTCGCCGGTCGGGCGCTGGCGGAAGAACAGCAGGATGCGCTGGATGAAGGGATTGTTCACCGGGCGCGAGACCACGGTCAGATTGTGCCCGTGCTTGTAGGCCGAGATCGGCATCAGCTCGAAGTTGGCCATGTGAGCGGAGATGACGATGAAGCCCTTGCCCTTGTCGCGGACCGCCGCCAGGCGCTCGGCACCGACGACTTCCGTGCGCCCCGAGGCGGGATCGGCGATGGCGCCCAGGTGCGGATACTCGGCCACCATGCGCCCCAGGTTCTCCCACATGCCGGCGACGATGCGGCGGCGCTCGGCCTCCGGCATCTCCGGAAAGGCGATGGCCAGGTGCTCCATGGCGCGGCGGCTGACCGGCAGGCGGCTGCCGATCTGCCGCGTCAGCCAGCCGCCCAGGTCGGAAGCCCAGTCGACCGGCAGGATCCAGAAGAGGCCGAGCAGCAGGAACTGCAGCAGCCCCTCGATCGCGTGACGGATAGAGCGCAGGGCCTTGCGCCAGGGACGGTGCTTGTGGGCCCAGGATGTCATCGGCTGCCACTCATTGAAGGGGGGGCCGCGCGGCCGGCAGGGGCAGGTGCTCCAGAAGCCGGAGCAGAGCCTCCTTGTCGTCCCAGGCCAGGGCCACGTCAAGCACCGCGATGTCCCCTGCCGCGGTTCCCAGGCGGGCCGCGTCCTTGGCGGTGGTGACCAGCCGCGCCCCGGCGGCCTGGGCGGCGCCGCGCAGGCGCGCCAGGGTCGCCGCCGTGTAGGGCTGGTGGTCGGGGAAGGATTCCGTCCCCGCCAGCTCGGCGCCGAGGCCGCGCAGGCTGTCGAAGAACTTCTCCGGGCGGCCGATACCGGCGAAGGCGAAGACACGCTGGCCCGCCAGAGTGCTGTCCCTGGGCTGCAGGCGCGCGCGCAGGATCGGCAGGTCTTTCGAGAGGTTCTTTTCGGTCTCGCCGATGTAGTGCTCTCCCACCACGACCACGGCATCGGCGCGGGCAAAGCCGCTGGCCGGCGTTTCGCGCAGCGGGCCCGCCGGCATGACCCGGCCGTTGCCGAGGCCGTAGGCGGCGTCGATCACCAGCAGCGAGAGGTCTTTCTTCAGGGAAGGGTTCTGGAAGCCGTCGTCCATGACGATGACGTTCGCGCCGTCGGCCGCCGCGGCCTTGGCCCCGGCCACCCGGTCGCGCGCCACCCAGGTGGGGGCGGCGGCCGCCAGCAGCAGGGCCTCGTCGCCCACCGCGGCGGCGTCGTGCTCGCCCGGCGCCACGCGCAGCGGCCCGGCCGCCGCGCCGCCATAGCCGCGGGTGAGAGCGGCGGGCTTCAGGCCGCGCTCGCGCAGGATCTCGAGCAGGGAGAGCGCTACCGGCGTCTTGCCGGCGCCGCCGGCCACCAGGTTGCCGACGCAGATCACCGGCAGCGGCGCCTGCCAGGGACGGGTGGCGGCGCGGCGCAGCACGCCGGCCAGGTGATAGACCCCGCCGAGCGGGCTCAGTAAGTGCGCCAGCAGGCCGTCGCGGCGCCAGAAGTCAGGCGCTTGCATGACGCCCCCCGGGCTTCGCGGGCGCTTCTTCCGGGGCGGCCGGGATCTCCTCCTGGCCCAGGGCACGCTCGGCCGCGTTGGTCAGGCGGTTGAGGTCGTCCTCGGCGGCCTGGCGGCAGCGCTCCAGGGTCTCGGCGTCGGCCTCGCGCGGCACCGTGATCGGCGGGCCGAAGTGTATGACGCCGCGCGCGAAGGGCAGCGGCAGGCAGAAGCGGTCCCAGGTGGCGAAGACCTTGCGCGGCCGGGCGCTGCCGGTCAGCGCGACCAGCGGCGCGCCGGTCATCTGGGCCGCCTTCACGGCGCCCGACTTGAATCGCATGCGCGGGCCCTTGGGGCCGTCGGGGGTGATCACGACGGTGACGCCGCGCGCCAGCATGCGGCTCATGCCGCGCAGGGCGACGGCGCCGCCGCGCCGGCTGGAGCCCAGCACGGTCTCGTAGCCGAAGGCCTTGGCGCCGCGGGCGACCAGCTGGCCGTCGCGGTGGGCCGAGGCGAGAACGCCCAGCATCCGCGGCGGCTTCGGCCAGCCGCCGGAGAGAAAGAACATGCGGCCGTGCCACATGCAGAGGATCACGGGCTTGTCGGCGTCGAAGAGGGCCTGGGTCGCCGGATCGATGCGCCGCTCCCAGCGCACCGTCAGGTGAAACAGCCACATGAGGCCGGCCACAGCACAGCCTAAGAGCCACTGCGCCGGTTCCGACTTGATCCATGTGGAGAGGAATTTCACGGCGGGAGGGCGCTCCGCGGCTCTCGGGGCGGCAGGTCAGGCCTGGACGCGCAAGTCTTTGGGGGTGCCCTTCGCGCCGCCGCCGTTTTCCTGTTCGGCGAACTGCATGGCGTAGAGCCTTGCGTAGTGACCGCCGCGGGCCAGCAGCTCGGCGTGGCTGCCGCGCTCGATGATCTGGCCTTCCTCGATCACGTAGATCAGGTCGGCGTCCACGACCGTGGAAAGGCGGTGGGCGATGACGAAGGTGGTGCGGCCTCGCATCAGCTGGCCCAGGGCGTGCTGCACGTGGCGCTCGGACTCGCTGTCCAGCGCCGAGGTGGCCTCGTCCAGCAGCAGGATCGGCGCGTCCTTCAGCATGGCGCGGGCGATGGCGATGCGCTGGCGCTGGCCGCCGGAGAGGTTGCTGCCGCGCGGGCCGACCGGCGTGTCGTAACCCTGGGGGAGGGCGCTGATGAAGTCGTGGGCGCCGGCCATGCGCGCGGCTTCCTCGATCTCCCCATCGTCGGCGCCGGGGCGGCCGTAGGCGATGTTGGCGCGCACCGTGTCGTCGAACAGCAGGATCTCCTGGCTGACCAGGGCGATGGCGTGGCGCAGGGAGTCCAGGGTCACGCCGCGCAGGTCCTGGCCGTCGATGGTGACGCTGCCGCCCGAGGGATCGTAGAAGCGCGGGATGAGGTTGAGGATCGTCGACTTGCCCGCGCCCGAAGGCCCGACCAGGGCCACGGTCTTGCCGCCCGGCGCTTCCAGGCTGACGCCGTGCAGGGCCGCCTTGGCCCTGTCGTAGGAGAAATGCACCTCGTTGAAGCGCACTTCGCCCAGGCCGACCTGCAGCGGCTTGGCGTCGGGCGCGTCGACGATCTGCGGCGGCATGTCCAGCAGCGCGAAGACGCGCTGCGCCGCCGCCAGGCCGTTCTGCAGCTGGGCGTTCAGCTTGCTCAGGCGCTTCAGCGGCTCGTAGGCCAGCAGCAGGGCGAAGATGAAGGTGAAGAGCGAGCCCGCGTCGCGCTCGCCGGTGATCACCTCGCTGCCGCCGTAGAGGATCACCGCGGCGATGGCGAAACCGCCCAGAGCCTCCATCACCGGATGGACGATGTTGGACACCCGCGCGGATTTCTGGTTGAGGCGGAAGACCTCCTCGATGGTCGCGTCGGCGCGCTCCGACTCGTAGCGCTCCATGACGTAGGCCTTGACGTGGCGGATGCCCTGGAAGGCCTCGTCCAGCAGGGTGGTGAGGCGACCGACCTCCACCTGGTTCTTGCCGGAAACCTTGCGCATGGATCGCCCGATCCGCACCGACGGCAGGATCGCCAGGGGCAGGATCACCGTGGTGATCAGCGCCAGCAGCCAGTCCTCGGCGAACATGACCCCGACCAGGAAGATCGCCGTCAGGCTGTCCTTGCCGATGGCGGTCAGGGTCGAGGACGCCATGTTGCGCAGCAGGTTCACGTCGTTGATGAAGTGGGAGATCAGCGTGCCCGGCGAATTATGATGGAAGAAGGCCAGGTCGGCGCCGATCAGCTTGTCGAAGAGCTGCTGCTGGATGCGCGCCACCACCCGGTGGCCGACGAAGCTCATCAGCACGGCCTGGCTGTAGGCGGCAAAGCCGCGCAGGGTGAAGACGGCGACGGTGGCGATGGCGATGGGGTAGAGCAGCTCCGCGCGCTGGGCGATGAAGATCTCGTTCACCACCGGCTTGATGAGCTGGGTGAAGGCGGCGGTGGTGCCGGCAACAATGGCCATGCCAACGAGGGCCAGGACGATGCGGCCCTTATGCTCGGCGATATAGTCGCGCAGCAGGCGGCGGACCAGCACCTTGGTGTGCTCGTCGCGCAGATCCACCTTCTTTTTGGAAGATTTACGTTTGTCCGACAAATTGTCCGGGGGAGCGCCGAGAAGCCCCATCAGCGGTTAATGAGGGTAACAGTTTACCATGCTGCCGGGTGCGGCGTCACGCGGCCAAACGCCGCTGCAGTCGGGGCCTTCGGTGGGATGCAGACGTGGATTTCGCAAGGTAAAGCACTATGATCGCCCGATTCATGGTCGATTCGCCCGGAAACGACGGCGCCCCGCGGCGCCTGCTGGTCATCTACAACCCCACCGCCGGGGGCAGCCGCCGCCAGCGCTTCGAGGCGGTGCTGGCGGGCCTGGCCGATCTCGGCTGTCCCCTGGACGTGCGCCCGACCGCTGGTCCCGGCGACGCCGCCGCCCTGGCGCAGGCGGCCGATCCCGCGGCCTACGACCTGGTGGTGGCCGCCGGCGGCGACGGCACCATCAACGAGGTGATCAACGGCATGATCGGCGGCCCGGGCGGCGACGGGGGCGGTAACGGGGCCGCCGTGGGCGGCCTGGCGCCCCTTGCGGTGCTGCCGCTGGGCACGGCCAACGTGCTGGCCGCCGAACTGGGCCTCGACCTGGTGCCGGCCCACATCGTCCGGGTCATCGCCCGCGGCCCGCTGCGCCGCGTCTGCCTGGGCCGGGCCAGCGTGCCGGGCCGGCCGGCGCGCGTCTTCTCCCTCATGGCCGGGGCCGGTTTCGACGCCCGCGTCGTCGACGGCATCGACCTGCGCGTAAAGCGCCTCATCGGCAAGGGCGCCTACGTGCTGGAGGGCTTTCGCCAGATGTGCCTCAAGAAGCCGCCGCTGCTCCACGTGACCGTCGACGGCCGGGCCTACGAGGCGGCCTCGGTCATCGTCAGCAACGCGCGCTTCTACGGCGGGCGCTACCTGCTGGCGCCCGAGGCGGGCCTGGAGGATCCGCGCCTGCACGTCTGCCTGTTCCGCTACGGCGACACCGCCCACATCCTGCGCTACGCCACGGCATTGCAGCGCGGCCGGTTGCTCGGCATGGCCGGCTTCGAGATCGTCACCGGCCAGGACATCCGCATCGAGGGCGATCCCGACGCGCCGCTGCAGGCCGACGGCGACATCATCGGCCGCCTGCCCGTGCAGATCGGCCTGCTGCCCCACGCCCTGCGCGTGGTGAGCGCCGTTTAGGCCACCGGAGCCGAAGAGCCTGCACATCCTGCGCGCCGCGTACTAGATCGGATTGACAGGGTCGGATGGAGCGCCTGCAGCGATTCCATCCGACCCTGATCTGCTCTAGGATCACTGCCGGTCGCCTGAGCGGCGGCCGCAGCGGTGCGAAGGCTTTGGGGGGAAGGCAAAGTGGCTGAAGAGTCCGGTAAGGGTGGAGAACTGTTGCCCCCCGCGTCCATCGGTTTCATCGGCCTGGGCCAGATGGGCATCCCCATGGCGCACCAACTGCTGCGGGCGGGCTACGCGGTGAAGGCCTTCGATGCGGCCGAGGCGGCGCGGGCGAACTTCGAGGCGGTGACCGGAACCGCCGCCGTGGAGAGCGCGGCGGCAGCCTGCCACGATGTTGCGGCGGTGATCACCATGCTGCCCGACGGCAAGATCGTCCGCCGGGTGCTCTGCGGCGCGGGAGACGAAACCGGTGCCCTGGCGGCGGCCGAGCCCGGCACCATCATCATCGACATGAGCTCCTCTTCCCCCATCGACACCCGCGCCCTGGCGGCGGCGCTGCAGCCGGGAGGCTACGCCCTGGTGGATGCGCCGGTCTCCGGCGGCGTCAAGCGTGCCCTCGACGGCTCCCTGGCGATCATGGCCGGCGGCGAGGCCGAGACCATCGCGCGCGTCCGCCCGCTGCTCTCGGCCATGGGGTCGGCGGTCTTCGCGACCGGCCCGCTCGGCTCCGGCCACGCCATGAAGGCACTCAACAACTACGTTTCAGCGGCGGGGCTCGTCGCCGCCGCCGAGGCGATCCTCGTCGGCCGCCGCTTCGGCCTGGACCCGGAGGTTATCGTCGATGTGCTGAACGCCTCCACCGGGCGCAACAACAGCACCGAGAAGAAGATGAAGCAGCAGGTGCTCTCCGGTGACTTCGCCTCGGGCTTTTCCATGGCGCTCATGACCAAGGACCTGCACACTGCCGCCGAGATCGCCCGCGACGCCGGGATCGCCACGCCCCTGGCGGCGGTCTGCGAGGACCTCTGGGCCGAGGCCGACAGCAAACTCGGCGCCGGGGCCGACCACACGGAGATCTACCGCTTTCTCGCCGAGCTGCAGGCCGGCGACGAGGATACGCCATGACGCAAGACGCGACGCCGCCCTGCTACGAGGTCTTCGCCCTGCGCTATGCCACCGTGCAGCGCCGGCCGCAGGAGAACTTCATCTCGCCCGACCCGCACGACGGCCCGCTGTCGCTGGACTATTTCGTCTGGCTGATCCGCGGCGACGGCCGGACCATCGTGGTGGACACCGGCTTCGGCGCCGAGGC
The DNA here is from genome assembly GCA_050290145.1 of Kiloniellaceae bacterium. Lineage (GTDB taxonomy): Bacteria > Pseudomonadota > Alphaproteobacteria > Kiloniellales > Kiloniellaceae > Pelagibius. The sequence goes on along the minus strand of JBNKHC010000377.1, from coordinate 16,874 downwards.
GGCGCAGCAGCGCGGCCGCAGCCTGCTGCAGCCGCCGGGCGAAGCCCTCGCCGCGCTGGGCGCCGATTGTGCCGCGGTGGAAGACGTCGTCATCACCCATCTGCACTACGACCACGCCGGCAACCTGCAGGACTACCCCAGGGCGCGCTTCCATCTGCAGGACGCCGAGATCGCCTACGCCACCGGCCGGCTGATGTGCCACGACATGCTGCGCCATGCCTACGACGTGGAAGACGTGGTCGCCATGGTGCGCCGCGTCTATGCCGGGCGCGTGGTCTTCCACGACGGTGATGCGGAACTCGCGCCGGGCGTCACCCTGCACCGCATCGGCGGCCATACCATGGGGCTGCAGGCGGTGCGCGTGCACACCGCGCGCGGCCATGTCGTCCTGGCCTCGGACGCGACGCATTTCTACGCCAATATCCGCGGCCGCGATCCCTTTCCCATCGTCGTGGATGTCGGCGCCATGCTGGAGGGCTACCGTACCCTCGAGCGCCTGGCCGACAGCGCCGACCACATCGTGCCGGGACACGATCCCGAGGTGATGCGTCTCTATCCCGCGGTGCCGGACGTCGCCGCCGAGGCCGTGGCGCTGCATCTGCCGCCCGCCGCGCCGTGAGCGGCCGGCGGGGCCGGGCTGCGCTTTTTCGTCAAGTCCCGCTTGCGCGGCTCTCGATACGCCGGATGAAGTCCTGGATGATGGCGGTGTAGAGGCCGTCCTTCAGCACCGCGTCCTCGATGCCGGCATCGATGCTCGGATTGTCGTTGATCTCGATGACGAAGACGCCGTTTTCGTTCTGCTTCAGGTCGACGCCGTAAAGCCCGTCGCCGATCAGATTGGCGGCGGCCAGCGCGGTCTCGACGACCGCCGCCGGCGCGTCGGCGATCGCCAGTGTTTTGGAATCGCCCTCGACGACTCGCCCGGCCGGGCCGTGTTGCACGATCTGCCAGTGTTTGCGCGCCATCATGTACTGCGAGACGTAGAGCGGTTTGCGGTTCAGGATGCCGACGCGCCAGTCGTACTTGGTGTACATGAACTCCTGCGCCAGGATCACGTCGGAGCGTTTCAGCAGGTCCTTGGCGATGGCCTCCAGCTCCTCGCGGTTCTCCACCTTGTGGACGCCGCGCGAGAAGGATCCGTCCGGAATCTTCAGCACGATGGGGTAGGGCATGGCCTGGTCCAGTTGGCCCAGGGTGTTGCTGTCCACCAGCATGGTCTTGGGCGCCGGGATCTTGTGGGCCTGCAGCAGCTCGGCCAGGTAGACCTTGTTGGTGCAGCGCAGGATGGAGCCGGGGTCGTCGATCACCGGCATGCCCTCGGCCGCAGCCTTCTTGGCGAAGCGGTAGGTGTGGTTGTCGATCCGCGTCGTCTCGCGGATGAAGAGCGCGTCGAATTCGGCCAGCTTGCCCAGGTCCCGGCGGGTCACCAGGGTGACTGCGATGCCCAGCGAGCGCCCGGCCTCGGCGAACTTCTCCAGGGCCTTGGGGTCGGAGGGCGGCAGGGCCTCTTCCGGGTCGTAGAGCACCGCCAGGTCGTACTTGCTCGGGGCCTTCTGGCGCGGCGAGCGCCAGGCCGCCTTGGTGTAGCGGATCAGGGCGTCGGCGAAGGCGTCGCCCAGCTCCGCCGGGACCTCGCGCAGCGACGTGGTGCCCAGCGAGCGGATGCGCCAGTCGCGCTTGTAGCGCAGCTCCACCGCCAGGATCGGCGAGCGGAAGAGGTCGAACAGCCGCCGGCCGATCTCCGTCAGCCTTTCGTCGGGATTGCGCCCGAAGAAGAAGTAGATGGTGCGGTCGTCCAGGTCGGTCTCGCCCTGCAGGGCTTTGGCGAACTCCGCCTCCAGTTCGGGCAGGTAGGTGCGGTACAGCCGCTTCCAGTTCAGCTCCAGCAGCACCTCGACGGCGGGAATGACCTTCTGGCGGCGCGCTTCGGCCAGCAGCGAGCAGTAGTACCCGAGGCTGAGGTAGCTGGTGTCGCGGCAGAGGTTGATGATCCGCGCGCGCTCACCCGGCGCCTGGAGGCGGGTGATGTATTCGCGCGGCGTCATCACCTCGATGGCCGGGTCCGGCCACTTGAAGTCCTTGGGCTGGTCGATGACGACGATGTGCTTGGCCATGGGGGCTCGTGAAGTCTGCCTGAGGGCTCAGGATCTGCGCCGGGACGCCCGGCGCGGCGGCAGCGGTTTCTCCATACGGACGGCGTCGGCGCCGTTCTCGTAGTATCTCTCAAAGCGGCCGAACACGCCGTAGCCGGCCTGCCTGTAGAGCCGGCGGGCTCTGGCGTTGCGGGGGTGCACCTCCAGGCGCAGGGCGCGGCAGTCGCGCTCGCGGCAGGCCGCCTCGGCGGCCGCCAGCAGCTTGCGGCCCAGGCCGCGGCCGCGGCAGCGCCGGGCCACCGCCAGGGAATAGATACGCCCCAGCCCGGTGCCGCGCCGGAACAGCACGGTCACATAGCCGCAGAGGCCTTCGCGATCCGACTCGACCAGGGTGGTGGCGTTGGCGCCGTTGAGGATGTGCCGGAAATTACGGCGCGAGATCCGGTCGTGGGAAAAGGCTGTCTCCTCGAGTTCGAGGAGCGCGAAGAGGTCTTCGGGCGTCGCGGGACGGATCATGTTCACGGGCCAGGGCACGGCCGGTCGCTCCGGCCGATAATCGAGGCCGAAGATATAGCCACGATCCGCGCCGGCGACAACGCGAATAGCGCGCCGGGCTGCGCCGGTGGAAGACCTGCATGTTGCGGGCGCCGCTGGCGTAGCGGACGTTCACCGGATCGAACAGCAGGCCGGCGTCCAGGCCGTGGCTTCCCTCTCGCCATGCCAGTCGAGCTTCATCTGCGCGTCTCCTCCCATAGGTCAGCCAGCATGCGCGCCGGCGCGGGCCGCCACAGATGCGACAAAAAAGGCTCCGGATGTGAAGGCCGCCGTTGCGCGCCCCGCTTAAGACACCTGCCGCATGGTTGCCTCGACCAAGGTGGCGGCGGTCTGCGTGCCATTCTCCGCGCGGATCCTCGCGCCGACCTCGGCGGCTGCGGCGACGGTCTCCGGCTGCTGGGCGGCCACGATGGCGGCAGCCAGCCTGTCGGCGGAAAGGTGCTTCTGCGGCAAGGGGGCCGGGCCGGCGCCGACCGCCTGCACGCGCCGCCCCCAGAAGGGCTGGTCTGCGAAGACCGGGCAGACGACCGAGGGGCGGCCCCAGCGCAGAGCCTCGTGGGTGGTGCCGGCGCCGCCGTGATGCACCACGGCGGCGCAGCGGGGAAACAGCCAGTCATGGGCCGCCGTTTCCAGCATGAAGAGCCGCTCAGAAAACCCGTCGATCTGAAGCCCGCCCCATCCCTTTGCCAGGATGCCGCGCTGGCCCGCCTGGGTGAGCGCCTCGGAGACAAGGCGGGTCATCGCCGCTGCGTCCTCGGACGGCATGCTGCCGAAGCCCACGTAGACCGGCGGCGGGCCGGAGGCCAGGAATTGCTCCAGGGCCGGGGGCGGTGTCCAGGTCGCCGCCCGGTCCATGAACCAGTAGCCGGTGACGTGTTCGCGGGCGCTCCAGTCCGCCGGGCGGGGTACCAGGTGGCCGCTGAAGGCGTGGAGACGGGGCACGGGACTGCCGGAGGGGGCGTAGCCGCCGAGGATGTCGCACGGCGGCGCGGCGGCGAAGGCCGGTTGCCGGGAAAACCAGTCGCGCAGCGTGGTGGCGAGAACGGCCCTTATGAAACGGGCGATCCCCAGATTGATCAGCTTGTTGAGGGGGTAACCGATACTGCTGCCGGTGCGCGGCGCGTAGAGAAAGGCCCCGGTCGGGACGTAGCCCGGTTGCAGGAAGCTGGGGATTGCCGTCGCACCCAGCGCCTGGGCCAGGTAGGGCGCGACGAAGGCCTTGGGGTGGTAGACGATGACCTCGGGCCGCTCGGCCTGCGCCACCTGCCACATGTCGTCGAGTTCCTGGCGCAGCATCGCCTTGGAGGCCCTCCAGGCCTTCACCTTTCCCCGGAAGGTGCGCATCGCCTCCTGGATCTGAGGTGACTGCACCAGGGTCCGCACGTCGACGCGGAGCGGCGCCGCCCGCAGACCCTCGGCCTCGATCATGGCCTCGAAGCCGCGGCCGGTGGACAGCGTCACCTCGTGGCCGCGCTCCCGCAGTTCGCGCCCGAGCGCGACATAGGGCTGGACGTCCCCGCGCGAGCCCAGGGTGAGGATCAGGATGCGCAAAGGGTAGCCGCTGGCATCGCTCAAGCGTCACCTTGACCGGGACGTTCGTCTTCCGGGGCCGGCCAGGCTGCGAACTGCGGTGCGTCACCGCCGATCTCGTCCCAGCCGGCCTTGGAGTCGACGAAGATGTGCTGGCCGATGGTCACCTCCGGATCGCCGTTCAAGGTGCCGAGGGTGATGCCCGTCACTTGGCCGTCGAAGAGCCCGCAGAGCGTCGTGCCGCAGCGGCGGCAGAAGCCGAGGCCGACACCTTCCCGGTTCACGAAGGTCTGCAGCAGTTCTTCGCCGTGGGTCCAGGTGAAGGCGCCGGGACCGACGCGTGACATTGCCGAGCCGGCGCCGCTGAAGGCCTTGCGGCAACGCGAGCAGTGGCAGCTGCGCGCCGGCGCCAGCGGTCCCTTGATTTCGTAGCCGATGCCGCCGCAGAAGCACTCGCCGCTAATCACCGTCATGCCGGGGCCCGTTCGTTTCCGCGTTGGGTTTCCGACTCGGGAAATGCGCGGGCGGTCATGCGCCGGCAGTGGTCGCGCAGGTCGGCGGGCCACGAGGCGATCAGCCTGTTGAAGTCGTCCCGCCGGCCGGCGAAGAGCGCCCGCGTCGCTTCCTCGAAGCCCGGCAGGTCGCCGGCCAGGGCCGACATGAAGCGGTAGGCCGCGTCGCGTGCCGGAGCGTGGCCGTCCTTGTCGTTGCGCCGGGCGGCCTCGACCAGTCGGCGCAAGGCCGCCGAGGCGCCGCCCTGCTGGCGGGCGAGCCAGTCCCAATGGCGCGGCAGCAAGGTCACCTCGCGGGACACCACGCCCAGCTTGGGCCGTCCACGACCGCGTGGGGCGGTGGCTGCAGTGCCTTCCTCAGGCGCGTTGCGGCGGGCGAGGATGTCGGCGGCCTCGCCGCGCGTGTCCACGTCCACCACCCGCCCGCTGGCGTCCTCGAAGACCAGCAGAGGCGCGTCGCAGCCATGCTCCTCGGCCGCCTTGACCGCCAGGGTCACCTCGATGAGGTCGCCCTGGGCCAGGCGCCTGTGGCCCTCGAAGGCCGTGAAACCGCTGGTGCCGGAACCATTATCGCCAGACATGGCGGAACTCCTCTAAAACCTGTGCTTTAGAGGTTTTATCCGGGTAAAAAGAAAAAGTCAATTATATCCGGGTAAAAATAGACCGGCCCTAGTTCCCCGCCAGCATCATGCCGTCGATGCGCAGGGTCGGGGCGTTGACCGCGTACTTGAAAACCAGGTCGTTGGCGGGGGTGATGTTCAGGAACATGTCCTTCAGATTACCGGCCACCGTGGCCTCGCTGATCGGCCTGGTCAGCTCGCCCTTTTCGATGCGGAAGCCGTGGGCGCCGCGCGAGTAGTCGCCGGTCACCCCGTTGATGCCCATGCCCATCAGGCCGGTGACGTAGAAGCCGTCCTCGATGTCGGCCATCAACTCGGCGGGCGTGGCGCTGCCCGGTTCCATGTAGAGGTTGGAGGTGCTGGGCGAGGGCGGGCTGGAGGTGCCGCGCGCCGCGTGGCCGGTCGACTTCAGCCCCAGCTGCCGGGCCGAGCTCAGGTCCAGGATCCAGGTGGTGAGCCGTCCGCCGTCGATGACGTTGAGCCGCCGGTTGGCCAGGCCCTCGCCGTCGAAAGGCTTGGAGGCCAGGCCGTGCGGACGGTGCGGGTCGTCGACAATGGTGATGCCTTCGGCGAAGACCTGGGCCTCCAGCTTGTCCTTCAGGAAGGAGGTGCCGCGCGCGATGGCCGGGCCGGAGATGGCGCCGGCCAGGTGGCGCAGCACGGAGTTGGAGACCCGCGGGTCGTAGACGATGGGCAGGCGCCGGGTCGGCGGCTTGGCGGCGCCCAGGCGCTTGACCGCGCGCTCGCCGGCGCGCCGGCCGACGGCGGCCGGGTCCTCCAGTTCCTTGCCGTAGACGGCGGAGGCAAAGTCGTAATCGCTCTCCATGCCCAGCCCTTCGCCGGCGATCACCGAGACGCCGACCGAATGGCCGGAGCGGGCATAGCCGCGGGCGAAGCCGTTGGAGGTGACCAGGGCGATGTCGATGCGGCTCCAGCTCGCCTCGGCGCCCTCGGAATTGGTGATACCGGTAACGGCGCGCGCGGCGTCCTCGCAGGCGCGGGCGCGCTCGATCAGCACTTCCGGCGCCGGCTCCTCGGCGTCCAGGATATCCAGCTCAGGCACCGAGGCGGCCAGCTCGCCCGCCTCGGCCAGTCCGCAGTAGGGGTCCTCCGGCACCACTTTTGCCATTGCGAGGGCCCGCTCGACCAGTTCGTCCAGGCTGTCCGGAGTCAGGTCGGTCGAGGAGACGATGGCCTGGCGCTTGCCCAGCAGCACGCGCAGGCCGACGTCCTGGCTCTCCTCGCGCTCCAGGCGCTCCGGCGCGCCCAGGCGCTGGGCGTGGGACAGGCCGGTGGAGCAGAAGTGCACGGCGTCGGCGGCATCGGCCCCTGCCTTCTTGGCCTTGGCGACCAGGTCGGAGAGCAGGGAGAGGGAGTCGTCGGTGGCGGTCATCGGGCCTCGCTTCAAGGGGAACGAAGGTGCGTCGGTCTTGATCTTGGGGAGGAATATAGGGGCTCAGGGCCCGCCTTGCACCCGCTGAGGGCCGATCGGGGCCTAGAGTTCGTAGTGCAGCACCGGCAGGCAGCGCTCGCTGCCGTCGGGCGCGCGCACGGGGGAGCGCATCTTGCCGGAGAGCGTCGCCCCGACGGCGCGGTAGAAGCCGAGCGCGAAGGGATCGCTCAGCACCTTCAGGCGTTTCAGGCCCCGGGCGCGGGCGGTGGCCACGGCGTGGTCCCACAGCGCCCGGCCGAGGCCGCGGCCGATGGCGGCGGGCTCGACGAAGAGCAGGCTGACCTCCGCCTCGTCGTGGCGCTCACCGGAGTCCAGGGCATAGAAGCCCAGCGGCGTGTCCTCCTCGACCAGCACGATCACGCGTCCGGCGGCGATGTTCGCCGGGGAGACCGCCAGTTCATCGCGGCAGGCCTGGATGAAGCGCGGGTCATAGCCCCAGTAGGCCTTGGAGCGCAGGGCCAGGGCGGAGAGGGTGCCGCATTCCTCGGGTCTTGCCGGTCGCAACAGCCAGCCGCCGCTTTCTCGCTCGGAAATCCGGGCGCCGGTCTTCATGGCGCAGGCCTCGCAGTCGTGGCTCCATCCCCGGTCCAGGTGTAGCCCCGCAGGCCGGGCGCGCGAAGTAACAAAATGCTGCCGATTGTTTCAGACGCCGGTCGGAGCAGGGCGCAAACACAAGAAAAGGGCCGGGAAGTCTCCTTCCCGGCCCGTCGCTGCCTCGGTGGCAAAAAAGGGACTAGGCGGCCTGGCCGGCGCTGTCCGGCTCGGCCGCGGCAGCCATCTGGTTGGCGGCGCTGACCACCGCCTGCAGGCAGGCCACCACGATGTTGGGGTGCTGGCCGACGCCCCAGAACACCGTGCCGTCGGCGGCTTCCGCCTCGACGTAGGCCACGGCCTTGGCGTCGGCGCCGGCGCCCACGGCGTGCTCGTGGTAGTCGTGCACCTTGATCTCGACGCCGCAGTCCTTGCGCAGGGCGTCGACGAAGGCGGCGATGGGGCCGTTGCCGCTGCCCTGGATCTCGCGGCGCTGGCCGTTCTCCTCGATCACCGCGGTGAGCTGGCGCAGCTCCGAAGCGTGGGTGTCGGGCACCGAGCGGTGCTCGACGAAGGCGTAGGGCAGGCGCGGGGCCAGGTAGGTCTGCTCGAAGAGATCCCAGATCTGCTTCGGGGTGATCTCCTTGCCGGTGGTGTCGGCCTGCTCCTGCACCTTCTGGGTAAAGGCGATCTGCAGCTTGCGGGGCAGCTCCAGGCCGTACTCGCTGTGCAGGATGTAGGCGACGCCGCCCTTGCCGGACTGGCTGTTGATGCGCACCACGGCCTCGTAGGAGCGGCCGACGTCCTGCGGGTCGATCGGCAGGTAGGGCACTTCCCAGAGCCCGGAGTTGCTCAGCTTCATGGCCGCCATGCCCTTCTTGATGGCGTCCTGGTGGGAGCCGGAGAAGGCGGTGAAGACCAGGTCGCCGGCGTAGGGGTGCCGCTCGGGCACCGGCAGCTGGTTGCAGTACTCGGCGGTCTCGCGGATGCGGTCGATGTCGGAGAAGTCGATGCCCGGATCGATGCCCTGGGTGAACATGTTGAGGCCCAGGGTCACCACGTCGACGTTGCCGGTACGCTCGCCGTTGCCGAACAGCGTGCCCTCGATGCGGTCGGCGCCGGCCATGACGCCCAGTTCCGCCGCCGCCACGCCGGTGCCGCGGTCGTTGTGGGGGTGCAGCGACAGCACGATGCTGTCGCGGTTCTTGATGTTGCGGTGGAACCACTCGATCTGGTCGGCGTAGATGTTCGGCGTCGACATCTCCACCGTGGCCGGCAGGTTGAGGATGGTCTTCTTCTGCGGCGTCGGCTGCCAGACGTCCATCACCGCCTCGCAGATCTCCTTGGCGAAGTCCATCTCGGTGCCGGTGAAGCTCTCCGGCGAGTACTGGTGGACGATCTCGCCGCCTTCGAAGCCGGCGGCCAGGTCGCGGATGCGCTCGGCGCCCTTGACCGCGATGTCGACGATGCCGGCCTTATCCAGGCCGAAGACCACCCGGCGCTGCAGGGTGGAGGTGGAGTTGTAGAGGTGGACGATGACCCGGCGGGCGCCGGCGATGGCCTCGAAGGTGCGGTCGATCAGGTGGTCGCGCGACTGGGTCAGCACCTGGATGGTGACGTCCTCGGGGATCATGTCCTCTTCGATCAGCTCGCGCACGAAGTCGAAGTCGGTCTGCGAGGCGGCGGGGAAGCCGACCTCGATCTCCTTGAAGCCCATCTCGACCAGCAGCTTGAACATGCGCCGCTTGCGGGCGCTGTCCATGGGCTCGATCAGGGCCTGGTTGCCGTCGCGCAGGTCGACCGAGCACCACATCGGCGGCTCGGTGATGACCCGGCCGGGCCACTGGCGGTCGGGCAGGTCGATGGGCTTGAAGGCGGTGTACTTCTCGGCCGGATTTACGTGCGGTTTCTTGCTACTCATGGGTCTCGGGTCCTTGCTCTGCCGGGCGGGGCGCTCCTCTCGGGTGCCGCCACCGCCGGGTCTCTGTCTTGTGCTTTTCAGGAAATTGCGTGGCCAGGCTACAGCCGCTGCGGCGCCAGCTAGGCGCAGCGGCCGCGGCTAAGTCGCAGGCCGAAACCCGGCGCGAGGGCACGGTTCAGGCAAGCGTGAAACAGCTTGAAATGGCAGAATTCTGGGGTTTTTCGCGGACTGTCGCTCATCGGAGCGAACCTCTTTCAGGGACTGGATTGTCGGACGACGGCTTTACCCGGCGCGCACTTCAGGCGGCCGGGGCAATAAGTCGTAGCGACAGGAGTCCGTGAAAGGTCGTCATAACGGGGTGAAAGTAGGCACCCGGCCGCCGGGGGTCAAGGTATTTGGCAGCGGTCGGGAAGCCGCGCAGGGCCAATGTCCGGCCCGGCATAACGGGAGCATTGCGCAGGCGGACCGTCTTCGGTTCGCCTGAGCCTATTTCAGCGAGGCCAGGTATTCAGACGAGGTATTCGTCTTGATCCGGACCCACATCGGCTTGTGGTCGGAAACCTGGTAGGTCTTCCAGTCCCTGTAGTACTTCTTCAGGTCAGCTTCGCTGCCGGCCTTCTTCCCGTTCCCTGTCTTCTTCGCGTGCGCCTTGTACTGCTCGAAATCACCGGACCGGAACACGGATTTGAAAATCTCGAAGAGTCCGGCATTGGCGTTCTTGGGGCTGGCAGCAGGCTTGTCGATGTATTCGATGACGCCCGGCTTGGTCTTGAAAGCGATCTGGTCGTAGTACTTCGTCTTGTCCAGATTCGACGGGCGGTCCAGAGCCTTCGGGATGGTGAAGCCCCTGTTCTTCAGCGCTTTCATGGTTTCGTGTTCTGGATGCACGATGTTGAAATCACCCAGCAGGATCGTCGCTCTTTTCTCCTGCAGTGCCTTGTCCGCCCGTTCGCCCAGATAGGCCGCAATGCGGTCGATCTCCTGAATCCGTTGCTGAAGCTGGTCTCCCGATTTGGCGCCGTAATAGATGTGAACGGTGCAAATGTTGAACTTGAACCACCCGGACTGAAAAGCGGTGAGGAAGGGGCTACGGCGGAACTGCTTTCCTGCGTGGAGTTTCTCGCCGTCGAGTTCGAAGGTTACGGGGCTGATTAGCATCTTGGCCGGCAGCACGATCTCATCCGCGATGTTCTGGAACCAGACCTTGCGCTTGTCGTAGGCATACAGCAAACGCTCGCCGTTGCCGCCTAGCGCCGGGTCGGTGACGTCGGTGGCGATGAAATCCCAGTCGGGCCCCAGGATATCCATGACATCGTTCCATTCGCCGAGTTCGTTCACCTCCTGGACGGCAACGAGGTCGAACCGCGAGATGATCTCGGCAATGTAGAAGAGGGTTTCGGGCAGGCGCTTGCCGTAGCCGCGCCTGTTCTTCTTGTCGAAGTCGCGGATGTTCCACGTGGCGAGCAGCAGATGCTGCTCCGCGTCCTTGTCCGGGATGTCGCGATCCAGTTGCCCTCTCAGGCGTTCGAGGTTGGTGATGACCCGTGGTCTGTCGGAGCGCGGAATATTGAAGCGAAGCAGGTAGTACTGCGGCATTTGCTACTTCCCCCTGTTCCTGCATCGTGTGCCCCAGGGAATGTACCTGATGCGGCACACTTCTTTATGATTGAGTAGGTATAAAATTTATACACTAAATAGTAGATATATCTGATCGAATTGTCTAAGGCTAACTCAGCGCGCTGGGCCTGCGGCACGGGCAGAGGCCGCGCACTCCCTTAGACGAAGCCGACGGTGACGAAGAGCATGTCGACTGTCGCGTCGTCGTCGGAGAGCGGCATGATGAGGTCCTCGGTGGTGAGGAACTCCTTGTTCTTGCCGACATAGGGGGTGTCGCCGCTGAGCGGCAGGCCGCTCTGCGCCACCTGGCGGCAGTTGGCCCAGATGCGGCTGGGCGGCCGCTGATGGGCGATCTCGCTCATCCACATGCCCGTGTAGCGCCGGCTCATGTGCTCGTCCATCTTGGTGCCGATCAGGCGGTAGCGGAAGTCGAGCGGGTCCTGCTGGACGTCCAGCAGCAGGACGTGCGGGAGGATCTTGGTGATCTCCGCCGGATCGATGTCCCGGCGGGTCGGCATGCGCCGTTCGCCGCGCTTCTGCTTCCAGTAGTCGTAGCCGAACTGGTTGACGGGCGAGCGCAACGCCAGCAGAGGCGCCGGGTTGTCCTGGGGGATGAAGTTCGTCACGAGGGTCATGCCGCTTCTTCTTCTTGCACAAAGTACTGTCCCGCCAACGGCAGTTGGCGGCGGAAGAGCGGCGACACTGTTGTTTTCACTGGAAGTAGTCTAGCGGCCCCGCGGATTTAATCCAGTCACCACAAGGTATTAATTGTTTCAAGACAGCGACTCCGGCGGGTCTGCCGCCGTTTGGACGGCATCAGGGCGCGATCCTATTTCCAGATCGACTTGCCGCTGCCGGGCAGGCCCAGTTCCGGCCAGAGGCGGTCGATGCGGTCGACGACATCCTGGTCCATGCGGATCTCGCGGCCCCATTCGCGCCTGGTCTCCGGCGGCCACTTGTCGGTGGCGTCCAGGCCGATCTTGGAGCCCAGGCCGTCCTCCGGCGAGGCGAAGTCCAGGTAGTCGATGGGGGTGTTCTCGATCACGGTGATGTCGCGGGCCGGGTCCATCTTGGTGGAGATGGCCCACATGACGTCCTTCCAGTCCCGCGCGTTGACGCTGTCGTCCACCACGATGACCCACTTGGTGTACATGAACTGGCGCAGGTAGGACCAGACGCCCATCATCACCCGCTTGGCGTGGCCCGGGTAGGCCTTCTTCATGGCGACCACGGCGATGCGGTAGCTGCAGCCTTCCGGCGGCAGCCAGAAGTCGGTGATCTCCGGGAACTGCTGCTGCAGCAGCGGGATGAAGACCTCGTTCAGGCCCTCGCCCAGCACCGAGGGCTCGTCCGGCGGCCGCCCGGTGAAGGTGGAGAGGTAGATGGGATCGCGGCGCATTGTGATGGCCGTCACCTTGAAGACCGGGAAGCGCTCGACGGCGTTGTAGTAGCCGGTGTGGTCGCCGTAGGGGCCTTCCTCGGCGGTCTCCTCCAGGGAGACCTCGCCCTCGATGACGATCTCGGCCTCGGCGGGCACCTTCAGCGGCTGGGTCTTGCAGTCGACCAGCTCCACCTTGCTGCCGCGCAGCAGGCCGGCGAAGTGGTACTCCGACAGGGTGTCCGGCACCGGCGTCACCGCGGCCAGGATGGTGCCGGGGTCGGCGCCGATCACCGCGGCCACGGGCAGGGGGGCCGTCTTCTCGGCCTTCCAGCGCCGGTGGTGCTGGGCGCCGCCGCGGTGCTTCAGCCAGCGCATGATGGTGGTGTCGCGCCCGGTCACCTGCATGCGGTAGATGCCCAGGTTGAAGTCGTCGGTCTTGTCGCCGCCGGGATTGGGGCCCTGGGTCACCACCAGCGGCCAGGTGATCAGCGGCGCCGGCTCGCCGGGCCAGCAGGTCTGCACCGGCAGGCGGGAAAGGTCGATGTCGTCGCCGGTCAGCACCACTTCCTGGCAGGGGCCGCTGCCGACGCTCTTCGGCTTCATGGCCATGACGGTCTTCAAGAGCGGCAGGTGCTCCCAGGCCTCGCGCAGGCTGCCTGGCGGCTCGGGCTGGCGCAGGAAGGCCAGGGTCTCGCCGACCTCGCGCAGCTGACCGGGCTCCCGGTCCATGCCCCAGGCGACCCGCTCCACGGTGCCGAAGAGGTTCACCAGCACCGGCATCTCCGCCTTGCGGCCGTCGCCGTAGACCACGTTCTCGAAGAGCACCGCCGGGCCGCCCTCGGCCAGCAGGCGGGTCTGGATCTCGGTCATCTCCAGCTCCGGCGAGACCGGCGCCGAGACGCGCTTCAGGCGCCCGGCGCGCTCCAGGCGGTCGATGAAGTCTCGCAGGGAGGAGAACGGCATCAGGCGCGCTCGACCTTCAGCACGGTGCCGTCGATGGCGGTGACCTTGACCTTCGTTCCCGCAGGCAGGTCCTCGCCCTCCACCTTCCAGCGCGAATCGTCGACGTGCAGCAGGCCGGTGCCGTCGACGATGGGCTCCTTCAGGGTGAAGGTGCGGCCGACGTAGCTGGCGCCGCGGCGGTTCAGAACCCGGCCCGGCACCTTGGCGGGGAAGCGGTCGCGCAGGAAATAGCGCCAGACCAGGATCGAGGTCAGGGAAAGCACGGCGAAGATCAGCAGCTGGATCTGCCAGGTCATCTCCGGGAACAGCATGAGCACGAAGCCGACGACGCCGGCGGCGATGCCCATCCACAGGAAGACGGCGCCGGGGGCGAAGATCTCGATGCCGATCAGGAAGACGGCGATGACCCACCAGTTCCAGAATTCGATCTGTTCGAAACTGATCATGGGCGCCCGCCTCCATCGCCCGCGGAGCTGCCGCCGGCCGTGCTGCCGCCGGCGGTACTGCCGCCCGCGCTGCCGCCCGCGCTGCCGCCGCTGGGCTTGCCGCCGCCATCCCAGGGGCCCTTGGCGGCCTGCCGCTGCGCCATGGCGTCGCGGGCGATCTCGGCGATGCCGCCGACCGCGCCGATCAGGCTGGTGGCCTCCAGAGGCAGGAAGAAGGTCTTCTGGTTGTCCGAGGCGGCGAACTTGCCCAGGGCGTCGACATAGCGCTGCGCCACGAAGTAGTTCACCGCGTTGACGTCGCCGCGGGCGATGGCCTCGGAGACCATGGTGGTGGCCTTGGCTTCGGCCTCGGCCTCGCGCTCGCGTGCCTCGGCGTCGCGGAAGGCCGCCTCGCGGCGGCCCTCGGCGGCCAGGATCTGGGCCTGCTTCTCGCCCTCGGCGCGCAGCACCTGGGCCTGGCGGTCGCCCTCGGCGACCAGCACGGTGGCGCGCTTGTCGCGCTCGGCCTTCATCTGGCGGGCCATGGAGTCGACCAGGTCGGCCGGCGGGGTGATGTCCAGGATCTCGATGCGGGTCACCTTGATGCCCCAGGGCTCGGTGGCGTCGTCGACCACCTGCAGCAGGCGCGAGTTGATGTCGTCGCGCCGCGACAGCAGCTCGTCCAGGTCCATGGAGCCCATGACCGTGCGGATGTTGGTCATGGTGAGATTCAGGATCGCGCGCTCCAGGTTGCGCACCTCGTAGGCCGCGGCGGCGGCGTCCAGCACCTGGTAGAAGACCACGCCGTCGACCTGCACCAGGGCGTTGTCGCGGGTGATGACCTCCTGGGAGGGCACGTCCAGCACCGTCTCCATCATGTTCATCCGGGCGCCGATGCGGTCGACGATGGGGAAGATCATGCCCAGGCCGGGCGACAGGGTCTTGGTGTAACGCCCGAAGCGTTCGACCGTGTACTCATAGCCCTGCGGCACGGCCTTGACGCTCATGGTGACGATGATCACCGCCAGGATGACGATGGCGATCACCAGCACGCTGAAGCCGGAAATCTCAAAAGGCATTTTCTGCGGGTCTCCCTTCAGGTCTGGCCCTTGTTCGCGGACCTGCTACCCCTTGTGCCGCGCCGGGCCGCTATCGGACTGGTGCAGGGCGGCGGCGGTTAATCTATCCCGTGTTGATGTGGTGGGGAAAGCTCCGGCTTTGCTGTCCCAAATGGCCGCTCTCGGGCAAGAAAATGACGCTGAGAATACAGTTGAGGGACAGGTAATTAACCAACTTGAAATGCCAGTTTGGCACTATACATAGCAGTCAAAATTTCCCTATCTTTATAGGGGCCTTCGCCAGCGACGTGGAGATTCGTGTTCAAACGGCGGAGGGGACGTCAGACGCTTTCAAGTTGAGAGGCGTGGATTTAATGATTCAGTACTACGTAGTCGGCGGCGAATACAAAGATACGCACTTTAGCGAAGCCGTCGGAGGCGATGAGGAGTGGTTTGGCCCTTTTGCCGATTACGAAGCGGCGAAAAAGGAGTGGGCCAAGCATGCCTGGCACACCGTTGATCACTGCACGACCCGCTACCGGATCGAGCGCATCGACAACGAGGCTCCGCCGCCCTGCACCGACTGAAGCGGTGCAGTTGCTGACCAGCTGACGGCTTGTTGCCGTGCCCTGGGCCCTTCCCGACTCAGACGACGCCCTGCTGCGCCTGGCCAAGGGCTATCCCTACGCCGCGCCGGACGGCTCCTATCTCTATCGTGACGGCGACAGCGCGGCGCTCGGCGGCCCCCTCGACCCGGCGCTCACCGCCGGGCGGGTGCCGGTCATCGCGCACGGCTCCAACCGCGCGCCTGAGCAGATTCACCGCAAGTTCGGCCACCTGCAGGGGACGGCCTCCGAGATCCCCGTGACCCGCGCCTGGCTGCACGACCACGACGTGGTCTACTCGGCCCACATGACGCGCTACGGCTCCATCTCCGCCACCCTGCACGAGGCCCCGGGCACTCGCGTTCAGGTCTACGTCACCTGGCTGACCGAGGCCCAGCTGCCGCGCATGCACGAGACCGAGATCGGCGCCGGCAACTACGCCTACGGGCGCATGGGCAACGTGAAGCTCGACGTCGAGGCGGGGCCGGAGCTGAGCGAGGCCTTTGCCTACCTCTCGGTGCACGGTTGCCTGGCGGATCCGGAGCAGCCCGAGGCGCCGCTGGCGCTGGCCGCCGTGCCGGCCGAGCAGCGGGTGCATCGCCATGTGGACCAGGAGGCGGCCCTTGCGGTGCTGCGCGCCCGCCACCACCCGGAAGACGACCTCGACGCCATGATCCTCGCCAACATCAAGGACGTCCCGCGCCGCCGCCGCCTGGTGGAGGCCCTGCAGCATTCGGCCGTGCCCTGGTCGGTTTCCGGCTTCGAACAGATCCTGCGCTGACGGTCGTTTCTTCGGCCCCGACCTCCGCTATAGTGCGCGCATGACTCCTAACGCCCTTCGCGGCGGCCTGGCCGCATTTTCCCTCGCCCTCCTCACCGCCTGCACGGCGCAGCCGGAACTGGCCCGCGAGGGCAGCTTCGACCGCCAGGATGTGCTCTACGATCCGGCGCTGGCCATCGAGCAGGGCTGGCTGGCCATGTCGCTGTCGCCCAACGGGCGGCTCACCGACTTCCGCCTCGACAGCTATCAGGACCGCCTGTCGATCCGCGCCGAGGGCCGGAGCAGCGACTCCGGCCTGGTGCTGCCGGTCAATATCGACGTCGAGGCCTGCCCCTTCCTGGAATGGGACTGGCGGGTCGAGAAGCTGCAGGAGGGCGCCAGCCTCTACGAGGCCGACCTGGAGGACGTCGCCGCCTCGCTCTGGGTGATGTTCGGCGACCCGGAGCCGGGGCCCTGGGGGGCCATCACCGCGCCAAAGCCAGTGTCCACGCTGCGCTACGTCTGGACCACCGACAAGATCCAGGACGAGACCATCATCGACTCGCCCTCGCAGCCGGGCGTGATCCGCTCCATCGTGGTGCAGGGCGGCATGGTCAGCCCGCTGGCCTGGGAGAGCGAGAAGCGCGACCTGGCCGCCGACTACCAGGCGGCCTTCGGCGGGCAGCCGAAGAGCAACGTCCTCGCCCTTGCCCTGGTCACCGGGAACTACCACACGCAGGAACCCGTGGTCGCCCACTACGGCGCTGCCCGCCTGCGCTGCGCCGGCGGCTGAGCGGCTGCTGCCTGCTTGATCCACCGCAAGGTTGCCGTCAGCCGGCCGCGCTAGCCT
>JBNKHC010000376.1:0-3158 GCA_050290145.1 Kiloniellaceae bacterium | reverse complement strand
GAAGCACTCCGGCATCGACGGGATCATCTCCAAGAGCATGATGATCTCGTTGAAGTGGTTGAGGTAGTCGGTCGCCAGCAGGGTGTTGCCGTTGATGTTCTTGCCGCGCACGAGCAGGCGGTAGGTGCCGGTGTATCCGGCCCCCTTGCCGCCGCCGTCGGCGCCGCCCGCGGCGGCACCCGGCTGACTGTCGTCCTCGGCCACTACGGCCTGAGCTGACGATGTAACCATACGTTGATCCTCAAGCATCAGAAATAAACCGATGCATTACGCTTCCCGAGACCCTGCTATTCAAGCAGGCGGTCGTTTAAGTTTCCTTTCCAAAGAGCAAACCCGCATCGAAAGCAGGCCGGTAAAAGCGATAAGACCGGTGAACAGCGGCAGGAAATGAAGAATTTATCTAAAATTCCATCGCTCAGATAAATAAATCTGCCGCCGAATACTCGGAAATGTTGGTATAGAACAAGGTGATTTCCTCGCCCGCGGCGATATCCGCAATCGCCTCGAGGACGGCCCATAATCCCGCCTCATCCTCTTCCCAGCGCACGACGGCATTGGGGTGTGCGGCATGGTTGCAGAATGTAAGCCGGCCGAAGGCCACGAGAGCATCATGGCCGCCGGCCGCGCCGAAATGCTGGGGATCTGCGAAGTAGTAGGCGAAGAAGGCGGTCTGATCGAGATGGGCCCGGTCCTTGGGCCCCAGGCGCACGGCCGGAGCCCGCTCCAGCCGGTTGCCGGCGGCGATAGGCCGATCGGCCAGCAGGCCGCGGCCCTTTCCCGGCACGTAGGCCAGCCTGAACATGCGCGCGCATCCCCCTCCCGTGCGTAGAGACGCATGGTTGCATAGGCCCCGGCTATTTCAAAAGGGGAGGGTTCGATCAGGAGGGGATGAACGCAAAACGGCGCAGGACCAGCCCGCGCCGTAGTGCAGAGGGAGAGGGGACAGCGCCGCTTACAGGCGCTTTTCCCGGAACGTCCCGTCAGAAGGTCAGAACTGGCGGCCGTTCAGCGCCTGCAGGGTGTAGCGGGCGACGTCCTCACGGGTCATGCCGCGCGCCGCGAGCTGGCTGCCGGAGAGGCCGGAAAGCCGGTTGTAGACGTGATAGGCGTTCATGGCACCGGCCAGCGCCGTGGTAATACGTGCAAACCACTGGCCCAGGCTGTCAAAGGTCTGGAAGGACGACGGCTTTGTTGCGGATGCAAACATCTGACTTCTCTCAATCTGCTGACGTAGGTATACGTTCAATGAACTGACTGATTAATATGTATAATCGGTGGTATACCAGATCAAGCAAAAAATGCTGCAACGCAATATCCATTTCGCAAATCTGCTATACCATGGATGCATAAGTGGTCCTACCAATTGCCCAGCGGCCAATCTTCCGGCCGCGATAGGTCTTGTGCCCGTACCGCTTGCAGGGCTTCGGCGCTCTCAAGTAGGCTCCGCCCGCACTTCACCGGCGCGGGCGCCACGGTCGCGCCGGAGTCCCTAGAAACCAGCAAGCAGGCGAGATCGATCGAGATGACCAAGGTTGCCTTCCTCGGGCTTGGCGTCATGGGCTACCCCATGGCCGCACACCTGGCCGCCGCCGGCCATGATGTGACCGTTTACAACCGCACCGCCGCCAAGGCGGAGGCTTGGGTGGCCAAGCACGGCGGCGCCGCGGCCGCGACACCGCGCCAGGCGGCCGAGGGGGCGGAGGTCGTCTTCTCCTGCGTCGGCAACGACGACGACCTGCGCAGCGTCGTCCTGGGCCCGGAAGGCGCCTTCGCCGGCATGGCCGCCGGCACCATCCTGGTCGACAACACCACCGCCTCGGCGGAAGTCGCCCGCGAATTGGCCGCGGCCGGACAGGAGCAGGGCATCGCCTTCATCGACGCCCCGGTCTCCGGCGGCCAGGCGGGAGCCGAGAACGGCCAGCTCACCGTAATGTGCGGCGGCGAGGCGGCAGCCTTCGAGCGGGCCGAGCCGGTCATCGGCGCCTTCGCCAGGGCGGTCACCCTCATGGGCCCGGCCGGCGCCGGTCAGCTCACCAAGATGGTCAACCAGATCTGCATCGCCGGCCTGCTGCAGGGCCTGTCCGAGGGCATGAATTTCGGCCTCAAGGCCGGCCTCGACATGGGCAGGGTCATCGACGTCATCGGCAAGGGCGCCGCCCAGTCGTGGCAGATGGACAACCGCGCCGCCACCATGTGCCAGGGCGAGTTCGACTTCGGCTTCGCCGTGGACTGGATGCGCAAGGACCTGGGCATCTGCCTGGCCGAGGCCAAGAACAACGGGGCGCGCCTGCCCATCACGGCCCTGGTCGACCAGCTCTACGCCCAGGTGCAGGCCCGCGGCGGCAACCGCTGGGACACCTCCAGCCTTATGCACCTGCTGGTCAACGACTGACCGGCCCGCAAGAAGAAGGAGTAGGGGGAGCATGGCGGCGCAGTCTTTCATCCTCCAGGCTTGCGCCGCGGGGCTTGTCGCGACGCTGGTGCTGGACATCTGGCAGCGCCTGCTCTTCGCGGTGAGCGGGATCCCGCCGACCAACTGGGCGCTCATCGGCCGCTGGTTCGCGCACCTGCCGCGCGGGCGTTTCATTCACCGCCCGATCGCCGACAGTGCGGCGGTGCCGGGCGAACTGACCCTCGGCTGGGTCATGCACTACCTGGTCGGCCTGATCTACGGCTTCGTCTATGTCGGCCTGATGGTCTACGGCCTCGACCGGCCGCCCTCGCTGGTGAACGGCGCGGTCTTCGGCGCCGCCTCTGTGGTCATCCCCTGGTTCATCCTGCAGCCGGGCCTCGGCATCGGCATCATGGGGCGGCTGGCGCCCAATCCCTGGGTGCCGCGCCTCAATGCCTTGTCCTCACATGTGATCTACGGCGTGGCGCTTTTCGTCGGCGCGGCCCTCACCGCCGGAAGCTAGGCCAGGATCTAGGAAGCGCTCTCCGCGCGCTTGGCCGCCTGCCACAGCTCTTCCAGGGCCTCCAGGCTCTGGTCCTCGGCCTTCTCGCCGCGCCCGGCCAGGTCGGCCTCCATGGCGCGGAAGCGGCGCTCGAACTTGGCGTTGGTCCGGCGCAGGGCCGATTCCGGATCCACCTTCAGGTGGCGGGCCAGGTTCACCGCCACGAAGAGCAGGTCGCCGACCTCGTCCTCCAGGCGGTCCGGA
>JBNKHC010000375.1:0-2699 GCA_050290145.1 Kiloniellaceae bacterium | reverse complement strand
TGGGAGCCGGCGGTCGAGGAGGTGTTCCGCCGCCACCGCTGGCCGGGCAACGTGCGGGAGCTGGAAAATCTGCTGGAAAGGATCTTCATCCTGGAGGACGACAACCAGGTTCTGGTGAAGCACATTCCCCCGCGCATCATGCGTGAAGTGGAAAAGAGCCCCGCGCCGACGCGCGCCCAGGGCAATGGCCTGGACGACTTCAAGGGTCTGTCGTTCCAGGACGCCACGGCCGCCTTCCAGGCGCGCCTGCTGGAAGAGGCTCTGGCCCATGCCAACGGCAACCTGAACGCAGCCGCCGAAGCACTCGGCATGTCCCGCCACGCCCTGCGCCACCACATGATCAAGCTCGGCCTGCGTTGAAGTCACGCAGCCTCGCGCGAATTGCGCGCAAGCGCCGGAAGACACCCCACCTCTTGCCCGAGCGTCTCCTATTTTCCCCATTAAAACCGTATACTTGGCTCAGGTTCGATCTTGGCACGCTCTATGCAAGCTAGCAGGCAAACGCATAGCTGGCCGCTGGAGGCGCGCAAATGGAATCCATGAAGATCATCTCCCCGAACGGGCATCTCGGCTTCGCGCCGTTGAAGACCGGCAGCTTCAAGCTGGGTGTCCAGGCTGGACCCAACTATATCGCGGCGGACTCCGGCAGCGATGACATTGGCCCGGTGCCCCTCGGCAGCGACAGCTGCGCCAGCCCCGAGCGGTGGCAGCGCCACGATCTCGAGGAGATGCTGCTGGCCTCGCGGTCGCGGGGCGTGCCGATGCTGATCGGCTCGGCCGGCGATACCGGTGCCAACAACCGGGTCGACCGCTACGTCGAGATCATCAAGGAACTGGCCGCCGAACACCGCCTGGCCAAGTTCAAGCTGGGCTACTTCTACTCCGAGGTAGAGCCGGACTGGCTGCGCGCGAAGATGAGGGCCGGCGAGGTGATCCAGGGCCTGGACGGCTTCGACGACCTCACCGAGGAGGAATTGGACGCCACCGATCGGATCGTCGCCATGGCCGGCGTACACCCCTATATGAAGCTGCTGGAACAGGGCGCGGATGTCATCATCGGCGGGCGCAGCAGCGACAGCGCCATCTTTGCCGCACCGGCCCTCAACCACGGTTTTCCAGAAGACCTCTCCTACTACCTGGGCAAGGTGCTGGAGTGCGCATCCTTCTGTGCCGAGCCCTATGGAGGCAAGGAGACGGTGCTGGGCGAAATCAGCATGGATGACGTCAAGGTGACCGCCATGCACCCGGACCAGATGTGCACCGTGGCCTCCGTGGCCGGCCATGCCATGTACGAACGTTCCAATCCATTCCACGAGTTCGTCGCCGGCGGGATGCTGGACATGACCAACTGTCGCTACGAACAGTTCGACGCCAAGACCACGCGCATCACCGGCCCGGCCTTCGTGCCGGCCAACGATTTTCGCGTGAAGCTGGAAGGCGCCGGCAAGGTCGGCGAGCGCTATGTCGGCATGGCCGGTATCCGCGACCCCTACACTATCGCCCATGTAGACAAGGTCATCGACTGGGCCAAGCAGCAGGTGCGCGAACGCTTTGGCGAGGAAGGCTACGAGCTCTACTACAACGTCTTCGGACGCGATGGCATCATGGGCGAAATGGAGCCACTGCGCGACCGGCCCGGCCACGAGCTTTGCATCGTCGTCCAGGGCGTGGCGCCGACCGCCGAGATGGCCGAGGAGTTGACCATCACTGCCACGCGCCAGCTGTTCTATGCCCGCCTGCCGGAGGTCAAGGGCACCGCTGGTGGTGTTTCCTTCGTTTTCGACGAGGTGATGCGCGCCAGCCCCGCCTTCCGCTGGACCCTCAACCACACCGTGGCGGTGAAGGACGGGCTTGAGCTCTTCCCCACCCATTTGATCGAAGCCGGAGTGTGAAGGACCACGCCATGACGACCAAAAAGCTCTCCGAACTGGCCAAGACGATCCGCTCGAAGAACGCCGGGGTGAACAAGATCACTTTCGACGTGATCTTCCGCACCGCCGAGGTCTATGACCAGGTCAAGCGCAGCGGCGTGCTAACCCGCGCTTCCGTGTGCAAGCTCTTCAACATTCCCGAGGAGCGTATCGCCGACTTCGTCGAGTACGATCCCGGCTATGCGATCAAGTTCACCATCTATCGTACGCGGCCAAGCGGCAGCCCGGGCGACCCCGACATCTTCGGCGCCCAACAGTATGCGCCGCTGCTCGACATCGACGTTCCCGTCGCTACGGCCTAGAGGACCGAGCGCCATGTCGCAGGCTACCGCCGTCCCCGGCTCCAACCCCGCTCCCGCCCCGTCTTCCGGCAAGGCGAAGTTCGTCTGGGACGACCCGCTGCTGCTGGAAGAGCAGCTCAGCGAGGAGGAGCGCATGGTGCGCGACGCGGCCCGGGCCTACTGCCAGGAACAGCTCATGCCGCGCATCCTGGAGGCCAACCGCCACGAGACCTTCGACCGGGCCATCTTCACCGAGATGGGCGCCCTGGGCTTCCTCGGCTCGACCATCCCGGAGGACTACGGCTGCGCCGGGGTCAACCACGTCTGCTACGGCCTCATCGCCCGTGAGGTGGAGCGGGTCGACAGCGGCTACCGCTCGGCCATGTCGGTGCAGTCCAGCCTGGTCATGCACCCCATCTACAGCTACGGCAGCGAGGACCAGCGCCAGAAGTACCTGCCGCGCCTGGCCACCGGCGAACTGGTCGGC
>JBNKHC010000374.1:0-11717 GCA_050290145.1 Kiloniellaceae bacterium | reverse complement strand
CCGCCACTGCTGATGCTGAACGGCATATGGAGCGACACTAGCACTTGGAACGCTCAGGTTCGCAGTTTTGCCGATCACTTTACCTGCATTCGGCTCGATCACAGAGGTATCGGTCAGTCTGAGAAATGGGCCGGAGAACATACCTATGAACTACACGCGAGAGACATCAAAGAACTACTGGACCATCTAGGGATGGATCACGTTGCGATTTTGGGCGTCTGCCACGGCGGCATGGCCGCTGTCACTCTTGCAATAAACCATCCGGGCTATGCGGGCGCTCTCTGCATCAATGCAACGCAATTGCTCGGTTCGGAGAGGCTGTTACAGACGTACATCGGCTGGAAACGGATATTGGAAACGTCTGATTTCGAGACTCTCTATACGGTGATCATGCCGACAATCATGCCCGAGGACTGGCTGGCACAAAACCGAGATCGACTTCCCGGTTTGCTCGAGGCCATAGAAGAAAGAATAGAATACTCAGCAGCCCTGAAAATGATTGATGCTTGTATCGCCTATTCCGCCAGCGGTTTCGGGCCGGAGCAGATCGCATCGGTTGACGTCCCGGCGTTGATAATGGCGGGTGGCGAGGACATGTTTATTCCGCCCCGTGTCATTGAGGCCGAAAGTCGATATTGGCCGAATGCGACGTACCATTTTTTTGAGCGTTCCGGGCATTTCCCGCAACGTGATGCGCCCGACGAATACAATGCTGTTGTCCTACACTATCTGCGAAATCTCAGCGTAAATATGACGACTTAGTCGACCGCTAAGGGTCAAAAGCCGCGGTCAAGTCAACTGACAGAAGATGTCTGGTGATGGACAGGATGCGGGTATTGAGTCGTCGCCGCAGAGCGACCTTCGCACCCGGTCTCGCAGCGAGAGAGTTCATTTGAGATTTTGCGTCGCTATGTGAGATGGCGCAGCTGTCGTGAGCTGCCGGCGCGGCGCGGCATGGTTAACGAAAGCCTGCCGCTGCGTAACGATTTCTACACAAGCCGGCCCTAGACTCGGCCCCCGCCGCCAGAAGAAGAACGGGAGGGGCGGGTGAACCGCAACGGCATCAAGGTCATGCGCAAGGAGCGCCGCCGCGACCGGCGGCGCGGCCTGAACCTGGAGGCCACCCTGGGCGGCCACGAGGTCCTGCTGACCGATCTCAGCGCCGCCGGCTTCGGCGCGGCGCTGGACGCCACCGACCGCACACCCTTCAGCTTTCGCGTGGGCTCGCGCCTGCGCCTGGAGCTGACGCCGCGACAGGGCGCCCCGCTCAGCCTGCCGGTGGAGATCACCCGCGAGGTCGGCGACAACGGCGTGGTGGGCGGAGTCTTCGTCGAGCTGAGCGACGCGGCCTACAACGCCATTGAGGGCATCCTGACCGGCCGTCTGCAGCGCCGGGGCTGAGCGATCCGCAGCACGATAAGAAGCTGAACGGGCAAACGAAACGGGCCGGCTTTCGCCGGCCCGCTCGGGATGTTGTTTTTCGTTGCCTTGCTTGCGCCTTGCGCTTTTGCCGCGGTCCTCAGCCCCCTTGGGCGATCTGCGTCGGGGCCGACTGCGGCTTGCGGGTGTAGAAGATGTGGCGGCCGATGGTCGGGCCCTTGGCGAAGGCCTTGCGCCAGACCGGCTTCACGTAGTCGGCGTGGTACCACAGGGCGCCGCCGGAGGGATCCTCGGCGCGGCCCCAGTAGACCTGGCTGGCCAGCTCGGTGGCTTCCTCCCAGGCGCCCTGGTCCTTGATCTCGTCCTTCTTGCCATCGCAGTACCAGGAGAACTGGCAGCGGTGCAGCACTTCGTCGGTGCCGTCCTGCACCACGCCGCAGACCGTGTCCGGGAAGTAGCGCGAGGTGACGCGGTTCATCACGACGTGGGCGACGGCCAGCTTGCCTTCCAGCGGCTCGCTGCGCGCCTCGAAGTAGATGTTCTGGGCCAGGCAGGTCAGCTCTTCGCGCAGCTTGCCCGGGTTCGGGGTGAAGGTGCTGGCGATCTGCTCCTCGAGGTCGAGCTGGGTGATGCCGACCTGGCGCACATAGAACTGGTCGGGATCGATGTCCTTCGCGTCTACGGGAATGAAGCTCTGGGCGGTCACCCGCGTCCAGGCGTCGTCGACCTGGTCGCTGGTGGCGACACTGGCCAGGGCCGCGCCGGCGATGACGCAGGCGAAAGGCGCGCTGAGCGCAGAGCAAACCGCCTTCGCACTGAGGCCGTGCTTGGCATGGCGCTGTCCGGTGAGCGCGTGGCGCGCGGCAGCGAGCCAACGGTCCCGGTGCGGCCGCCAATCGGCCAGCATCTTTGCAATCCGGTTCATCTAACGTCCATTACCCTGTGAACATTCCGTGGAACTTGCCCTGGTTCGTGCCTGGGCCTTCTACCCTTCCCGATCTGCCGGCGGGTCACCCTTTCGGGGGTCTAAGCAACGCCGCAGGGGCTCTTATGGCCCGGGAGGAGCTTCGTCCACGGACAAAGGTTTACACAATCTTAACCCGGGATATCAAGAAGAATCGTCTTATATTTGAGCTAAATTCCCATAAAATTCCGAGCAAATTAACTATTAATCCCGTCTATCTTCAGAAAGTTTTCCGCATAAAATGGTAATAATGTTACTTTTGGATGACTTTTACTTGGTTATGCTTGGATATGAAGAGAATAAATACTTGAGAATTCCCTGACATGCCCTGTCATGGGGTAAGAATTCTCGGCTCCATTACAATGAATCTCGCAGCTGCGGGAGCGCGATTCATAGGCCCTCTACTAGACTCGGGGCAGTTGAATCTTGGCGCCGGGACGACTCGCGAAGATCAATACTGAGACGCTTCGGCGGTGCCCCTGAGCGCGACGGCCGGAAATGGGGGAGGGCAATCTTGTGATTTCTGCCCGCAGGCCTCTCCGAGTCGCCGCCGGCGACCCGGGCCTATGGTTAACCGGCCCTTCCGGGGACCGCCGGGCAGGGGCTCAGCGCAGCCCCCTGGTGGGCGCCTGGGCGGCCCAGGGGGCCTTGTGGATGCCGCACTCGGTCTTGCCGCTGCCCGCCCAGCGCCCGGCCCGCGAGCCATCGCCCTCGGACCTCGAAGTGCAGGGGGCGCAGCCCACCGAGGGGTAGCCCTGGGCGCCCAGGGGGTGGCGCGGCAGGTCGCGCTCGACGAAGGCCCGGGCGAGGTCCTTCGTGTCCCAGGTCGCCAGCGGATTCACCTTGATCCGCGACTCGGCCGCCTCGAAGAGGCCCAGGTGCTGGCGCCGGCCACCCTGGAAGCGCTTGCGCCCGTTGATCCAGGCGCTGAAGCCGGAAAGCGCGCGCTCCAGCGGCAGCACCTTGCGCAGCTGGCAGCAGAGATCCGGATTGCGCCGCCACAGGGTCTCGTCCTGATCGGCCCAATTCAGGTCGTCGGCGGCGGGACCGACGCTGCGCACGTCGGTCAGGCCCAGCTTGTCGATCAGGGTGTCGCGGTAGGCCAGGGTCTCCGGAAAGTGCTTACCCGTCTCCAGGAAGACCACCGGCGTGTGGCGGTTGACCTGGGCCACCAGATCCAGCAACACCGCCGACTCGGTCCCGAAGGAAGAGACCACGGCGATGCGCCCGGCGAAGATCCCGTTGATGGCCGCGTCCAGCACGGCCTTGCTGTCCAGCCCGCGGTAGCGCAGCTCCAGGAGCCGTGCCCGCTCGCTGAGGCGCAGCACGTGATCCTGGTTGGCTGGCGGGCGGACGACCAGGGACGGGCGGGACAACGATGCGGCGGCTTGGGTCATAACGGCTCCAGGGTCTCGCGGCGGACGGTCAGCGGTTGCCCGCGCCGCGGCGCAAGGCGAAGGCGGTCTGCCGGCCGTCGCCGGTCGGCTGGTAGAGCACGGAAACTTCGCTGATGGCTTCCTGCCAGCCGGCGACGGCTTTGTCGTCGGCCACCTCGAAGCTGTCGAAGCCGCAGCGCACCATGAAGAACAGCTGGTCGCGCAGCACGTTGCCGACGGCGCGCAGCTCGCCGGTGAAACCGTGGCGCTCGCGCAGCAGGCGCGCGTAGGAATAGGCGCGGCCATCGCCGAAGCGCGGGAATTCCAGCGCGATGAGGGCAAAGCGGTCGAGGTCGCCGACCAGCCCGGCCGGCGACTGGTCGCTCTTCAGACGAAGCCCCAGGCGACCGTTGTGCGCGCGCAGCGTCTCGCGGTTCGCCTGCCACTGGTCCAGGCTGACGATGACGTCGCCTTCCGGCGCCGCGTCCTCGGCCAGTGCCGTCCAGCTGTCCGCGACGACCTGCCCGTCCTTAAGCAACGGCATAGAGCTTCTCCTTGAAGGGCGCCGCGCCGACACGGGCATAGGTGTCGTTGAAGCGCTCGCCGTCCTGGCGCAGGTCCAGATAGGTGTCGACGATGCTCTCGATCGCATCGACCACGTCGTCGTAGGAAAAGGCGGGGCCCAGGATCTTGCCGACGGCGGCGTTCTCGTCGGCGCTGCCGCCCAAGGTGATCTGGTAGAACTCCTCGCCCTTCTTGTCGACGCCCAGGATGCCGATGTGGCCGACGTGGTGGTGGCCGCAGGCGTTGATGCAGCCGGAGATCTTGATTTTCAGATCGCCGATCTCGTGCTGCTTCTTCAGGTCGCTGAAGCGCTGCGAGATGCGCTGGGCCACCGGAATGGAACGCGCGTTGGCCAGGTTGCAGTAGTCCAGCCCGGGGCAGGCGATCATGTCGGACAGCAGCCCGACGTTCGGCGTGCCCAGGCCGTGGGCCACCAGCGTCTCCCAGACCTCGGCGAGGTCAGTGAGCTTTACGTGCGGCAGCACCAGGTTCTGTTCGTGGGTGACGCGGATCTCGTCGCAGCTGAGGCGCTCGGCAAGGTCGGCGACCACCTCCATCTGCTCGGCGCTGGCGTCGCCGGGCGCTTCGCCTTCCGGCTTCAGCGAGATGGTGACGCAGGCATAGCCCGGCGCCTTGTGCGCGGTGACGTTGGAGCGTACCCAGCGGGCGAAGTCGCGGTCCTCGAAGCGGCGCGCCTCGAAGGCCGGCTGGTTGGCGTCCAGGGCCTCGAAGGCCGGTGGCGCGAAGTAGGCCTCGATGCGCCCGATTTCCTCGGCCGGCAGGGTGAGGGCGCCGTCCTTGATCTGCTCCCACTCGTCCTCGACCAGATCCTTGAAGGTCTCGGCGCCGGTCTGCTGCACCAGGATCTTGATGCGCGCCTTGTAGAGGTTGTCGCGGCGGCCGAGCTGGTTGTAGACGCGCAGGATCGCTTCCAGGTAGCTCAGCAGGTGCTGCTTGGGCAGGAACTTGCGGATCGTGGTGCCGATCACCGGGGTGCGGCCCAGGCCGCCGCCGACGATGACCTCGAAGCCGACCTCGCCGGCCTCGTTGCGGCGCAGCTGCAGGCCGATGTCGTGGAAGCGAACGGCGGCGCGGTCGTTCGGCGCGCCGGTGATCGCGATCTTGAACTTGCGCGGCAGGAAGGAGAATTCCGGGTGCAGGCTCGACCACTGGCGGATGATCTCCGCATAGATGCGCGGGTCCTCGATCTCGTCGGCGGCGGCGCCGGCGAAGTGGTCGGCCGTCACGTTGCGGATGCAGTTGCCGCTGGTCTGGATGGCGTGCATCTCGACCTCGGCCAGTTCCTCGAGGATGTCCGGCACCTCCTCCAGCTGCGGCCAGTTGTACTGGATGTTCTGGCGCGTGGTGAAGTGGCCGTAGCCGCGGTCGTAGTCGCGGGCAATGCTCGCCAGCTTGCGCATCTGGCGCGACGACAGCGTGCCGTAGGGCACGGCGACGCGCAGCATGTAGGCGTGGAGCTGCAGGTAGAGGCCGTTCATCAGGCGCAGCGGCTTGAACTCGTCCTCGCTGAGCTCACCGGCGAGGCGGCGCTCCACCTGGCCGCGGAACTGCTTGACGCGCTGGCGCACGAAGGCCGCATCGAACTCGTCGTAACGGTACATCTCTCAGACTTCCTTTCAGGCGGCGCGGCTGCGCTGCTGTTCATTTCCCCGGTAGTCGGCCCTCACCGTGGGGCCGGCGGCACGGATGATCTCGCGGGTCGAGAGCGGCTGCAGAATGCCGTCGACCTCGACCACTTCCATCTCGTAGGGGGCAACGATCTCGCGCGCGGCGATGGACTCGGCGGCCAGGGCCAGCATGGCCTCCAGCTCCGTCGCGTCGCGGGTTGCGCGGCTTTCGTTGAGGTGGACCGACCAGCGGCCGCTGTCGGTCAGGTAGACGACGTCGCCCTGGCGCAGGCGGTTGGCGGTGACGATCTTCAGGCTGTCGTTCTTCTTGGTCATGGCGGCGGCTCTTTTCTCTAGACGGCGACGGCCCGCGGCAGGTCCGCTGCGGCGTGTTGCAGTTCGGCGGCGACATCGGCTTCCAGCGCCCGGCGGGCGACCTCGCCGATGATGATCAGGGCCGGGCCGGTGACGCCGGCGCGCTGCAGGCGCTGCGGCAGTTCTTCCAGGCGGCCGGTGACGACTTTCTGCTCCGGGCGGGTGCCGTTCTCGATGACGGCCACCGGGGTGGCGGCGGCCAGGCCGTGCTCGATGAGGCGCCCGGCCACTGTGGCGGCGGTGGAGACGCCCATGTAGACGGCCAGGGTCTGCTTGCCCGAGGCGAGGCTGGCCCAGTCCAGGTCCGGCTCGCCGTCGCGGGCGTGGCCGGTCAGGAAGGTCACGGCCACAGCGGTGCCGCGCAGGGTCAGCGGGATGCCCGCCGCTGCGGCGCAACCGGCCGCCGCGGTGACGCCCGGCACGACCTCCACGGCGACGCCGCGGGCCTGCAGGTAGTCCATCTCCTCGCCGCCGCGCCCGAAGATGAAGGGATCGCCCCCCTTCAGACGCACCACCCGCCTGCCGGCCAGGGCGTGTTCGGCCATGAGGGCGTTGATCTCGTCCTGGGTCTTGGCGTGGTTGGCCTTGGCCTTGCCGACGTAGATGCGCTCGGCGTCACGGCGCGCGTAGTCGACGATCTCCGGGCCGACCAGCTTGTCGTACAGCACCACATCGGCTTCCTGCAGCCGGCGCAGGGCCTTGAAGGTCATGAGGTCGGGGTCGCCCGGGCCGGCGCCGACGATGGCGACGGAGCCCCCATCGTGACCTTGGGCGTCCCGGCGCCGGGCGTCGCGCCCGTTGATGAGGCCGAGCATGGCTTCGCGGGCGCCGGTCTCGTCGCCGGCCAGCACCTTGTCGGCCACCGGGCCGCTGAAGAAGCGCTCCCAGAAGCGCCGGCGCTGCAGGCCGTCGCCGATCTGGGCGGCGACGGCGCCCCGGAAGGCGCCGGCGAAGCGGGCGAGGCGGCCCAGATTGGCCGGCAGCAGGGTTTCCAGGCGGGCGCGGATCTGGCGGGCCAGGATCGGCGCGTCGCCGCCGCTGGAGATGCCGATGACCAAAGGATCACGGTCGATGATCGCCGGGGTGATGAAGCTGGAGAGGTCGGGGCGGTCGACCACGTTGACCGGAACGCCGCGGGCCTGGGCCGCCGCGGCAACGGCCGCGTCGACGGCGGGCCGGCCGCTGGCGCTGATCACCAGGCCGCAGCCCGCGATGTCGCCGGCCTGGAAGGGCCGCTGGTGCCAGGTGACCGCGCCGCTGCGGGCCAGGGAAGCGATCTCGGCATTGGCCTCGGGGGCTACCACGACGGGGCGGGCGCCCGCCTTCATCAGCAGGCGCAGCTTGCGGGCAGCCAGTTCGCCGCCGCCCACCACAAGGCTGGGGCGGGCGGTAAGGTCATGAAATGCCGGAAAATACCGCATGGCACGCTTTCCTGCTTCCTCGAACGCCCGCTTCCTCGGGACCTGCCTGCTTTCGGGCCGGCGGACAGGGGCCGCCCGGCCCGATCCTCACGAGATCTGATTTCACGATGAAAGTAGGGTGATCCGTCTAATTTGTCCAGATCATACTGTAAAAAGATTTGTGAGTACATAAAATAAGTGTGAATAATGGCCGGACAGCCTTGGCGGGTGACAGGCAAGGCGCATCTGCCGTATCAAGGGGCACCGCTTTCCTTGGGGCCTTGTTCGGGGAGTCGCCCATGTCCTTTCGTCGGCCGCTCGGCCTTGTGCTGGTGATCTGCGCTTCGGGTTTGCTGGCCGGCTGTTCCATGACGCCTTTCCAGGTTCAGGGCTCCGATGCGGCGGTCGAGGCGGCCGCGGCCGAGGGCAAGGACATGCTGCCGCGCCTGCAGCCGCGCGCCCTCGGCATCTGCTACAGCCCGGCCTTCAACGAACCGGCGGAGGTGGAAGCGGAAGCGATCTACCGCTGCGATGGCGGGCGCGTGGTGCAGAAGGACGAGGACGTCTTCTGGAACGGCTGCTCGCTCAGCCAACCGCACCGCATCAATTACGTCTGTTATCCGCCCGATAAGGCCAAGCGCCTGCAATAGCGGCGCTCTCGGCATAGCGGATCACCCGAAACGGCGGCGTGCGGCCGTCCGCTACATTTCAAAATTGTTACTTACAGTTGACTCTCTCGTGGCAAATCCTCTACTGAGGATTTCATGCCAGCAGGTTGCTGGGAATTTCACATCTGGGGAGACGGCATGTACAACGCCGCGAAATTGGCTTTTGCAGCCGCTGCCATTGTGATCATCGCGACCGGTCCTGCCTATGCTTATCTGGACCCCGGTACCGGCAGCATTCTGCTGCAGGGGCTTGTCGCCGCTGTCGCCGGCGGCATTGTGGCCACGAAGCTCTACTGGGCCAAAGTGAAGAGCTTCCTTTCCTTCGGCTCCAAGAAGGACGAAGGCTCAAAGCGCCAGACCGGCTCCTAAGACCGCTTGATGTCAGTGCAGGTTGATGCCGGATCGTTCAGAGATCCATCCGGTCACGTCTATCACATCGACAATCGGGTCTATCGCAGCATCAATCCCTCTGCGGCCGCGCACTACGAGTTCGTGCGCGACAGCGGTCTCTTGGCGCGGCTGGCCGAATCCGGCCTGCTGATTTCGGCGCAGGAGGTCGACCGCGCCCTGCTGGGGCCCGCCGCGGAGGGCGCCCGCTACGTGGTGGAGCATCCGAAGCTTCCCTACGTCTCCTATCCCTACGAGTGGTCGTTCCTTGCGCTGAAGGCGGCGGCCCTGCTGCACCTGGATGTTCAATTGGCGACCCTGGAGGGCGGTGCCAGCCTCTCCGACGCGACGGCCTACAACGTCCAGTTCCTCGGCGCGCGCCCGGTATTCATCGACCTGCTGTCGCTGCGCCGCTACCGGGAAGGGGAGTTCTGGGACGGCCACAGCCAGTTCTGCAACCAGTTCCTCAATCCGCTTCTGCTGCGGGCGTTGCTGGGTGTGTCGCACAATGCCTGGTACCGCGGCGGCCTGGAGGGAATCTCCACCGGCGACCTGGCCAAGCTGCTGCCGCTTCGGCGCAAGCTTTCGTGGAACGTCTTCAGCCAAGTGGTGCTGCAGGCGAAGATGCAAGGGCTCGCCCGGAGCAAGAGCCGCTCGGAACTGGCGCAGACCAAGGACCGTAAGCTGCCTCAGGCCTCCTTCCGCAACATGCTTGTGCAATTGCGGGGCTGGATCGAAAAGTTGCAGCCCCTCGGCGGCGAGAAGTCGGTATGGAACGACTATGCGGCCGCGAACACCTACAAGTCCGATGAGGCGGTGGCCAAGCACCGTTTCGTGGCGGAGTTTGTCGAGGCGACCAAGCCGGATCTCCTGTGGGACATCGGCTGCAACACCGGCGAATACTCCGAGACCGCCTTGCAGGCGGGGGCGCGCCATGTCATCGGATTCGATTTTGATCAGGGGGCCCTGGATCAGGCCTTCCTACGCGCGCAGAGCAAGGAGTTGCCCTTCCTGCCGCTGTTTCTGGATGCCGCCAATCCAAGCCCCGATCAGGGCTGGCGCCAGCAGGAGCGCGCCGGCTTTGCGCGCCGGGCCCAGGCCGATGCGATCGTCGCGCTGGCTTTCGAACATCACCTCGCGATCGGCCGCAACGTGCCGCTGGACGCGGTCGTCGACTGGCTGATCGGGCTCGCCCCCTGCGGTGTCATCGAGTTCGTGCAGAAAACTGATACCACCATTCAGCAGATGCTGGCCCTGCGTGAGGACATCTTCGCCGACTACTCCGAAGCGGCATTCACAGCGGCAATCGAGAAGCGCGCCCGCGTGGTACGCAGCGAAACGATTTCGAAGGAGGGCCGCCGCTTGTTCTGGTTCGACCGCCGTTGAGCGCGCAGGCCGAATCGCCGCAACCGGCCTGGAAGGCCATGGGCCTGCGCGCCCTGGCGGCCGCGATGATTCTCTGGGTTCCGTTCTTCGTTTTTGCGGCACAACGTGACTATCCGCTTCCCGCCGCTTCCATGCTGCTCTCGGCACTTCTTTGCATTGCGGCCGGGATTCTGCTCAGCCTGCTCTGCGGGCGCTCTCCGGGCCTGGGGCAGGCGGTCCTCTTTACATTTCTCGTCGCCTTGTTCTTCGATATTCAGTTCGACTGGTTCGAAGACGCCGTGATCTATGTCGCCTGTGTTCTGATGCTGGCCCTGTTCTGGGTGTTGCGTCGCCACATCGCGACCATTCTGATCGCGATGTTCGGCGCTCTGCTGCTGGCTACCGTGGTGACGGGGCCGACGCAGCCCTATCAGGAGTCGTGGCTCACGGAGAACGCGGTGGGCGGTCCCCCGGCCGCGTCCGGGCTTCTGATCCACCTCATGCTGGACGAGCACACCGGCGTCATGGGGATTCCCGAGGATCTGCCGGGCGGCGAAGCGGCGGCGCGGGCACAACGGGCGTTTTTCCGGGACAACGGCTTCCGCCTGTTCGGCAATGCCGTCAGCGAGTATGAGGCCACGCGAAATTCGGTTTCCGGCATTCTGAACTTCACCGCCGGTCCGACCCCTTACGACCGCTATATCGGCAAGCGGCCCTACGTCCTGCGCCAGAACCGCTACTTCGACGCCTTGCTGGAGGCCGGCTACGCCGTCCATGTCTACCAAGTAACCTATATGGACTACTGCCGGGAATTTCCAAAGCTGGTGAGTCGCTGCTACACCTACCTGCACGACGGAACCAACTGGATGAAGACGGCGGCGCTCGACGATGCGGACAAACTGAGCGCGTTTTTCAGCCTCTACCTGCAGCTGTCCGATGAGTTGGTGGAAGACGCTCTGAAGCTCTACGTGCGCGCCGCGCAGGCGCTGCGCCGCCATGGCGTGACGCTTCCGGAACTGCCGAAGTGGGATGACGGCCCCGGCTCGATCAACGCGGCCGCCGCTTTCGACCGTCTCATTGATGACGTTGTATCGGCTCCGGAGGGAACGGCTTTCTACGCCCACTTCCTTCTGCCGCACGGACCTTACATCTTCCGGCCGGACTGCAGCCTGCGCGACAACTTCAATGAATGGCTCAGCAACAGGCCGCCCTTTCGGCGCGAGAACGACAGGGCAGAACGCCAGGCGAGCTATATGGCCTACTTCGACCAGTTACAGTGCGTGCAGAAGAAGCTCGACACCTTGTTCGGCCGTTTGAAGGAGGCCGGGCGCTTCGATGATGCGACCATCATCATCCATGGCGACCATGGTTCGCGCATTCACAGCGTCGCCGCACGGGCAAAGAACGCCGACCGGCTGGAGCGCAACGACTTGTTGGCGGGCTTCTCCACCCTCTTTGCTGTGAAGGGGCCCGGCATCGAGCCCGGCTTCGACGCTACAAGCCAGCCGGTTTCCCGCCTGCTGCCCAGGGTCATCGGCCGGCCGGAGCTGGCCGCCGAGCCCGATGCGCCGATCTATTTCTATCTGGAAGGCGCCGACGACTACGATCCC
>JBNKHC010000373.1:0-2736 GCA_050290145.1 Kiloniellaceae bacterium | reverse complement strand
CCGGAGCAGGCCGCCGCCGCCATCCGCCTGGTGCTGCTGGTCAACGACGTCAGCCTGAGGAACCTCGTTCCGGGGGAGCTTTCCAAGGGCTTCGGCTTCTTTCAGTCGAAGCCGTCCTGCGCCGCCTCGCCGGTGGCGGTGACGCCGGCCGCACTGGGCGACGCCTGGGACGGCGGCAAGCTGAACCTGCCCATGCTGGTGAGCCTGAACGGGGAGCCCTTCGGCAAGGCGGAAGCGGGGGAGGACATGACCTTCGACTTCCCGGCGCTCATTGCCCATGCCGCGCGCACCCGGCGGCTCTCCGCCGGCACCATCGTCGGGTCCGGCACCGTCTCCAACCGTGACGCCGAGGGCGGCCCGGGCAGGCCGGTCGCCGAGGGCGGGCGCGGCTATTCCTGCATCGCCGAGCAGCGCACAGTGGAGACCCTGCTGCATGGCGAAGCCAAGACGCCCTTCCTGCGCTTCGGCGACAGCCTTCGCATCGAAATGAGGGACGGCGAGGGGCGGCCTGTCTTCGGCGCCATCGAGCAGCGGGTCGAACAGGCGCCGGCGTAAGCTTCCTGCGTTGCGGCCGGCCGGCAGATAAGCCCAAAATCTCGTCGGACCATCAGGGAGATGCGCATGACGCCGCCGACAAAGTTGCCGACACACGGGCGTTACGGCTACCGGGCCATCACCGACCGCAAGGTCTACGACTGGCCGAACGGCCGGCGCCTGGCGGTCTATATCGGCCTCAACCTGGAGCACTTCGCCTTCGGTGAGGGGCTGGGCGCCAAGCTGGCGCCCTCCCTGGGTGAGCCGGACGTGCTGAACTACGCCTGGCGCGACTACGGCAACCGGGTCGGCGTCTGGCGCCTGCTGGAGATCTTCGACACCTTTCGCCTGCCCAGCAGCCTGCTGGTGAACTCGGCGATCTACGACTATTGCCCCGAGGTGGTGGCCGCCTTCCGTGCCCGCGGCGACGAGATCGTCGCCCACGGGCGGACCAACTCGGAGCGCCAGGCGGATTTCGATGAAGCGGGAGAACGGGCGCTCATCGAAGAGGCCACGCGCGTCCTCACCGAGGCGGAGGGCAGGGCGCCGGCCGGCTGGCTCGGCCCCTGGATCTCAGAGAGCCCGGTGACCCCGGACCTGCTGCAGGAGGCCGGCTACCGCTACCTGCTCGACTGGTGCGGCGACGACCAGCCGATCTGGCTGAAGACACGGGGCGGGCGGATCCTTGCGGTCCCTTATCCCCAGGAGGTCAACGATATCCCGGCGATCCCGCTGCACCGCCTGAGCCCGGGCGACTTCACCGACCTCGTCCTCGACAACTTCGAGGAGATGCTGCACCAGGCCGAAGCCCAGCCCCTGGTCATGGGCATCGCCCTGCATCCCTACCTGGTCGGCCAGCCCTACCGCCTGCGCCACCTGCGCCGCGCCCTGGAGCATATCGCCGCCCGCCGCGACGCCGTCTGGCTCACCACCCCCGGCGCCATCGCCGAGCACGTGATCGAGAACGACCTGGCGGTTTAGGCGCGGCTATTGTGCCGCGGCCGTCTTCTGGCGGTCCCGGTCTAGGAGATCCTCGTAGAGTGCCGGGTCTTCGAGAATGGCCCGGGCGACCTCCAGGCTGATGTCGGCCCCGTCGCTGCGCGGCGGGCAGAGCGCCCGGAGGGCTTCGACCGCCGCAGTGTCGTCCGGGTCGATGTCGCGGGTGCGGGTAGCGTAGTCGATGGTCCCGCGACCGCTGCGCAGTTCAGCCAACACCATATCCGGCGTCGCGCTGCCGCCGGTGCAGACCGCCGGCATGACGCCACGCTTGTCCAGGCGGTAGCCGCCGGCAGTCCGAATCTCCGTCCAGGGAAGGCTCAGGGTCCCGTTGTTCGGCAAGGGCATGACGGTCCGGATACTGCCGAGGCCATAGGTGGTGATACCGATCACCACCGCGCGGCCGTTTTCCTGGAGAGCCGAGGCGACGATCTCGGCTCCCGAGGCGGTACGCTCATTGACCAGAACGATCAACGGCAATTTGAAATTGCTCGTCGCTGTGGCGGAGAAGCTCTGATGGCTGTCGCTGTGCCGCCCCTGTGTCGTGAGGATCGGACCATCCGGCAGGAACATATTGGCGGTGTCGACGCTGGAGTCCAGCAGCCCGCCGGGATTGTTGCGAAGGTCGAGGATGATCCCGGTCGGTCGTCCGGACTCCGGGACGGTCGGAATCTGTGTCAGGTGGTCTTGCAGGTCTTTGACGGCGGGCTGGTTGAAGCGGGTAATGATGATGCGAAGGGCCCTGTTCTCGGGATAGGCGGCAACCGCGGTGGTGCCGGGCACTTCACGCTCCAGGTTGAGCACCAGCGGTGCAGCTGCGCCGTCGCGCTGGATCACCAGCTCAATGGAGCTGCCCACTTCGCCGTAGAACAGCTCCGCGATCTCCTCATCGGCGAGCCCCTGGGTAGGGGTGCCATCGACTTCCAGAACGGTGTCGCCTGGGCGCAGCTTGCGTGATTCGAGGAGCGGCGCGCTGTAGATGTTGTGGACTTGCCATTGACCGGCATCGCTCCGCCTGAACTCGATGCTGAGGTTGCCCGCCTCGTAGTATCGGCGGCTGCGGTGCTTCTCCAGGCGTGAGGGCGAAGTATAGGCTGTGCCCTGGTCCAGGCTGTCGGCTACACCCTCGACGAAGGTATCGGCGAGCTTCGAGAGGGACGTGTCATCCTCGCCGACAAGGGACGTTTCGATTTGGGCCAGAGTAGC
>JBNKHC010000372.1:0-2378 GCA_050290145.1 Kiloniellaceae bacterium | reverse complement strand
ATCGGCTTGCCCCTCGGTACGCACCACGGCCATCAGGCCGGCAACGCCGGGCCCGAACAGGTCCGTCACGGCGGAGCCGCCGGCATCCGCCGCCTCGTAGGCGGCAACCGACAGCGTGAAGCTGACGTCATCGGCCATGGGATCGGTCAGGCCAAGGATTTCGTTATGGGCCACCGCCATCTCTGCGACCTTGGCTTTGCGTTCGCCGCGCAGCTTCAACATCTCCATGACGGCAGCGTTGAGGTTCTGCAGGTTGCCCGTGGTCAAACGCGTGAGCTCGGTCACCTTGTTGAGCTGCTCGGAATCGCCGTAGCGCTCGCGCAGGGTATTCAATGTCGCGCCCAGGGCGGAGATCTTCGGGAACATGCCGCCGTTCAGCTTGCGGCGCTCCTCTTCGTCCCTGGCCGCGACGATCGCCGGTGCCTCCGCCGACAGCGAGGCGCTGGCCGCCGAGAGGCGCAGGGCCTCGGTCATCGCCGGGACACTGCGGTCGGTGACCTGGTGCAGGACGACGCCGACGTTGGTGAAGGAAAGCCAGGCGATGCCGCTGGCCGCGATGGTCAGCAAGGCGACCGCCCAGAAAGCCCCGAGCAGACGAACTCCAATGCCGAAGCGGTGCGACAGCAGCCGTGCCGGCTTCTGCTTGGCGCCCCCCTTGTTCTTCCGGAATTTAAACCGATCGCGCAACCAGGCCCCGCGGCCGCGCTTGGACTGCCCACTCGTGGACTCAGACATGGACTCTTTCCCCCAAAAAATCTACGAACCGCCCTGAAGCGGCCCTCCAGACGTCGTGACGAGAGCGGGCCGTATTTGGACGGCTCCTTTCGCTTGTTCTGCTGCCCTCGGCGCTAAGCCGTGCTGAAGATTTAGAGGAGCTTCGTAAACCTTGTATTAATTATATCCGGCTTGGAAATTCACCTTCCGGGCAAGCCGACGTCTGCCGTCAGCCGGAATTGGCGGGCGGAGATATCTCAGGCCTGAGTCTTTCCGAGATATTTCACCAGCTTCACCGCAGGCCGCGGCCGGCCGCGACGGGCCGAACATCCGAGCCTTCGGCCGCTCCCACCGCCACCAAAAAATTTGCAGGGCCCGAGCGGCCCAGCGCCTCAGGGCCGCGGCTGCTGCTGGGTGATGCAGTGGATGCCGCCGCCGCCTACCAGGATGGCGCCGACCTCGACCTGCACCACCTTGCGCTCGGGGAAGGCCTTCGAGACGATATCGAAGGCCTGGGCGTCATTGGCGTCGCCGAAGGAGGGCATGACCACGCCGCCATTGGCGATGTAGTAGTTCACGTAAGACAGCGCCAGGCGCTGACCGTCCAGGTAGCGGGGCTCGCGCGGCAGCGGCAGTTCGACGACCTCCAGCGCCCGCCCCTTGGCGTCGCGGGCCTTGGCCAGCCGCGCCAGGTTGTCCTTCAGGATGGCATGGTTGCGGTCCGCCGGATCGTCGCAGGTGACCGCCATGACCACGCCGGGACGCACGAAGCAGGCGATGTTGTCGACATGGCCGTCGGTTTCGTCCTTGTCCAGGCCTTCACCCAGCCAGACGAAGCTCTCGACGCCGGCATAGCGGCGCAGCAGCTCTTCGATATCGGCGCGCCCCAGGTCCGGGTTGCGGTTGGGATTGAGCAGGCACTCCTCGCTGGTCAGCAAGGTCCCCTCCCCGTCGACATGGATGGAGCCGCCCTCCAGCACCAGCGGCGCGCCGTAACGCTTCACGCCGAGTTGCGACAGCAGCCGCTCGGCGACCAGCGCGTCCTGGTCGTAGGGTTGGAACTTCCCGCCCCAGGCGTTGAAGCCCCAGTCGACGCCGGCCAGGCCGCCCTTGCCATCGACTAGAAAGCTCGGGCCAAAGTCGCGCATCCAGGAGTCGTCCAGCGGCATGACCTGGCAGGTCACCGCGTCGCCGCACTGCGCGCGGGCCTCATCCAGCTCCTCGGCATTAGCCAGCATGGTCACCGGCTCGAAGCCGGAGATGGCCTTGGCGACCGCAGCGTAGGCCGCCCGCGCCGCCGCCAGGCCCTCGCCCCACAGGCTGTCGCGGCAGGGCCAGGCCATCCAGCAGCGCTCATGCGGCGCCCACTCGGGCGGCATGAAGAAGCCGTCATCGGCGGGAGTGCGATCAGCCATGGCCCCTGTCCGAAATCCTCGCAGGCGTTATTCAGGCGGCAGGTCGAGCTTGATGTGCAGCTCGCGCAGCTGGCGTTCGCTCACCGGCGCCGGCGCCTGCATCATCAGGTCCTCGGCCCGCTGGTTCATCGGGAAGGCGACGACCTCGCGGATATTGGGCTCGTCGGCCAGCAGCATGACGATGCGGTCGATGCCCGGGGCCGATCCGCCGTGCGGCGGGGCGCCGAACTTCAGCGCCGAGATCATGCC
>JBNKHC010000371.1:0-5062 GCA_050290145.1 Kiloniellaceae bacterium | reverse complement strand
TCGATGGCGATGGGGCGGATCTGCAGGCGTTCCTCCACGCCGCCGCTGAAGTCGGTCAGGCGCGGCAGGCGGGCGACGGTGGCGCCCTGGCTGTCGGCCAGCTCCAGCACGAAGTCGACCTCGTCGCGCTCCAGCGGCTTGGTCAGGATCAGGCGCTGCGGCTTGCGTTCGCGCCGGGCCAGGCGCGTGACCACCTCCGGCAGGTCGCTCAGCTGGCCCAGCACCGGCACGCCGTGGATCTTGCGGCCGATGCGCGTGCCCTTCTCGTCGATGGCGCCCAGCACCTCGAAAGGGCCGTCGCGGTCGCGCGCCATCTCACGGATGAAGGTCTCGGCGGCGTCGCCGGCGCCGATCAGCAGCACCGGCACGCGGCGGTGGCGGTCGCGCTCCAGCAGGTGGCGGAAGCCCTGGTCCTTGAACACGCGGTAGAGCATGCGCGGCGCGCCGAGCAGGAAGATCAGCACGAACCAGCTGATCACCAGCCAGGAACGCGGCAGGCTGTCCAGGCGGGTGACCAGGAAGGTCACCGGCAGGAAGACCGCCAGCGCCAGGCTGACCGCCTTGATGATCGCCACCAGGTCGTTCATCGAGGCGTAGCGCCAGACACCGCGGTACAGCCCGGTGGTCAGGAAGACCACGCCGCAGACCGCCATGAACAGCAGCATCGACGGCCACAGGGTGGTCATTAACGAGGTCCAGGCGTCGTTCCCCAGGCGCAGCAGCAACGCGATCGTGAAGGCCGCCGCCGACATCGCCAGGTCGTGCAGGAAGGCGATCAACTGGCGGGAGGATTTGGGGGAGCCCAAGATCATGCTTTCAGGTCCGAAACCTCATGCTTTCCGGCCGGAACTCACGGCCCCGAAATTCACGCCCGGGGCGCGGGAGGCCTCTGCCGGGCCAGCATAAACAGAAGGAAAATAACCGCAAGCAGCGCCAAAACCAGGGTGATCCAGGATTGCTCTGCGGGCGCGACGGCCGCGACGACGGCCAGAATGACCAGGATCGCGTTGCAGGCCGCGATGCGCCAGGCGACGGTGTCGTGGCTGAAGCCACGCTGAACCGCACGCTGGTAGAAATGTTCGCGGTGCGCCCGCCAGACCTTCTCGCCGCGCAGCACCCGCTTGCCCAGGGTCCAGGTGGCATCGGCCAGGTAGTAGAGCGGCAGGATCAGCGCCGGCTCCCAGAGCCCGCTGGACGCCACGACGATCAGCAGCCAGCCGAGCAGGTAGCCCAGCGTCACCGAGCCGACGTCGCCCAGGAAGATGCGCGAGGGCGCCCAGTTCCAGAACAGAAAACCCACTGCGGCGGCGGCCGGCACCGCTGTGTCGAAGGCACCCAGAGGGAAGTGCAGCCGCCCGGCGGCGATCAGCGCCAGGCCGCCGCTAATCGCGATGGTCTCCACCGCCGTGATGCCGTCGATGCCGTCCATGAAGTTGAAGAGGTTGATGAACCACAGCCACAAGAGCGCGGTGAGCACCCGGTCGAGGGGCAGTGGCAGCAGGCCCTGGAACAGCGGGCCCGGGTCCAGCGCCCAAAGCCCCAGGACCACGGCGGCGACCTGCACGCCGAAGCGCAGGCTGGCCGGCCGTGGCTTCAGGTCGTCGGCCCAGGAGATGGCGGCCAGCAGGACGGCGCCGGCGATGACGAGCCACAACTCCGCGCCGGCCTGGCCGCCGGTGACGGCGGCGATGATCCACGCGGCCAGCACCACGGAGACCACAGCCAAGCCGCCGCCGCGCGGCTTGGGCTGGGTGTGGCTGCTGCGGTGGTTCGGTTCGTCGAAGACGTGCCAGCGCAACAGCAGCCTTAGGACGATGCCGGTGCCGGCCCAACTTGTCAGAGTCACCGCGGCGAGGCCCAGGACGAGGCCCCAGCCGTGATCAAACCAGGGACTCCATAGCCAGGGAACCTCGGCCATCTCAGCGGGCGCTTTCCAGGCGCTGCAGGGCCCACTTCACCGTTACCTCGCCTTCGGAGAGGCTGCCGGAGAGGACGATCTGCTGGCTGCGCCGCACCTGGCCCGGCTGGCCCAGGTAGACGCTGGGCTCCAGCGTCAGCACGGCGCCGGCGCTGCGCAGCCGCCAGCCGCCGCCCTTGGGCAGGCGCAGGACCACCGAGCGGCCGTCCTGGGCCGCCATGGCCTGGACCTCCGGGTGCAAGTGGAAGCGGACGGTGAAGTCGCGGGGTGCGCGCGCCTTTTGCGCCTCCTCTCCCTGCCGGCTCAGGCGGTCCTCGCCGCGCAGGTCGTCGCCGTTGGCGGAAAGATAGAGCCGGCGCTGATGGGTGATGCCGAACAACGGCTGGTAGCCGTCGTGGCTGGCCTCCACCCAGATGTTGCCTTCGTCCTCGTCGCGCCGGCAGGTGACGTTGGCGCGCCGCGCGCCGAAGCCGCCGCCGGCGAAGACCTCGGAGGAGTTGGTGTCCGCGACGGTGACGGTGGAATGGGCGGCGGTGCTGCGCTGGGCCGCGGCCCAGTCGCCGGCGCCGGCGGTCCCGGCCCCGCCGGACTGCGCACCGCAGTTGACGATCAGGCGTTCGCGCCCGACCGACATCTCCAGGCTCAGGGTGCCGGCGTGGGCCTGGGCGTCGTAGCCCGGCGGCGGTGGGCGGCCGCTGTCCAGCAGCACCAGGCTGCGCCCGGCCTGCAGGCGCTGGAAGCCGCTGGCCGGCGCGCTTTGCAGCGGGCCCTTGCCGCTGGCCGCGCGCTGCAGCACCAGGCCGATCTGCAGATCCTCACCCTCGTTGGCGCCGTTGAAGAGGGCCAGGCCGCCGTCGCCGTGCTGCAGCAGGCGCAGCATGGCGGCCATCCCCTCGATGCGCAGGCCCAGGTCGGCGGGCACCTCGCGACCCGCGGCCAGCAGGGCGGCGCGCAGGTCGATGCAGTCGCGCAGGACCGACAGCAGCAGGGCGGGGCAGCGCTCGCGCTGGCCGCCGTCGCTAAGGATCTGCGCTTCCAGGGCCTCGGCCAGCAGCGCCAGGCCGCGGTTCAGCCAGGGACCGCCGTCGGGCAGGCAGAGCCCGGCCATGCAGAGGCCCTTGGCGGCGGTGACCAGGCCGGCGCCGCTCAAGCCCGCCGGCAGCACGGCGGCCAGGTGGCGCGCCTGACGGGCGGCCGAGGTCAGCAGGCGCTGGCGGAACTCGACATCGGCGCTGGCGGCGAAGAACTCGTACTGGCTGAGCCAGTGGGCAAGGCGGCTGCCGGTCACCACCGGATGCCAGGCGACCGCTTCCCAGCTGCGGTTGGCCTCGATCCAGTCGGCCACCAGGGCGCGGGCCTTGCGCCGGGCGTTGTCGCCGCCGGCGGCGCGCAGGTCGCGCAGCCAGGAAAAGCCGTGCAGCGCCTCCAGCCAGGCGCGCTCGACCCCCACCGGGTTCCACAGGGGCGCCGGCTTGGTCAGGCTGCGACCCAGGAAGTGGAAGCTGTCGTCCAGGATGGCGGTGCCGCGTTGGGCGTTGCCGGGCCAGGGATCCGGCGGCACCAGGGTCGCGGTGGCCGGCGGATTGCCGCGCCAGTGCCAGGGCATCTGCGGCAGGGCGTAGAGCGGGCGCTTCAGCTGGTAGACGAGACGCCCCAGCGCCAGGCTGCGGGGCAGGGCGGTCCAGGCTTTGAGGCGCTCCAGGCTGCCGCCCAGCCCGCCGCGGCGGCGGGCGCTGCGGCGCTTGCCCGCCTTGCGGTCTCGGGCCGTGCGGTCTTGGGCCGTGCGGTCTGGGGCCTTGCGGCTCGCCATGAGACTTTCGCCCGGACTCACCCCAGTCCTCTCATGCCAGTCCTCTCAGTGCCAGGCTTTGCGCCGTTTTCCGCGGCACCGCCGCTTGCCTTCAGTCTTCGCCGCGCAGCCGCCGGATGTTGCCGGCATAGGCCTGTGGCCCGCCCTTGAAGGTGGCGCTGCCGGCCACCAGAACGTCCGCGCCCGCGGCGATGGCCTGGGGCGCGGTCTCGACGTTGATGCCGCCGTCGACCTCCAGGTCGATGTCGCGCCCGCTGTCGTCGATCTTGCGGCGCAGGTCCTCGATCTTGGCCAGGCTGCTCGGGATGAAGCTCTGGCCGCCGAAGCCGGGATTGACGCTCATGCAGAGGATCAGGTCGACGTCGCCGATGATGGGGTCGACCACATCGGCGGGGGTGCCGGGATTGAGGGAAACGCCCGCTTTCTTGCCCAGGCTCTTGATCAGCTGCAGGGTGCGGTGCACATGCGGACCGGCTTCCGGGTGCACGGTGATGATGTCGGCGCCGGCCTTGGCGAAGGCCTCGATGTAGGGATCGATGGGCGAGATCATCAGGTGGACGTCGAAGACCTTGTCGGTATAGGGCCTGAGCGCCGCGACCATATCGGGGCCCAGCGTGATGTTCGGCACGAAATGCCCGTCCATGACGTCGACGTGGATGTAGTCGGCGCCGGCCTCGGCGACGGCGCTGACCTCCTCGCCCATGCGGGCGAAATCGGCGGCCAGGATGGAGGGGGCGATCCGCACGGCGTGCTGCATTGGGCGCGAGTCCCGCTTCGGTTCATGTTGGTGTGGCTTGTGCTCCCTAGGTATCAGCAAGACTCCGGCCCCGCAAGACGAAGGCCGGCGGGGGCCCCCTTTAGACACCGCGCCGCCCCAAGCCGGTACAAAAGAGGTAGCCGGCGCCCGGGAACGGTTTCGCGCCCCGGTAGAGCGAAAATCTGTTACAGTTGCCGCCTCGGACCCTTGGGGGAGGGTAGTTAAGGTGACAGGATCCCAGTGTCATTGCGCGCCCGGGCGCGCCTTTCAGCGGCGCTTTGTCGCGGCCACGGCGGCAGCCTTCCTGCTGGCGCTCGCACCCTTCGGCCTGGCGGTCGCCCAGGAACACGACAGGGACCACGAGGAGGACCGCGACACCCAGTCGCGCCACGAGGCCCAGTCGCTGCAGCACATTCCGCTGACACTCGGCGGCGGGCGCAGGGAACTCATCCGCAACCTCGTCGTCATCCAGGTCCGCCACATCACCGTCACGCGGACCCGCTTGGGCATCGACGCCAAGAGCCTGGACCGGATCGACGTCAGCGAGGTGCCGCTGCTGAGCAGCCTCTTCGACAA
This sequence comes from Kiloniellaceae bacterium, assembly GCA_050290145.1. GTDB lineage: Bacteria > Pseudomonadota > Alphaproteobacteria > Kiloniellales > Kiloniellaceae > Pelagibius. The sequence goes on along the minus strand of JBNKHC010000371.1, from coordinate 1 downwards.
G
>JBNKHC010000370.1:0-9291 GCA_050290145.1 Kiloniellaceae bacterium | reverse complement strand
GCCTGCACGGCGCGGCGGTGCGCGCGGCGCTCGGCCGCGTGTTCCGCCATTTGGTGGGTGGCTGCAGCCTGCGCGGCCTGCGCCTCAGCGGCCAGCGCCAGCCCTGCTGCTGAGGCGAAGCGTCAGGCCGCGGGCTTCTGCGGATCGCGGATACCCCGCATCAGCAGCAGCCCGGCCAGGAAGAACAGCAGGATCATCGCCATGCCGACGCGCTGGCTGTCGGCCCAGACCGTGACCCAGCCGACCAGCGCCGGGCCGAGGAAGGCCGTCACCTTGCCGGAGAGCGCATAGAGCCCGAAGAATTCCGCATGCAGGTGCGGCGGGGCGATGCGCGCCATGAAGGAGCGGCTGGCGGTCTGCGCCGGGCCGATGAAGACGCCGATGCCGCAGCCCAGCACGTAGAACCACAACTGGCTCTGCACCAGCAGGATGGCGCCGCCCAGCAGGATCAGCGCCGCCACCGAGAAGAGGATGGTGAACTTGGCGCCCACCAGGTCGTCGATCCAGGCAAAGGCGAAGGCGCCGAGGCCGGCGGTGACGTTCAGCAGGATCCCGAAGATCAGGATCTCCTCGAAGCTCATGCCGAAGCTGCCGGCGGCATAGATACCGCCGAAGGCGAAGAGGGTGTTGAGGCCGTCGGTGTAGAGCATGCGCGCCAGGAGGAAGCGGCCGGTCTGGCGCTGCTCGGGCAGCAGCTTCAGGGTGCGCCACAGGCTGGCCAGGCCGTCGCGCACCGCGCGGCCGGTGTGGAAGGGGCGCGCGCGCTCGCGCACCGTGGCGAAGAGCGGCAGGGCGAAGACGGCGAACCACAGGCCGACGAAGGGACCGGTGATGCGCACCTCCTCGGCCCGCTGCTTGTCGAGGCCGAGGATGGGGACCTCCGGCAGCACGAAGAGAAAAAGGCAGGCCGCCAGGCAGGCGATGCCGCCGACGTAGCCCAGCCCGCCGGCCCAGCCCGACAGCCGCCCCAGGTGACTCTTCGGCGCGATCTCCGGCAGCATGGCGTTGTAGAAGACATGGCCGAACTCGAAGGCCGTGTTGCCGACGGCAACCAGCAGCAGGGCCGGCACCACGAAGCCCGGGTCGGGCTCGATCCACCACAGCCCCGCCGCGCAGAGGATGGCGACCAGCGAGAAGGCGCCGATCCAGGGCTTGCGCCCGCCGCCCTGGTCGGCAATGGCACCGAAGATCGGCGCCATGACCGCGAGCACGACCCCCGAAAGCGAGAGCATGAGGCCCCACTGCCCGGTGCCGGCCTCCGGCGTCTCGGCGACGGCGCGGGTGAAGTAGGCGGCGGTGACGAAGGTGATGATCACCGTCGGGTAGGAGGAGTTGGCCCAGTCGTAAAGGCACCAGGCGAAGGCGGCGGCGCGGCGCCCCTGCCAGCCGATAGGCCCGGGCTCATGAAGCGGGGAGGCTGGCGCACCGGAAACCATCTGAAACCTCCCCCTGGGCCGCGACAAAATGCGGCGAATCAAGTCGTTGTGCCCTGAGATCAGGGGCTAGCGGCCTTCTGGCTAGCAACTTTCTCCAGGACGCTCAAGCAATGTAGGCTGCGCGCAGGAACCAACACCGCGCGAGGACCCCATGCTGATCGTCACCACCGATGGAATCGAAGGCAAGAAGATCGCCGAGTACCTGGGCATCGTCTCCGGCGACTGCATCGTCGGCGCCAATGTCTTCCGCGACGTCTTCGCCCGGGTGCGCGACGTCGTGGGCGGGCGCGCCGGCGGCTACGAGAAGGCGCTGCGCGGCGCCAAGGAGCACGCCGTCGAAGACATGATCGAGCAGGCCCAGGCCCTCGGCGCCGACGCCGTGGTCGCCGTCGACCTGGACTACGAGGTGGTCGGCGATTCCATGCTCATGGTCTCGGCCAACGGGACCGCGGTGAAGTTCGGCTAAGCCGACCTCGAGGACCGGCCTCCCGCTCATCTCGCAGCCTTCGAGACGGCGCCGACGCGCCTCCTCAGGGCGAGGCCAACCGGGTCTCCGAGCTGCTAGCCCGACACCATCGACTTGAGCTGGCGGTTGGCCACCGCCAGCATGGCGAAGTCCGGCGTGCCGGAGGACTTCAGTTCCTCCAGCAGCTGCTCGGTGCGCGTCACCAGCGGCGCGCGGCCCTCCGACCAGTCGGCGATGATCTTGTCGGTCGCCACCGTCTTGGCTTTGCCCTTAGCCACGCCGTTGCCGTTCAGCACCCGCGTGGTCAGCTCGCTCTGGTGGCCGTAGAAGTCGTCGATGATGGCCGAGACCGCCAGCTTGTCCCAGGCGGTGTCGGTGGGCAGCGACCCGGCCGAACGGCGCAGCCAGTCGAAGCCGAAGCGGTCGCCGATGGTGAAGTAGGCCTCGGCCACCTTTTCCACCGGCAGCTTCAGGGTGGCGGCGATGCGCACCACGTCGCAGACCGGCGCCAGCATCGCCAGGCTGGCGACGCGGCGCGCCAGGGCCTGCGGCGCCCCCTGCTCGACGAGCTGCGCCGAGCGCTGGTCGAGCAGATCGCGATCCGCCCTGGAGAGCAGCGATTCGAGGCGCCCGACCAAGGTGGCGACGCCCTCGCCGAAGCGGGCGATCTCGCCGGCGATATCCAGAGGCATGCCCATCTCGCGCAGGAACCACACGGTCTCGCGCTCGATGAGGCGACCGCATTCGACCAGCATGCGCGACTGCACCAGGGCCGGCGCCTTGTTGTCCAGCGCCTCGATCTGCGCCCAGATATCGCGCATGCCGAAGATCTCGCGGGCGATGATGTAGGCCTTCACCACCTCTTCCGGTGGCATGCCGGTCTTCTCGCGTACTTCGTGCACGAAGTTGATGCCGACGCGGTTGATGAGGTCGTTGCTGACCACCGTCACCACGATCTCCCGCTTCAGCCGGTGGCGCTCGATCTGCTTGGCATAGGGCGTGCGCAGCGGCTTGGGGAAGTAGGTCTCCAGGTCGGCGGCGAAATAGGCGTCGTCCGGCAGCTTGGACTTCAGCAGGTCGTCATAGAGCACCAGCTTGGAGTAGGACAGCAGCACCGCGATCTCCGCCCGGGTCAGGCCCTCGCCGCGCTTCATGCGCTCCAGCACCTCCTCGTCGTCGGGCAAGTATTCGATGCGGCGGTTCAGCAGGCCTTCCTTCTCCAGCGCGCGCATGAAACGCGCAAAGCGGTCCAGCAGGTGGCCGCCGAGCTGATGGGTGACGGTGATCGCCTGGCTCTGCAGGTAGTTGTCGCGCAGGCATTGCTCGCCGACCTCGTCGGTCATCTTCTCCAACAGCCTGTCGCGCTGCTTGCGGGTCATGTCGCCGGCCTGCTCCACGTCGCCCAGCAGGATCTTGATGTTGACCTCGTGGTCGGAGCAGTCGACGCCGGCGGAGTTGTCGATGAAGTCGGTGTTGCAGCGCCCGCCGGCCTCGCCGTATTCGATGCGGCCCAGCTGGGTGACGCCCAGGTTGGCGCCCTCGCCGATCACCTTGGCGCGCACCTGCTTGCCGTTGACGCGCAGTGCATCGTTGGCGCGGTCGCCAACGTCCAGGTTGCTTTCCTCGCCGGCCTTGATGTAAGTGCCGATGCCGCCGAACCACAGCAGCTCGACCTCCGACAGCAGCATGGCCTGGATCAGCTCGTTGGGCGTGACGCTGTCCCTGGCGATGCCGAAGGCTTGCTTCATCTCCGGCGTCACCTTGATCGACTTGGCGCTGCGTTCGAAGATGCCGCCGCCCTTGGAGATCAGTTCCGGGTTGTAGTCGATCCAGGCCGAGCGCGGCAGCTTGAAGAGGCGGTCGCGCTCCTCCCAGCTGCGCGCCGGGTCGGGCGTCGGGTCGACGAAGATGTGCATGTGGTTGAAGGCGCCGATCAGCAGGATGTGCTTGGACAGCAGCATGCCGTTGCCGAAGACGTCGCCCGACATGTCGCCGCAGCCGATGCAGGTGAAGTCCTCTTTCTGGCAGTCCTTGCCCAGCTCGCGGAAATGCCGCTTCACCGATTCCCAGGCGCCGCGCGCGGTGATGCCCATCTTCTTGTGGTCATAGCCGGCCGAACCGCCGGAGGCGAAGGCGTCGTCCAGCCAGAAGCCGTAGTCGGCGGAAACGCCGTTGGCGATGTCGGAGAAGGTCGCCGTGCCCTTGTCGGCGGCGACCACCAGGTAGGGATCGTCACCGTCATAGCGCGTGACCTTGTTCGGCGGCACCACGCGGCCAAGCTTCAGGTTGTCGGTGATGTCCAGCAGGCCGCGGATGAAGGTCTTGTAGCACTCGATGCCGGCGGCGAGGAAGGCGTCGCGCCCGGCCTCCGGCGGCGGCGGCTGTTTCATCACGAAGCCGCCCTTGGAGCCCACCGGTACGATGACCGTGTTCTTCACCTGCTGCGCCTTGACCAGGCCCAGCACCTCGGTGCGGAAATCCTCCGGCCGGTCGGACCAGCGCAGGCCGCCGCGCGCGACCATACCGAAGCGCAGGTGCACGCCCTCGACCGCCGGGCTGTAGACGAAGATCTCGCGCAGAGGCTGGGGCTGCGGCAGCTCCTCGATGTTGCGCGAGTCGAACTTGAAGGAGCAGTAGACCTTCTCGCTGCCGTCGTCGGCGGGCTGGAAGAAATTGGTGCGCAGGGTCGAGAGGATGAGGTTCAGGTATCGACGGATGATGCGGTCCTCGTCCAGGTTGGAGACCTGGTCGAGCTGCGCGTTGATCTCCGCCACCAGCTTTTTGCCGAGCTTCTGCGAGTCCTTGGACTTGGCCGGATCGAAGCGCGCCAGGAAGAGGTCGACCAGGTTTCGCGCCAGCGTCGCGTTGCGCGCCAGCGTCGCCTCCATGTAGGCCTGGCTGAAGGGGATGCGCGCCTGGCGCAGGTACTTGCAGTAGGCGCGCAGCACGATCACCTCGCGCGCCGTCAGCCCGGCGTGCAGCACCAGCTTGTTGAAGCCGTCGTCCTCCATGCGGCTGTGCCAGACGCGGGCGAAGGCCTCGTGGAAGGCGTCGCGGACGGTCTCCAGGTCGATCGCCACTTCGCCTTCGGAGACCATGTCGAAATCGTGAATCCAGATCGGCGCCGGCTGCTCGCTCAGATCGATGTCGTAGGGCACCTCGCCGATCACTTTCAGGCCCATGTTCTCCAGCATCGGCAGGATGTCGGACAGCGGCACCGGCTCGCCGAGCACGTAGATCTTGAAGTGCAGCACATGCGACGGCGCGCCCTCGGGGCGGTAGAGTTTCATCGAGAGGTCGTTTTCGGCGATGGCCTCTTCGATGTGGCCGATGTCCTCCACCGCGACCTCGGCACTGAAGTGGCGCTGGTAGGACGGCGGGAAGGCACGCTCGTAGCGGCGCAGGGTGCGGATGCCGAACTGCTCGCCGGTCGCGGCCACCAGGGCGTCTTCCAGCAGGTCGGCCCAGGAGCGCGAGGCCTGTTCCAGGCGCTCCTCCAGCTTCTTCAGATTGACCTTGGGGATCTTGCCCTGACGCGTCGTGATGATGAGGTGCAGGCGGGCCAGCACCTCGTCGCTCATCTGGGCGGAGAAGCTGGCGCACTGGCCTTCATAGGCTTCGGCCAGGATCGTCTGCATGCGCCGGCGCAGCGCCGTGTCGTAGCGATCGCGCGGCACATAGACCATGCAGGAGACGAAACGCTCGAAAGGGTCGCGGCGCACGAAGAGCGCCGTGCGCTGGCGTTCCTGAAGGTGCAGCACGCCGATGGCGGTCTGGCAGAGTTCGTCGACGGAGATCTGGAACAGCTCGTCGCGCGGATAGGTCTCCAGGATGTGCATCAGCGCCTTGCCGTCGTGGCTGCGCGAGGAAAAACCCGAGAGCTTCACGGCCGCGCTGACCTTCTGGCGCAGCAGCGGAATGTCGCTGGGCGAGCGCGAGTAGGCCATTGAGGTGAAGAGCCCGACGAAGAGCCGCTCGCCGGTGACGTGGCCCTTGGTGTCGAAAGTCTTCACCGCGATGGTGTCCAGGTGGACGGTGCGGTGCACCGTGGCGCGGCGGTTGCCCTTGGTGATGCGCAGCAGCTGCGGCTGGCGCATGAAGTCGCGCACGTCGGCGGGCAGCTTGCCGAGATTGCGCAGGCCGTCGAAGACCCGCACTTCGGGATCGCGCAGGATACCCAGGCCGCGTGCCTTGTTGATCTTGGTCACGGTGTTGCCGCCGCGGCCGTGGAAGCTGATCTCGCGATAGCCCAGGTAAGTGAAGTGGTCGTCGTCCATCCACTTCAGGAATTCCAGGCCCTCGGCGATCTCCGCCACCGGCAGCATGGGCGGACGCGTCTCCAGCTCGGCGATGACCTCGCGGCAGCGCTCGCGCATGGTCTTCCAGTCCTCGACCGAGGCGCGCACGTCGGCCAGCACGCTCTCGATCCGCGCGGCGATCTCCGCCAGGCGCTTGTCCGGCTGCTCGCTGATCTGGATCTGCATGACCGATTCGCCGGTCGGCTCCGGCGCGCCGGGCCTGGCCCGGTCCGGTCCCTTGGCCTTGGGGTCGACCAAATCGACGAGCTTGCCCTTGATGTCGCGGCGCAGGCTGACGATGGGGTGGATGACCAGGCGTACCTCGATGTCATTGCGGTTGATCTCCGCGGTCACGGAGTCAACCAGGAACGGCATGTCGTCGTTGAGGATTTCGATGATGCTGTGCGGCGACTCCCAGCCGTCCTTTTCCGGATCGGGGTTATAGGCGCGCACGCTGGCCTTGCCGGGGGTGCGCTGCTGCAGGCTGTCCCACAGCGCCAGCGCGCCGCCGGCGAGGTTGTCCGCCGACTCGCCGCGCAGGTCGCTGGGCGGCACGTTCGCGAAGAACTGCCGCACGAAGACCTCGGCGCGCTTGGCCTTGGTCGCGCTGAGGCGCCTGCCGACCGCCTGCACGATCTGGCCGATGAGTCGGGACCGCGCTTGCGCGCTCTTGTCTGCCATGACGTTTTCCCCCTGCCGCAGTTTATGGACTGTCTGCTTAGCCGGTGACTGTGTGACTCTGCCCGATGGTGCCGCCGCCGACTGTTGCGACCACGACTCAAACCACCTGAATCACACGCTAAACCATTCCCGCGCCGAAATCTAAGGGGCGAAAGCGAAGCGGCGGGAGGGACCGGTGGAAAACCCGCCGGCGTCACCCGTCAGGGTCGCCGGAAACAGTTGCGCTGCCCGCTCAACCGAAAGAAGATTCGTGATAGCGCTAGCAATTTGGCCTTTCCTGGTCGAAAGTGGTGGAATGCGGCGCCGTGACCAGGGGGAATGACCAAGGGGTACGAATGACGCGACGCAAAAAGGGCCGCACGACGATCGCCGACGTGGCTGCGCAAGCGGGGGTCAGCCCGATCACCGTCTCACGCGCCCTGCGCGAGCCCGCCCGCGTCTCCGAGCCGCTGCGCAAGCGCATCGCCGCGGCGGTGCAGGCCCTCGACTACGTCCCCGACCTGCACGCCCGGGCCCTGGCCTCCGCGCGCACCAACGTGGTCGGCGTGATCATCCCCTCGCTGACCAACTCCGTCTTCGCCGACGTGCTGCGCGGCATTCACGACCGCGCCGAGAAGACCGACCTGCAGGTGCAGTTCGCCAACACCCGCTATGCGCAGCTGGAGGAGGAGCGCCTGATCCGCCTCTTCCTCAGCCAGTCGCCGGCGGGCCTGATCCTGGCCGGCATCGACCAGACGCCGGCGGCGGCCAAGATGCTGCGTGAAGCGGAACTGCCCATCGTGCAGATCATGGAGCTGGGGCCGGAGCCCTTCGATATGATGGTCGGCCTCGACCAGTTCGCCGCCGGGCGGGCCATGACCGAGCACCTGCTGGCGGCCGGCTACCGACGTATCGCCTGCCTGGCCGCGCGCCTGGACCCGCGCAGCAACCGCCGCATGGCGGGCTACCGCGCCGTCATGGCCGAACGCGGCCTGGACGACGACAGCCTCGTCGTCCAGACCAAGTCGCCCTCCTCGGTCCGGGTCGGCTGCGAGCTGCTGCGCGCGATCATGGCGCAGTGCCCCGACGTCGAAGCGGTCTTCTGCAACAACGACGACGTCGCCCTGGGCGCGCTCTTCGAATGCCAGCGCATGGGCATCGCCGTGCCCGAGCGTCTGGCCATCGCCGGCTTCAACGACTTCGAGATGTCGGCGGCGGCGGAGCCGCCGATCACCAGCATGGCGACCGAGCGCTACGAGATGGGCGTTACCGCCATGGACATGATCGCCCAGACCATCGCCGGCGAGCCGCCGGAGGAGAAGGTTGTGGACCTGGGTTTCCATCTCTGCGCCCGCGCCAGCACGCAGCCCCGCGCCGGCGACCGCCCGCAGCGCCAGCCGGCGCCGGATAAGCCCGCAAAGGCCAAAGCCGCGTCCAAGAAGTCGGCCGCTCGCAAGGCCCGGCTCAGGGAAGCCCGCTGAGCCTCCGCCCTTTCCAATCCCGCCGAATGCCCTAAATTCTTGAGCAGGCGTCCGATCTGACGGGACGAGTTGCAAAGAATTGGCCGGGAGCGCCGCCCCATGGACGTTCTGAACGACATCCTCGACACCCTGGAACTGAAGGGCGCGCTCTACTTCCGCACCGACTGCTCGGCTCCCTGGGCCGTCGCCGTGCCCGACTACGAGCAGGCCGCGCGTTTCCATCTGGTGGTCCAGGGAAGTTGCCATGTCGGCCTTGCCTCCGGCGCCACGCTGGAGCTCAGCCCCGGCGACCTGGTGCTGATCCCGCGCGGGCGCCGCCATGTGCTGGCCGACAGCGCCGGGCGTCAGGCCGCCGACCTGGAAACCGTCATGCGGGACAGCGGCTTCACCGGCGAGGGGGCGCTGGTCATCGGCCAGGGCGCCCCGCAGGCTTCCACCCAGCTGGTCTGCGGCCACTTCACCTTTCGCGCCGCCGCCGACCACCCGCTGCTGCGCGCCCTGCCGGAGGCGCTGGTGGTCACCGCGGCCATGCGGGCGCGCGAGCCCTGGCTGGACGAGGTGCTGCGCCTGGTGGCGCGCCGGGTCTTCGCCGAGGAGATCGGCAGCACCGCCGCCGTCACCCGCCTGTCGGAGATCGTCTTCATCGAGGTGTTGCGGATCGGCGTCGAGCAGTGCGAGGAACTGAAGCGCCTCGTCGAGGCCTTCCGCGACCGCCAGATCGGCCGCGCCCTGCAGCTGATCCACGCGCAGCCCGGCGAGACCTGGACCGTCGACCGCCTGGCCGGCGAGGTCGGCATGTCGCGCAGCCGTTTCGCCGAGCGCTTCAGCGCCCTGGTCGGCCAGGGGCCCATGGCCTACCTGGCCGACTGGCGCCTGCAGAAGGCCCTGGCGCTGCTGGAGCGCAGCCCCGCCAGCAGCGTGCAGCAGGTGGCCAGCCAGACCGGCTACAA
>JBNKHC010000369.1:0-15987 GCA_050290145.1 Kiloniellaceae bacterium | reverse complement strand
TTCTACGCCCAGCGATCTGAAGTGCCGGCGCAGTCCGCTCAATTCCTGCCGCAGACTGGCGGCGCCCTGTTCCTCGTCGCGCTCGCTCCACAGCTTGTCCTGGATCCACTTGCGGCTGCGCACGCCGGTCTTTGCCAGGGCTAGGAGCGCGATCAGCGCCTTGGCCCTCTTTCCGCGAGGCGTGATATCCGTGCCATCGACGTTCTCGATGCGGAGGGGACCGCTCAGTCGAATTTTCATTCTTGGAACCGCGTTCATTGCAAGAAAAACGCCTTTCAGGATCCAAGAGTTTCGGGGGACTTTCCTCGCAGGAGATTAGAGCAAATGTCGCACTTCCATAGAAAAACATTTGGAGTACTACTGAGGTGGCACAATAATCGGTGAACAATCTTCCCGCTTTTTAACTGTGGGTAGTAAAACCGCAAACATCATAAGTTGAAAACGCCACACTATAATCAGCCGTCTTGCCCGCCTCGAAGCGGTCGGGGGCTCGCCTGCGCTGCTGGTTCGACAGGTGCTTCCGGCGCGGGCGGGGAAGAGTGAGGGGGAAGAGTGAGAGTGTGGCGGAACGCAAACCCGGGGCAGATTCTTCAGCTTCCGCTCTCCTCAGCGGCGCTTCCACCCCAGGAAAGCGATGGCGGCGCCGACCGCGGCGGGCAGCCAGAAGAACAGCAGGGCTTCTTCCGTCAGCCAATCGACGGAACGGCTGGCGTTGTTCGTGTAGAAGCCCGCCGCCATGGCATTGAGGAACAGCCAGAAGAGCAGGGCGCCGGCAGCAACGACCCCACCCAGCAGCATCAGGAAGATTCGCATACTTTACCTAATCCACTATCTGTGAGTTCGCAGCATAGCCTTCTTCCTGTAAAGGCGTCATCGCTTGCGTGCAGCTGCTGGCCTTCGAGAATCGTCCATCAGCGGCGTCACTATGACGGAAGTGCAAAAGGCAAACGGAGGATGGGGGGCGATGTGGCACACGTGCCCCCCATCCATTCGCCGCATCACTTTCGGCAGACTCAGTACATAGCGATCGGGTTCCCCGGTGAGCCGGTCGCGCCCTTCATCTTGAGCGGCGACCAGGCAAAGAGGAACTCATAGGCCCCGTCCGCAACCAATTGCGAGAGATCCAGGTTCTCGATGTTCCAGATGCCGTTCTTGGTCATCATCGTGATGTGACACTCGAAGGGCTGCGGGTGTTCACCGCCGAAGCCCTTGCCCACCGCTTCCGAGGCCCAGGTATCCGAGCCCCAGAGAATGATCTTGCGCGCGGCCATATACTCGCAGGCGGACGCTCCGAATCCCGGCTCGCCCGAGTTGAACTCAGCGATGCGCCGGCTCTTCTCCGCGGCATCGAAGCTGTCCCAGTCGCTGGGATGCCAGATGTCGCCGTGGCCGGTGTAAAGGAACACGCAGTCTCCCTCGCCGATGGGAGCAATACCCTGTCGCGCGATCATTGCCTCGATATCCGCGTCCGTCACGATGCCTGGATCGGAGGGGTCGTTCGCCACCGGGACCGGCAGCTGCCCACCACGCAGTGCAACCGCATCCAGCAGCACGCCGCGGCAGACGAAGCCTTTTTGTGCGACGTACTCGACACCCAAGGGGCCCAGGCCGTAAGTCCCGACATCGGCGTCTTCGGCAAAGCGGCCGTTGTAGAAGTAGTTACCCTCGGAGGTCAGGACACCGATATGCCCAGGGCCGTCGAACTGGGTGCCGATCTGCCCGATCTCTGTCGAAAGATACTCATCGTTGTAGACCAGCATCTGCGGACCGAAGGGGCCGCCGGTCGGCAGCCCGGGGATCGTCAGGCGCCAGCCGCGCGAGCCGAAGGCCGGCGCATCCTGCTGATAGACCTTGCCAAGCGTTGCGACTTTGCCCTGTTTGACCAGTGTGACGGCCTTGAGCACCATTGCCGGCGTGGTGCGATTGGGCGCACCGACCTTGTCATCTGGTCCCCATTCGCTGGGCGCCCAGTTCTCCGTGAGCGGTGCGTCATTGACCGGTGCTGCCTGTTGCGCCGAGGCCAGACCCGAAAGGACGGAGCCCAGGCTCAAGGCAACGGCTACGGAATAGAGATGTTTGTACATAGCAGCAGTTCCTCCCTCGACATTGTTTTTCGTGTGACGTGGAAGACCTGATCCCGCTGAAACCTAACACAGGAGTAAGGCAAGTCACCGGATTTCCGATGCGCGGTCGGTACCGCGATTCCGGTTGTGTCTCTGCCGTAGGGAAATGCTGTGGCGACTCAGCCCGCAGTCGCTTCCAGCGGCAGGGAGTTGGTGTACTTCACCTGGCGCAGGGCGAAGCTGGACTCGATGGAGGCGACGTTCTCCACCCGGGTCAGCTTGGTCTTGAGGAAGCGCTCGTAGGCGCCCAGGTCGGCGGTGGCGACGCGCAGCAGGTAGTCGCGGGTGCCGGTCATGAGGTAGCACTCCAGAACTTCCGGGTAGGAACTGACCTCGGCCTCGAAACGGTCGAGGTCCTCCTCGTGCTGGCGCTCCAGCTTGATGGAGATGAAAACCGAGACCGGCAGGCCGACGGCGTCCTGGTTCAAGAGCGCCACGTAGCGCTTGATGACCCCGGCTTCCTCCAGCAGGCGCACCCGGCGCAGGCAGGGGGAAGGGGAGAGCCCGACCCGCTCGGCCAGCTCCACATTGGAGAGGCGGCCGTTGGCCTGCAGGGCGTCGAGGATCTTGCGGTCGATGGCGTCCAGTTTCATGGCTGGCAGAATATGCCATTTACTGCCGCCTTGAATAGGCGGTAATGCCAAGTTAACCAAGGATAGTGGCGTCTTTGGCATGAAATGCCAGGGGAATCGGCGTATTCTTCCAATCAGCTGTCCTCCAGGCCGGGAGTCCCCCCATGGCGACCACAAACGCGCGCCACTTGAAGATGCTGGAAGCGCTGGAGAAGAAAGTTCTCTGGCTGTCTTCCTGGACCATTCACAACGCCAATCACATCCGCCCCAAGGGCACGGTGAAGGTCGGCGGCCACCAGGCCTCCAGCGCCTCCCTGGCGACGCTGATGACGGCGCTCTATTTCGATGTGCTGCGGCCGGCCGACCGGGTGGCGGTGAAGCCGCACGCCAGCCCCGTTTTCCACGCCATCCAGTACCTGCTGGGCAACCAGACGCGCGACAAGCTGGAGAACTTCCGCGGCTTCGGCGGCGCCCAGTCCTATCCCTCGCGCACCAAGGACGGTGACGACGTGGACTTCTCCACCGGCTCGGTCGGGCTGGGCGTGGCGATCACCTCCTTCGCCTCCATGGTGCAGGACTACGTGCGCCTGAAAGGCTGGTCCAAGGACCGCCCGGAGGGTCGCATGGTGGCGCTGGTCGGCGATGCGGAGCTGGACGAGGGCAACATTTACGAGGCCCTCATGGAGGGCTGGAAGCACGACCTGCGCAATACCTGGTGGGTGATCGACTACAACCGCCAGAGCCTGGATGCGGTTTCGAGCAAGTTCCTCTACGGCAAATTCGAGCAGCTGTTCCGCTCCATGGGCTGGGAGGTCGTCACCATCAAGTATGGCCACCTGCTGCAGGCCGCCTTCAAGGAGCCGGGTGGCGAGGCCCTGCGCCAGTGGATCGACGACTGCCCCAACCAGCTCTACTCGGCGCTGACCTTCCAGGGCGGCGCGGCCTGGCGCAGGCGTCTGCTCGACGATCTCGGCGATCAGGGGCCGCTGTCGAAGCTGATCGAAGGCCGCAGCGACGACGAGCTGGCGCGCCTCATGACCAACCTCGGCGGGCATGACCTGCCGGCGGTGCTGGAGGCTTTCCATTCGGTCGACCACGACCGCCCGACCTGCTTCATCGCCTACACGGTGAAGGGCTACGGCCTGCCGCTGGCCGGCCATAAGGACAACCACGCCGGCCTGATGACGCCGGAGCAGATGGAGACCTACCGCGCCTCCCTGGGCATCCGCGAGGGCCGCGAGTGGGAGCCCTTCGAGGCGATGGAGCCGGCGCAGAAGGACATCGAGAGGTTCCTCAAGGCGGTGCCCTTCAACGCCCAGGGGCGGCGGCGCTACGACGCCGGTCGCGTCGAGGTGCCGGCCAAGCTGGCGACCCCGGAAGGCGAGGTCATGTCGACCCAGGAAGGCTTCGGCAAGATCCTCAACGAGATCGCCCGGGAGAAGTCCCAGCTCGCCGAGCGCATCGTGACGACCTCGCCGGACGTGACGGTCTCCACCAACCTGGGGCCCTGGGTGAACCGCCGCGGCCTCTTCAGCCGCACGCCGCTGGCCGACACCTTCCGCGACCAGCAGGTGCCCTCGGCGCAGAAGTGGGTGATGTCGCCGGAAGGCCAGCACATCGAGCTCGGCATCGCCGAGATGAACCTCTTCCTGCTGCTGGGCGCGCTGGGCCTGTCGCACTCGCTGTTCGGCGAGCGCCTGCTGCCCATCGGCACGCTCTACGATCCCTTCATCCAACGCGGCCTGGATGCGCTGAACTACGCCTGCTACCAGGACGCCCGCTTCATCCTGGTGGCGACGCCCTCGGGCGTCACCCTGGCGCCGGAAGGCGGCGCGCACCAGTCGGTCTCCACGCCGCTCATCGGCCTGGCCCAGGACGGCCTGGCCTCCTTCGAGCCGGCCTTCGTCGACGAGCTCTCGACCATCCTCGGCTGGTCCTTCGACTACCTGCAGCGCGACGGCGAGGGCGAGCCTACCGGCCCCTGGCTGCGCGACGAGAAGGGCGGCTCGGTCTACCTGCGCCTCTCCACGCGCCCGCTGGAGCAGCCCAAACGGGCGATCGGCGCGGAGCTCGCCGCCTACATCATTAACGGCGCTTACTGGCTGCGCCGGCCGGGACCGAACTGTGAGGTGGTGATCGCCTACCAGGGCGTGGTGGCCGAAGAGGCCATCGCCGCCGCCGGCCTCATCGCCGAGGACCGCCGCGACGTCGGCGTGCTGGCGGTGACCTCCGCCGACCGCCTGAGCGCCGGCTGGCACGCCGCCGAGCGGGCGCGCCAGCAAGGCGACGCCGACGCGCGCTCCCACATCGAGAACCTGCTGGCGCCCATCGACCGCGATGCCGGGCTGGTGACGGTGCTGGACGGCCATCCGACCACGCTGTCCTGGCTGGGTTCGGTGCGCGGCCACCGGGTGCAGGCCCTGGGCGTCGAGCACTTCGGCCAGACCGGCACCGTGCAGGACCTCTACGGCCACCACCGCATCGACACCGCGGCCATCGTCGCGGCCGCCAATGCCGCCTCGTCAGGCCGCCCGATCCGCTACCTGCGGGCGGTCAACTGAGCGCCCTTGTACCCTCGGCGCCCTCAGTTCCCGGAAAGCTGGTCGAAGGCCTCCAGGGCCTGGGCGCCATAGACGTAGGAGGGGCCGCCGCCCATGTAGATCGCCACATCGATGGTCTCCAGGACCTCAGCGCGGGTTGCCCCGTGGCGGATGGCGGCGGCGGTGTGGAAGCCGATGCAGCCGTCGCAGCGGCCGGCGATGCCGATCGCCATGGCGATCAGTTCCTTGGTCTTCGGCGACAGCTCGCCGGGAGTCGTTGCCGCGGCGGCGAGCCCGGAAAAGGCCTTCGCCAGCTCCGGTGACGCCTTGCGGTAGTCGCCGATCGCCTGCGACAGCGTTTGGTTGGCTTTCTTCCAGTCCTTGTGCAACGCGGTCTCCTGTCTTTGCCAAAGCGTCATTTGTCGGGCAGGCCGCGGGCGCTGTCGATGATGGAGATCAAGGATCCGGTCCGGCTCTGTCGTTCCTGAAACACCTCTGTCGCAAATTCCGTCGCAGGCCCTGCTCCGGCGCGGAAAAGTGGAAGCCTGGAACACGGTATTCCCTTGGCGCGGAGGCGGCCCCTCATGAGCACCTGGCTCCCCAGAGAGATCGAAGCGAAGCGGCAGGTTCTGCAGCAGGTCCTGAAGCCGATTGCAGAGGCCTGCGGCCTGCCCAACGAGGCCTATACCTCCGAGGCTTTTGCGGCGGTGGAGCGCGACGAGGTGCTGGCCAGGACCTGGACCTGCATCGGGGTGGGCAACTGGGTGCCGGAGCCGGGCGACCTGAAGCCGGTGCAGCTGCTCGGCCTGCCGCTGCTGCTGCTGCGCGACCGCGAAGGGGCCGTGAAGGTCTTCCACAACGTCTGCAGCCACCGCGGCCTGGAGCTGGTCAGCGCCCCCTGCAAGTCCAAGGGGCTGATCCGCTGCCGCTATCACTCCTGGAGCTACAGCCTGGACGGCAGCCTCAAGGCGACGCCCTTCATCGGCGGGCCGGGCACCAAGACCTGCGAGGGCTTCGACAAGTCGAAGCATGGCCTGAAGCCGGTGCGCAGCGCAGTGTGGTGCGACGCGGTCTTCGTCGACCTCTCCGGCGAGGCGCCGCCCTTCGAGGATTTCATCGCCCCCATCGCCGAGCGCTGGAAAGCCTTCGATCCGGCGCGCCTGCGCCACGGCGGCCCCGACTCGGCCTTTGCCATCGAGGTGAAGTGCAACTGGAAGCTGGCGGTGGAGAACTACTGCGAGGCCTATCACCTGCCGTGGATCCATCCGGCCTTGAACCAGTACTCCCGCCTGGAGGACCACTACATCATCGAGGAGGCGGGGCACATGGCCGGGCAGGGCAGCACCGCCTACCGCCCGACACTGAGCGGTGACGGGCGCCAGTTTCCCGCCTATCCCGGCCTGCCGGAGACCTGGTACGGCGCCGGCGAGTACCTGGCGCTCTTCCCCAACGTGCTGTTCGGCGTCCACTCCGACCACTTCTTCACCGTGGTGCTGGAGCCGCTCGGCGCGGGCGCTACGCGCGAGCATTTCGAGATCTACTACTTCGACGAGGCGGCGCTGGGGGACGCCTATGCCGACCTGCGCGCTACCAATACCCGCCAGTGGATGACGGTCTTCGAGGAGGATCGCGGCGTGGTGGAGGGCATGCAGGCCGGGCGCGCCTCGCCGGCCTTCGAGGGGGGAGTCTTTTCGCCGGCGATGGACGGCCCGACCCACTGCTTCCACCAGTGGATGGCCAGGGCCCTGCTCAGCTAGGAGTCCGCCACACATCCTTAGAGACGGCTGCTGCGCAGCCTCCTCAGGGCCGCGTCTCGAAGGGCGAGGCGGGCTGCGGCTATTCCGCCGCCGCCTGCTGACGGCGGCGGAATTCCTGCACCGGCAGGCCGCCGAGACCCCAGTCCTCCAGTTCCACCTCGTCGATGACGACGTGGGTGGTAGCGGGGTTCTTGTCCAACACCTGGACCAGCAGGTCGGTGACACCCTTGATGAGGGCGGCCTTCTGCGCGGCCGTGGCGCTCTCGCGGGTGATTTTCACGTTCACATAGGGCATGGGGTTTTGCTCCCTTCGGGTCAGCTGTCCGGGTCGAGGTCGAAGTGGAAGACCTTGGAGATGATCTGCCAGCGCCCCCCGACGAAGATCAGAGTCAAGAGGTCGGTGAAGAGCTTCGGGCCGATCGCGCATTCCACCCGGGCGAGGGCGGTGACGGGCCCGGCGAACTCCAGCGAGACGATGCGGTCGCGGCGCGGCTCGCCGCGGCTGTCCGGGGAGGGCCGGGCATCGACGATGGGGAAGTACTGCGCCATCGTCAGATGCACCGGCTCGCCGCCCTGGTCCGCCGCCTCGGTTGCCGTGACGTAGTGGGCCAGCGGGTGGAAGACCTGCTTCAGTCTTCCGGTATCGCTGTGGTGGAGGCCGTCGAAGTAGGTCTGCAAGGCGGCCGCCACCGCGCCGAAGCGTTCGTCCATGGCTCCGGTCAGGCCGCGAGGCCCTCGGCCTTCAGCGCCGCCTGAACCGCCTCGCGCCCAGCGATGCGCTGCTGAAATGCGGCGATGTTCGGCCAGCTGTCGAGGCCGATGCCCGTGGGCCCGGTCCAGTTGGCGACCACGAAGAGGTAGATGTCGGCAACGCTGAAGGCGTCGCCCATCAGGTAGGGACGGCCGTCGGAGAGCAGCTTCTCCACGTAGTCCAGTTTGCGCGTCACGTTGGCCTTTGCAGCGGTCTTCTCGTCGTCGCTGCTGGCGGGGTTGAAGAGCGGACCGAAGGCCTTGTGAAGCTCGGAGGAGATGTAGTTCAGGTACTCGTTGACGCGGGCGCGCGCCAGCGTCCCGCCGGCAGGAGCCAAGCCGGCATCGGGATGCTGGTCGGCGATGTACTGCAGGATCGCGGCGCCCTCGGTCAGCACCTCGTTGTCATTCAGGGCGAGCACGGGTACGTAGCCTTTGGGGTTGATGGCCAGGAAGTCGACACCGGCTTCGGTCTTTTTGGTGGCATTGTCCAGCTTGTCCAGATCGAAACTGGCGCCGGCCTCGCGCAGCGCGATGTGAGAGGCGAGGGAGCAGGCCCCGGGCAGGTAATAGAGCTTCATGAATTGACTCTCCTGTTTCTTCGGAAGCACCGCGGCTGCGGCGCCCAGAAGACGTAGGGTCAGGGGTTACTTTTGTATACCTGCTGATTGATTGTTACGTGATTATCGGGTATCCGTTCAGTAACTAATGGTAACTGCCGGTAACCTGGGGGCGGAGGAGGTAACCTCATGGCGTTGAAGATACGTAAGAACCATAGCCCGGAGCCGCCTCACGAGTGCCCGCTCTCCAGGTGCATGGAGGTGCTGAAAGGTGCCTGGACGCCGAACATCATCTGGTACTTGAGCGGCGGGCCGCGCCGCTTCAACGAACTGCGTGTCGACATCCCCAAAATCTCGGCCAAGGTGCTGACGACTCGGCTGCGCGATCTGGAGGCCAAGGGTGTCGTCCTGCGCGAGGTGAAGCCGACCTCGCCGCCGTCGGTGGAATATTCTCTCACCGACCTGGGTGAGGAACTGGTGCCGGCGATTAATGCAATCGCCGGTGTCGGGCACAAGCTGAAGGAGCGGCATAAGGCGCAGGATTGGCCGCGTTACGATGGAAGACGAAGGCGCGCGGCGGAGTAGGGTAGCCCGGCGGGCGCCGGTGTCGTGCGGCCGCAAAGAAACCGAAGCATAGCTGTCATCATAGAGTCACAGGCGGACTGTAGAGCTTGGGGCGATCCGCTCGGCCAATCGGGGCCGGGCACATTGCACCCAGGGGGCTTTCCACATGTCCGCTATTGCGCTCAAGCGCGTTCGCAAGTCCTTCGGCGACAAGACCGTGCTGCACGGCGTCGACCTTGAGGTGCGCGAAGGAGAGATGGTCGGCCTGATCGGCGCCTCCGGTTCCGGCAAGTCGACCCTGATCCGCCTGATCTGCGGCCTGGAGCGCATGGATCGGGGCACCGAAGGCCGCATCGCCCTGTTCGGCAGGGAGACCCAGAAGGACGGCCGCTTCAGCGAGCGCAGCGAGGCGCTGCGCCGTGACGTCGGCGTCATCTTCCAGCAGTTCAACCTCATCACCCGCCTGTCGCTGCTGACCAACGTGCTGGCGGGGCGGCTGGGGCGCATCCCGCGCTGGCGCGGCACCCTCGGCCTCTTTCCGCAAGGCGACCGGGTCATGGCGCTGCAGGCGCTGGAGCGCGTCGGCCTCATCGAGCAGGCGCATCAGCGCGCCTCCACGCTCTCCGGCGGCCAGCAGCAGCGCGGCGCCATCGCCCGGGTGCTGACCCAGCAGGCCCGGCTCATCCTCGCCGACGAGCCCATCGCCTCTCTCGACCCGGCTTCGGCCAGGCTCATCATGTCGACCCTGAGAGAGATCAACCGCCAGGACAACACCACGGTGATCGTCTCCCTGCACCAGATCGACCATGCCTTCGAGCACTGCGACCGCATTATTGCTTTGAAGGACGGCAGCGTGATCCACAACGGGCCGACCGGCGGCATCACGCCGGACGACATCGCTCATCTCTACGGAGTGGAGGCCGGCAGCCTCGACCTCGTCAAGGCCCCGGTGAAGGACCCCGTGAAATCCGGGCCGTCGAAGCCGGCGGCCGGCGCCTATCCCGGCAATGGCCTGGATCACCGGGAAGATCTCGCCGCCCGCGTGGCCGCCAACGCCTGACCGTTACCGCCGCTCATGCATCAGTCAAACAGGAGTAAATGATGCTCAAGACCCTCACCACCACCGCCGCCGCGCTGGCGACGGCCCTGGCCTTCGGCGCTTCCGTGGCGCAGGCCGAGATGCCGGAGCAGATCAACTTCGGAATCATCTCCACCGAGTCCTCCTCGGCCCTCGAGAAGTCCTTCTCGCCCTTCTTGAAGGACATGGAGAAGGCCCTCGGCGTGCCGGTGAAGCCCTTCTTCGCCTCCGACTACGCGGGCGTCATCGAGGGCATGCGCTTCGGCAAGGTCGACGTCGCCTGGTTCGGCAACAAGTCGGCCATCGAGGCCGTGGACCGCGCCGGTGGCGAGGTCTTCGCCCAGACCATCAAGGACGACGGCTCCAAGGGCTACTACTCGCTGCTGATCGTCAACAAGGACAGCAAGATCAACTCGCTGGACGACGTCTTGAAGTGCGACAAGACGCTGACCTTCGGCAACGGCGATCCGAACTCCACCTCGGGCTTTGCGATCCCCGGCTACTACGTCTGGGCGCTGAACAACAAGAACCCGGAAGACTGCTTCGCCCGGGTCACCAACTCCAACCACGAAGGCAACGCCATGGCCGTCGCCAGCGGCAAGGTCGACGTGGCCACCAACAACACCGAGTCGATCTACGCGCGCCTCGCCAAGACCAACCCGGAGGCCGCCGCCAACATCAAGGAGATCTGGCGTTCGCCGATGATCCCCTCCGACCCGATGGTGTGGCGCAAGGAGCTGGCCGAGGATGCCAAGCAGAAGATCTACTACTTCTTCATGCAGTACGGCCGCTTCGGGGGTGAGGACAAGGTGAAGCACGAGCGTGAGGTGCTGGCCAGCGTGTCCGACGGCTGGGGCCCCTTCCTCGCTTCCTCCAACGCGCAGCTGCTGGACGTGCGCCAGATCGAGGCCTTCAAGGCCAAGATCAAGGCCCAGAACGCCGGCGACGAGGCGGGCGTGAAAGCCGCCGAGGAGAAGCTGAAGAATCTGCAGGCCTACGCCAAGGTCGTCGGCCAGGCCGGCTATTGAGCTGAAGCCACGGGACGCCGGGGGCGGTTCGTCAAGGCCGCTCCCGGTAACCTCTTTCCTTCATGAATTTCGTCCATTGACTTCTTGAACCGCCGCCTTTCGGGAAGCCGCCGCCCATGAGCCTCGCCACCGCCAACGCCGCATCCCCCGCCGTACGGATGGACGATCTCTCGCCGGAAGTGCGCGAGGCGCTGAAGCCGCGCTGGAGCGGTTTTCTCAGCCGCACCGGGGTGGCGCTGATCATCGCGGTGATGCTGGGCGTCTCCTACTATCCGGCCGAGGTCGACCGCTGGACCTACCTGATCACCGACGCCGACAACATGGCGGTCTTCATCAGCGATTTCCTGACCCCGGATTTCACCGACCTGGAGCTCTTCATCCAGAAGATGGTGGAAACGGTGCAGATCGCGCTGTGGGGCACGGTGCTGTCGATCATCGTCGGCGTGCCCTGCGGCCTCCTGTCGTCGAACAACATCGCGCCGGTCTGGGTCGTCCAACCCATGCGCCGCCTGATGGACGCGGCCCGCGCCATCAACGAGCTGGTCTTTGCCATCCTCTTCGTGGCCGCGGTCGGCCTGGGGCCCTTCGCCGGGGTCATGGCGCTGTTCATCCATAACCTGGGCGTCATCTCCAAGCTGTTCTCGGAGGCCGTGGAGGCCATCGACCCGCGCCCGGTGGAGGGCATCCGCGCGACCGGCGCCAGCCGCCTGCAGCAGGTGATCTACGGCGTCATCCCGCAGGTGCTGCCGCTGTGGTCCAGCTTCTCGCTCTACCGCTTCGAGACCCTGGTGCGCTCGGCAACCGTGCTGGGCATCGTCGGGGCCGGCGGCATCGGCTTCACCTTCTACGAGTCGTTCCGCGCCTTCCAGTACGACCGCGCCGCGGCGGTGATCGTCGTCGTGGTGGTCGTGGTCTCCATCATCGACATCATCTCCTCCCAGCTGCGCAAGCGGCTGATCTAGGCAGCACACCTTGTCGGGTTTTCGGCACCGTCGCCTAACGCCGGGTTGTCACCCTCGGGCTTGACCCGAGGGTCCATTCTGCCGAAATGGGATGGCGGAACCATGGATGCTCGGGTCAAGCCCGAGCATGACGCATGAGGACAAACCAGCACGAGCTCACGCCGGCTCGACGCTCACCTTGTCACGATAGAAGGCGACGTAGTTCTTCACCGCGCCGACCATGGGCAGCGGCTGGCGGTAGGTCCAGGCGGCGTTCTCCAGCCTCTGGCCACCGGCCTTCACCGTGTAGTAGCTGGCATCGCCCTTGATTGGGCAGTGGGTCTGGTGGTCGGTCGGTTCCAGCATGTCCGGGTCGATGTCGTCGATCGGAAAGTAGACCACCGGGGTGTAGGTCTTCTCGCCGTTCACCTCTTCCAGGATCATGGCGCGGTCGGAAAGGGCGATGGTGGTACCGCCGAGCTTTGCGACATAGGGCTCTCCGGCCATGGACACGGTGGCGCTATGAGTCTTCTCGGTCATCGGCGAACTCCTGTGTTCGTTGGGTGTGTCGTCCGGCGGCCCCGGCGCGCAAAAACGCCGGCACCTCTCCGCAGAGAGGCCTGCCCTAGACATGGGGGCGCATCCGCGTCAGGTCCAGGGGGAAGGGCGGAATGTAATCAGGGAACGGCGGCGTCGTGCTGCGTCAGCACCTTGCGGTCCAGCTCGAAGAAATCGAAGCCGCTGCCGAGGCGCACCAGAGGATAGGAGGGGCCGACCTTGTCGTGGTCGAAGACCTGGCTGAGCAGGATGAAGCCGACCTCGTCGGGCCGGTCATTGCGGGTGTAGGGCAATAACAGGCGCCGCGTGTCCAGCGTCCGCCCGCGATCCCACTGGAAGCGGCTGCGCGAGAAGAGCGGCACGCGCTCTGCCCGGCACTGGTCGATGTGCCCGCGGATGAAGTCGTGATACGCGCCGTCCATGAACTCGTGCAGGCAGCGCCCGGTATAATCGGTGCCCCAGGTCTGCGCGATCTCGGTGCCCACCAGCCGCAGGCGCACCGAGTCATCCTCGGTGAATTCGTAGAGCACCAGCGTCGGCAGGCAGCGGGGAAAGTCGACGGGGTCGAAGGCTGCCCGGGGTGGCACCTTATGGCGCAGCATCGCTTCGTGGCACCAGGCGCGATAAAGCGCTTCCTGACGGGGATCCAGCATTCGTGACGACCCTAATCGACACGATAGGGTAGTCGATGCAAACGATTGGGGGCGGAGAAAACGGTTGCGGCCAAAGGTCGCATGTTTTTCAGGGTATTCGTGATCCCCGGCCGCACAAGATCTGCCGCATCAAGGCACGGTCGCGGCCGTCCGGGCGCGACCTCTCGACTCCGCCGCGGCGCGCGTCCGCAGCAGATGCCGCCCGGCTTCCCCACCGGCGGCCCCGCGTCGCCGCTAGTTCGGTCGGCAGAAGACCTTTACCTGCTTCGTAATACTGCGCCGTCCTTTGCTGACGGTGAGGGTGACGATGGTCGAGCAGTCCTTGCACTTCCCGTCGTCCTTCTTCTCGCAGCAGATGACGAAGGTTGCCTTGCCCTTCTTGCCGTTCTCCTTCTCGATGACGGCACTGGAGAGGAAAACGCAGCCGTTGGGGTTTGTGGTGATGGTCGCGTTCCAGGTCAGATCGATCGCGTTGTTGATGATCTCGAACCTGTAGCATTGATCCGCCGCGGGGCCGACCGGCTCGGAACTGGCAGCGGCGGAGTCCGCCACGGCGAATTGGTCGCGAAAGGTATAGTTCTGGATTATTTTCGGCGAAGCTACCGTCAGCTCTTCAGCCAGGAAATCGCTGTCCAACAACTCGTCGTCGTCGGCACCCTCCAGTTCGATGATTTCCTGCTTGTCTTTGGATTTGTCAGCCATAATTGCCCTCGCATTGCCCTTGGGGCGCAAGTGGTGCGTGGCCTTGGCCTGGCCTCGGTCTCCAAGCTATCTGTCTGGGAACACCTGACCAGAAAGACTAAGCGCGACCCTGCGGGGAGTCAAACCGAGGGGCTCGCGCCCGGCGGGCAACAATCTGCAGGGCTGGCAGGTCAAAGGGACCTTCAGCAGAGCCGCTGCTACAGCAGGCCGCGCGCCGCCAGGTTCTGCATCAGCGCGGTGCTGCCGAAGGTCCAGGGCGCGATCTTGTCGCAGTGGTTCACCCGGTTCACCAGGGCGCCGAGGTGGCTGCTGCGGATGGTGACCCGGTCCCCCAGCTTGTGGGTGAAGCCCTCGCCGGGGCGGTCGCGGTCCTGGATCGGCGCGAACATGGTGCCCAGCATCAGCACCAGGCCGTCCGGGTACTGGTGGTCGCTGTTCAGCGCCTGCGCCACCAGGTCGGTCACGTCGCGGCTGATGGCTGCCAGGGGATAGCTGTCGGCGATCTTGAAGCCGTCCTCGCCGGCGACCTCGACCTCGATCACCACGTTGCGCAGGTCCTCCAGGCTGAAGGTCTCGTCGAGGAGGCGGACGAAGGGGCCGAGGGCGCAGGAGGCGTTGTTGTCCTTGGCGCGGCCCAGCAGCAGGGCGCTGCGCCCCTCTACGTCGCGCAGGTTCACGTCGTTGGCCAGCGTGGCGCCCAGGACCTCGCCGCGGCTGTTCACCACCACGGCCACCTCCGGCTCCGGATTGTTCCACACCGAGGTGGCGAGGATGCCGATCTCCGCGCCGCTGCCGACGGCGGACATGGGCTGCGCCTTGGTGAAGATCTCGGCGTCGGGGCCGATGCCGACTTCCAGGTACTGCGACCACTGACCGCGCGCGATCAGCGTTTCCTTCAACCTGGCGGCCTCCGGCGAGCCGGGCTTCAGGGCCGCCAGCTCGGTGCCGATTTCCTTGGCGATGCCGGCGCGGATGGCCTCGGCCTGCTGCGGGTCGCCCTTGGCCTGTTCCTCGATGACGCGCTCCAGCATGGAATCGACGAAGGTGACGCCGCTGGCGCGCAGCGCCTGCAGGTCCGCCGGCGCCAGGAAGTGCGGCGCGTCGTTGCGCAGCTTGTCCCAGGCGGAGTTGGCCAGCATGGCGTCGAGCTCCCCGACCACCGGCAGGCTGCCGGCCTCCAGCGCCTTGCGGATCCGCGCCGCGAGGTCGCCGATCTCGAAGAGGGCGGAGGTGGTCGGCGCCAGGGCGGTGAGCTCGCGCACCTGCCTGCCGTCCAGGACCACCGGGCTCGGCCCCGGCGTGTCCCCTTCGTGGGCCGGGGGCAGCCAGGCGCGGCCGATCAGCAGGCCGGCGGTCTGGTCGTCGGGGAGGGTGAGATCGGGGGTCAGGTCCATCGGGCGGGTCTTCCTTCGTGCGGTCTTTCTTATGGGAGCGCTAACAACGCGAGTTATAGGGCTTTCCGCCGCCGCTTTGAACTCCCGTGAAGACAGGGTGGTGATTTGAGGGAATCCCCTCATCTTTGGCGCAAGCGCGGCTGTGAAAAATGCACTGGAATTTTCACGAAAGCGGAGTCACCCTCTGCAGCAGGCGGCCAGCAGGGGGAGGGGACGGATGGCCACAAGGCAAGAGGCGGTAAAGGTCAGCGCTGCGCTGCTGCCGGGCGGGAAGCTGGGCCGCGACCTGCGCGCACTGCGCAAGACGCGCGGCCTGACGCTCAGCGAGCTGGCCCTGAAGGTCGGGCGCTCGGTGGGCTTCCTCAGCCAGGTGGAGCGCGGCATCTCCGAGCTGGGGATCGACGACCTGCGGGCGCTGGCGGCGGCGCTGGAGGCGCCGCTGTCCTGGTTCCTGGTCCACGAGGACCAGCCGGAGGAAGAGCGCGGCCACGTGGTGCGCGCCGCCGGGCGGCGCCACATCGGCTCGGCCGAGACCGGCCTGACCGAGGAACTGCTGTCGCCCGACCTGGGCGGCAGCTTCGAGGTGCTGCGCAGCGTCTTCGCACCCGGTGCCGAGCGCAAGCAGGTCATCACCCGCGACACCGAGGAGACCGGCTACCTGGTGGCCGGCGAGCTGGAGCTGTGGATCGGCGGGCGGCATTTCCACCTGCAGGCCGGCGACTCCTTCCGCAGCGCGCGCGAGCCGACGCGCTGGCGCAATCCCGGCA
>JBNKHC010000368.1:0-3315 GCA_050290145.1 Kiloniellaceae bacterium | reverse complement strand
TCGCGCAGCAGGTAGATCAGCACGCCGGGGTCGATGGCCCCGCAGCGGGTGCCCATGATGAGGCCGTCCAGGGTGGAGAAGCCCATGGTGCAGGCCCGGCTGCGGCCGTCCTGCAGGGCGCAGAGGCTGGCGCCGTTGCCCAGGTGGGCGACGATGGTGCGGCCGGCCGCGGCGGCGGCGTCGTACTGCGGCAACGCGCCGGCGATGAACTCGTAAGACAGGCCGTGAAAGCCGTAGCGGCGCAGGCCCGCCTCGGCGTAGGCGAGCGGCAGGCCGTAGAGCTGGTCGCGTGCGGGGATCGAGCGATGGAAGGCGGTATCGAAGCAGGCGACCTGGGGAATCGCCGGCGCGCGCGCGGCCAGGGCGCGGATTCCCGACATGTTGTGCGGCTGGTGCAGCGGCGCCAGGGGGATCAGGTCTTCCAGCGCCTGCAGGACGCCTGCGTCGACCACCACCGGCGCGGCGAAGTCGGTGCCGCCGTGGACAACCCGGTGGCCGGCCGCGACGACGGTGGTCTCCGGCGCTTCACGGGTCAGCCAGTCCAGCAGGAAACCGTAGAAGTGCTCGTGGTCCAGCCCGGCGCCGTCGGGCCAACTCTCCTCCGCGCGCGTCTTGCCCAGCTGTCCCTTGAACTGCGGGTGGACGCCGATGCCTTCGATGATGCCGTCGCCCAGAGGCTTGCCATACCCTGGCGTGCCGTCATCTGCCGCCGGATAGAGCGAGAACTTGATGCTCGAGGAGCCGGCGTTGATGACGAGAATGACCTTGGTTTGCGGCATCGGTGCTCCTGTCCCCTGCGGGCGGCCGCCCAAGAATTGAATTGGGGTCCCCTGCCGCCTTTTGTCGGCCCTCGTCATAAAGCTTCCGAGAGGGGCTTGCCATATTTTGATATTTCAACGATTATCAAAATATGGAAGAAACCATGCAAGAAGACCGGGCCACACAGGCCCTCGCGGCCCTGTCCCAGCCGACCCGCCTCGCGGTGTTCCGCCTGCTGGTGCGCGAAGGCCCGGCCGGCCTGCCGGCGGGCGAGGTGGCCCGCAAGATCGGCGTGCAGCCGGCGACCCTGTCGTTCCACCTGGCCCAGCTGGAACGCGCCGGGTTGCTGGTGTCGCAGCGGCAGAGCCGGCAGATCCTCTATGCGGCGGACTTCGCGGCCATGCGCGGCCTGGTCGGTTTCCTGCTGGACGACTGCTGCTACGGGCGCCCGGAAATCTGTGACGGCCTGGCCGGCAAGAACACGGCCAGGCGTAAGGAGGAAACGGCATGATCTCGGAGAGTGAGACCAGGAAGGTCTACAACATTCTCTTTCTCTGCACCGGCAACTCAGCGCGCTCGGTCATGGCCGAGGCCATCGTGAACCGGCTCGGCCAGGGACGCTTCAAGGCCTACAGCGCCGGCAGCCACCCCACGGGCCGCGTCAATCCCTACGCCCTGGAGCTGCTGGAGAGCCTCGGCCATCCGACCGGCGAGCTGCGCAGCAAGACCTGGGACGAGTTCGCCGCGCCCGGGGCGCCGCAGATGGATTTCGTCATCACCGTCTGCGACAACGCCGCCGGCGAGGTCTGCCCCGTCTGGCCGGGGCAGCCGGTGACGGCGCACTGGCCGTTCCGCGACCCTGCCGCCGCCGAGGGCTCGGAAGCGGAAATGCGCCAGGTCTTCGCCGAGGTCTACGGCCAGATCCACAACCGCGTCGAAATTTTCGTGAACCTGCCGATCGACGCCCTGGACCGGCTCAGCCTGCAAAAACGACTGCGCGAGCTGGGCAACACCCAGGCAGAGACCGCCTGAGGCCATGCCGGCCGATCTCCCCCGCCGCCTCGCCGCCGAAGCGCTCGGCACCGCCTTCCTGCTGGCGGTGGTGGTCGGCTCCGGCATCATGGGCGAGAGCCTGGCCGGCGGGAACACCGCCATCGCGCTGCTCGGCAACACCATCGCCACCGGCGCCATCCTGGCGGTGCTGATCCTGATCTTCGGGCCGCTCTCCGGCGCGCATTTCAATCCGGCGGTGACCCTGGCGTTCACCCTGCGCGGGGAGCTGGAGAAGCGCACCGCGCTGACCTACATCGCCGTGCAGCTGGTCGGCGGCCTCGCAGGCGTGCTGATCGCCCACGCCATGTTCGCGGAACCGCTCATCCAGGCTTCCTTGAAGGTGCGGACGGGCCCCGCCCAGTGGCTGGCCGAGTTCGTCGCCACCTTCGGCCTGCTGGCGACCATCTTCGGCTGCCTGCGCTTCCGTGCGGCGGCGGTGCCCTACGCGGTGGGTCTCTACATTACCGCCGGCTACTGGTTCACCGCCTCCACCTCCTTCGCCAACCCGGCGGTCACCGTCGCGCGCAGCTTCACCGATACCTTCTCCGGCATCCGGCCCCTGGACGCACCGGCCTTCATCGTCGTCCAGTTCGTCGGGGCGATCACGGCGACCCTGGTCTTCGCTTGGCTGCTGGCGCCCCGGGCCACCCTTGGTGAGGCCGCGGAGCAGGCCGCCGAGTGACAGGCTGAACGCGGGCCTTTAGGATGTCGCCTCCCGAAGCGCGAGAGGTGACGGAAGCAGGATGAAGGTCGACGGCAAGCCCTACAGAACCATCTGGCTGAACGACGACGGCTGGTCGGTGGAGATCATCGACCAGACCCGGATGCCGCACCGCTTCGAGACCGTGACGCTGAAGACGGTCGAGGCGGCCGCGCACGCCATCAAGGCCATGCTGGTGCGCGGTGCACCGCTGATCGGCGCGACGGCGGCCTACGGGGTGTGTCTGGCGCTGCGCGAGGACGCCGGCGATGAGAGCTTCGAGCGCGCCTGCGAGCTGCTCTACGCCACGCGGCCGACGGCGGTGAACCTGCGCTGGGCCCTGGACGAGATGCGCGCCGCCGTCGCCAACCTGCCGCGCGAGGCGCGCCTGGCGGCGGCCTACAAGCGCGCCGCCGAGATCTGCGACGAGGACGTGGCGATCTGCCAGTCCATCGGGCGCCACGGCCTGAAGGTGATCCGCGAGATCGCCGCGAGGAAGCCCGCGGGCGCGCCGGTCAACATCCTGACCCACTGCAACGCCGGCTGGCTGGCGACGGTGGACTGGGGCACGGCGACGGCGCCCATGTACATGGCCTTCGAGGAAGGCATCCCGATCCACGTCTGGGCCGACGAGACCCGCCCGCGCAACCAGGGCGCCTCGTTGACCGCCTGGGAGCTGAAGGGCCACGGCGTGCCTCATACGGTGATCGCCGACAACGTCGGCGGCCACCTGATGCAGCACGGCCAGGTGGACCTCTGCATCGTCGGCACCGACCGCACCACGGCCTCCGGCGACGTCTGCA
>JBNKHC010000367.1:0-2935 GCA_050290145.1 Kiloniellaceae bacterium | reverse complement strand
GGTGCGGACGACGTCCAGGCACTCGGGCAGCCGCAGGAAGGTGTTCAGCTTGGAGAGATGGATCTGGACGGCGAAGGTATCGCCACGGGACCGCTCCAGCCGCCTGATGTGGTTCAGCAGGGCCTGTTCCTGCAATCGCGGCTGCTGGCTGGCTGCGGATGTCATTTTCGAAAACGGCTCCCAAGGTGGCGGTTCACAGCGACGAACCCCTTGAGATCATAGAAACCTACCGCTTTCGAATTGGTTAACTCTCCCTTTGCACTCGCCCAGGGCGTCACGTTTTCTAAGCGAAACGGACAGATGGCGCAGTTTCACTTGCCTGCTTTCGCACGATCCAGTAGGGCAACGGCCAGGGGCGGTAGCGATACGTGCCGTTTAGGCGATAGCCCCGGGTTTCGTTCAACCAAATTTCCGCAAATCGGCTGATAGCGCAGGCAGGCATGGACAAGAGATCGGACAGCGGCGAATTGGTCTCTCCGGGCCCGGAGCGCGCGGATCTGGCCGCCGCGCTGGAGCGCCTCGCCGGGGTGCCCGTGCTGGTGCTGGGCGACATCATGCTGGACCGCTTCGTCTACGGCGGCGTGGAGCGCATCTCGCCGGAGGCGCCGATCCCGGTGCTGCGCATCGCCCGGGAGAGCGCGATGCTGGGCGGCGCCGGCAACGTGCTGCGCAATCTGGCGGCGTTGGGCGTGCGGCCCCACGGCATCGCCGTGGTCGGCGAGGACGCGGCCGGGGCCGAAGTCGAGGAGCTGGCGCGGAGCTGCCTGGAGCCGGTGGCGGGCGAGATCGAGCTGCTGCGCACAGCGGCGCGCCGCACCACCATCAAGGACCGCTTCATCGCCGCCGGCCAGCAGCTGCTGCGGGTCGACCGCGATCCGGAGGCCGGCCTGGACGGCGACACGCAGGCGCGGGTGAGGGCGGCGGCGCTGGCGGCGGTGGCCGGGGCCTCGGCGGTCATTCTCTCCGACTACGGCAAGGGTCTGCTGGACGAGGCGCTGATCGCCGCCGTGGTGGCCGCGGCGGGCGAGCGCGGTTGCCCGGTCATCGTCGATCCCAAGGGGCGCGACTTCGCCCGCTACCGCGGCGCCACCTGGGTGACGCCCAACCGCCGCGAGCTGGCCGAGGCCAGCGGCCTCGCCACCGGCGACGACGACGCGGTGGCGGCGGCGGCGCGCAAGGTCATCGCCGATGCCGGCATCGGCGCGGTGCTGGCCACGCGCAGCGAACAGGGCATGACGCTGGTTTCGGGCCAGGGGCGCGCGGGCGGCACGGATGTCTGTCATCTGAAGGCCGAGGCGCGGGAGGTCTATGACGTCTCGGGCGCCGGCGACACCGTGGTCGCCACCTTCGCCGCCGCGCTGGGCGCGGGGCTGGACCAGGTGACCGCGGCGCAGCTCGCCAACGTGGCGGCGGCCATCGTGGTCGGCAAGCTGGGCACCGCCGTGGCGCGGCCGGCCGAGATCCTGCATGCCCTGCTCGCCTCCGACCTGCTCGCCGCCGAAGCCAAGGTGGTCGACCTCGACAGTCTCGGCGAGCAGGTGGCGCAGTGGCGCAAGGCGGGCCTCAAGATCGGCTTCACCAACGGCTGCTTCGACCTGCTGCATCCGGGCCACGTCTCGCTGCTGGAACAGGCGCGCGCCGCCTGCGACCGCCTGATCGTCGGCCTCAACAGCGACGCCTCGGTGCGCCGGCTGAAAGGGGAGACGCGCCCGGTGCAGGGCGAGGCCGCGCGGGCCGCGGTGCTGGCTTCATTGGCCAGCGTCAGCCGCGTGGTGCTGTTCGGCGAGGACACGCCGCTGGCGCTGATCGAGGCGCTGAAGCCCGACGTGCTGGTCAAGGGCGCCGACTACAGCGTCGAGCAGGTGGTGGGCGCCGACATCGTGCAGGCCTATGGCGGAAAGGTCGTGCTGGCCGAACTGTCACCGGGCCACTCCACCACGGCGACGATCGCGCGTCTGGGCGGCGGCTGACTGCCGCTGCCTCCCCGGCGCTCTTTGTCAGAAACTCTCGAGCGCGCCCGGCAGGGCGTCCGGGTCGATCAGGCTCTGCAGGCGCTGGGCCGCGAGCTGGGCGAACTGCAGCACCAGGGCGCGGCGCCGCGCGGCGTTGAGGGTCAGCTCGGCGGACTCGCGGATCACCGTGGCGCCGTAGCCGTCGGCCACCATCAGCCCCTGGTCCTCGGGGATCAGCTCCTGGGGGAAGCTCTGCGGCACCGCGAAGTAGAAATAATCACAGTAGTCCAGATAGTCGGGCCACTTCTGGTCGGTGCGGAAGTCCTCCACGCTCGACTTGATCTCGACGATGGTGATGCGGCTCTTGGCGTCGAGGCAGAAGAGGTCGGCGCGCCGGCCCGAGCGCAGGGTGAACTCCGGCAGGCTCACCAGGCCGTGGGCGGTGAAGCTGCGGGTCAGGCCGCGGGCGATCAGGCCGGCAGCGTTGGCGCGGGTCAGCTCGGCAGCCGGATCGGACGCCATCATGGCGAGGTGACTGTTCGGTGGAACGGGCATGGCTCCGAGCATAGCCCGACGCCCCTCGGCTGTCATTCGGGGGCGATGTTCATGCTGACGTCCTCGTGCCAAAGGCGTCAGGGGAAGGGATTTCAGAGAATGGCCTGCAGCAGCAGCGCGGCGCCGGCCGCCGGCAGCGTCCACAGCGCGGCCGTGATGGCGTAGCCCAGCAGGTTGAAGGAGCCGGAGATCGCCCCTTCGCTGTAGAGGCGGCCGAAGGTGCGGCGTTCGCGGCCCAGCAGCAGCACCAGGTAGTAGCGGCGCCGGCCGATCGGCAGCGAGCGGCGGACCTCCACCGCGTGCTGGGCCATGCCGCGGGCCCCGAACATGGTCTTGATCGCCTCGCACTGCTCCGGCGTGAAGGTCTCGGCGACACGCGGGTCGATGCGCTTGAAGTAGTGGTCGATGAAGGGGTCGCGCGGGGCGCC
>JBNKHC010000366.1:0-16067 GCA_050290145.1 Kiloniellaceae bacterium | reverse complement strand
GCCCTGAACGAGGAGCTGAGCGCGGCCGAGGGCGACGGTCTGCGCAGCTACGCGCTCAACAAGCAGTTCCACCGCACGCTGCTGGACGCGGCTCGCAACCGTTACCTGACCAGGTCGGTGGACAGCCTGGAGAAGACGCTGCTGATCCTCGGGCGCTCGACCCTCTCCGAATCGGACCGTGTGCGCGAGGCCGTGGCCGAGCATGCGGAGGTTCTGGACGCCCTGCGCGCCCGCGACGCCGCCAAGGCCGAACAGGTCATGCGCCGGCACATCGAGGCGGCGCACCGCGCCCGCCTGCGCCAGCTGCGCGCCGTTGTCCTGCCGGACAGCGCGTAATCCGGCGACAGATCGCGAAGCGCTGACGTGTCTTCCATGGAAAGTGAAATGTCTGACAGATCGCTAGTCGAGACCAGCTGGGACGTGGTCGTGGTGGGCGGCGGCAACGCGGCGCTCTGCGCCGCCATCACGGCGGCGGAGAAGGGCGCTTCCGTGCTGATCCTGGAAGGCGCGCCGAAGCCCTATCGCGGCGGCAACAGCCGCCATACCCGCAACTTCCGCTGCATGCACCGCGGGCCGCTCTCGGTGCTGACCGAGACTTACGAGGAAGAAGAGTATTTCGAGGACCTGCTGCGGGTGACCAAGGGCAAGACCGACGAGGGCCTCGCCCGCATGGCCATCCGCGAGTCCGAGGCCTGCCTGCCGTGGATGGAGGCCCACGGCGTGCGCTTTCAGCCCTCGCTCTCGGGCACGCTCTCCCTGTCGCGCACCAACGCCTTCTTCCTGGGCGGCGGCAAGGCCCTGGTCAACGCCTACTACAACACGGCGGAAGACCTCGGCGTGCGCGCCGTCTACGAGGCCCAGGTCGTCCACGTCGGGATCGAGGACGGCCGCTTCACCCATGTGGAGGTCGAGCTGAATGGCGAAAGGCTGCGGATCGAGGGCAAGGCCGCGGTGCTGGCCGCCGGCGGCTTCCAGGCCGACATCGACTGGCTGGCGCGGGCTTGGGGCCCCTCGGCGCGCAATTTCCTGATCCGCGGCACGCCCTACAACAGGGGCGTGGTGCTGAAGGACCTGCTGGACCAGGGCGCGGAGAGCATCGGCGATCCGACCCAGTGCCACGCCGTCGCCATCGACGGCCGCGCGCCCAAGTACGACGGCGGCATCGCCACGCGCATCGACTGCGTGCCCTTCTCCATCGTCGTGAACAAGGACGGCCAGCGCTTCTACGACGAAGGCGAGGACGTCTGGCCGAAGCGCTACGCCATCTGGGGGCGGCTGGTGGCGGCGCAGCCCGACCAGATGGCCTACGCGATCATCGACCACAAGAGCATCGACCTCTTCATGCCCACGGTCTTCCCGCCGGAAAAGGCCGAGACCATCGAGGGCCTGGCCCAGCGCCTGGGCCTGCCGGCGCCGGCGCTGAAGGAGACCGTCGAGGGCTTCAACCGGGCCTGCCGGGAGGGCGCCTTCCATCCGACCGAGCTGGACGGACTGGCGACCGCGGGGGTCTCGCCGGAAAAGACGAACTGGGCGCGGCCCCTCGATACGCCGCCCTATTACGGCTACCTGCTGCGCCCCGGCGTCACCTTCACCTACCTGGGCCTCAAGGTCGACGAGACGGCGAGGGTCACCGGCCCCGAAGGTGTTGGGGACGGCCGCTACGCCAACGTCTGGGCGGCCGGAGAGATCATGGCGGGCAACGTGCTGGGCGAGGGCTATCTCGCCGGCTTCGGGATGACCATCGGCACCGTCTTCGGACGCATCGCCGGCAGGGAGGCGGCCGATCATGTCCTCTGATGCAACTTCACCTTCCCTCCTGCAGTTCGCCGGCGACCGCGGGGACGAAGCGGCCCTCGCCGAGGCACGGCGGCAGATGGAGATCTGCAACGCCTGCCGCTACTGCGAGGGCTTCTGCGCGGTCTTTCCGGCGATGACGCGGCAGAAGGCCTTCAGCGACGGCGACATGACCCAGCTCGCCAACCTCTGCCACAACTGCCGGGGCTGCTACTATTCCTGCCAGTACACCGCGCCCCACGAGTTCGACCTGAACGTCCCGGGCGCCCTGGCCGAGGTACGCCAGCAGAGTTGGACCCGCTGCGCCTGGCCGGCGGCGCTGGGCGGAGTCTTCCACCGCCACGGCGTGGCCGTCGCGGCGGCGCTGGTCGCCGGCTTCGCCGTCCTGCTGCTGCTCATCCAGGCGTTGCGCCCGGAAGCCGGGCAGGGTTTCTACGCCTTCCTGTCGCACAACGCCATGGTGGCGGTCTTCCTGCCGGCCTTCCTGCTGCCGCTGGCGGCGCTGGCCGTGGGGCTCAGGCGCTATTGGCGGGAGGTCGGCGGCGCCCCCTTGCGCGGGCGTCACCTGGCGGCGGCCTTCAAGGACGCGGCGGTGCTGCGCAACCTCGACGGCGGCCAGGGACAGGGCTGCAATTTCGAGAAGGGCGACCGCTATTCCAACGAGCGGCGCTTCGCCCACCAGGCGACGCTCTACGGTTTCCTGCTGTGCTTCGCCGCGACCAGCGTCGCGACGCTGATGCACTACCTCTTCGACCTGCCGGCGCCTTACGGTCTCTTCAGCCTGCCCAAGCTGCTCGGCCTTTCGGGCGGCATCCTGCTGTGCCTCGGCACGCTGCGCTTGGCGATGCTGAAGGTGAAGGGCGAGCGCGACCTGGGCGCGCCGCGCGTCTGGGGCGGCGAGATGGCTTTCGTGCTGCTGCTGTTCTTCGTCAGCCTCTCGGGTCTCGTGCTCTATGCGGCCAGCGGCACGGCGGCGGTGCCCTGGCTGCTGGCGCTGCACCTGGGATCGGTGCTCGCCTTCTTCCTGCTGACGCCCTATTCGAAGATGGCGCACGGCTTCTACCGCCTGGCCGCCCTGGCCCGCGAGGCCCAGCAGCGCGAGGCCAAGGCCGGCTAGCGCTTGCCGAGTTCCTTGGCCTTGTCGCCGCCGGCCACCGAGTACTGCATCGCTACCTTGCGCGACTTCTGGAAGGTCTCCAGATCCTCGCCGCGGAAGGCGGCGTAGATCTCGGGGTTGGAGCGGCCGACGACGGCGGCCATCTTCTCGATGACGAAGAAGCTGACGCCGTAGCGGATCATCTCGATCCACTTGCGCTGGCGGATGAGGTCGCGTTCCTCCCCGCTGAGGCCGAAGTCTTCGAACAGCGTCTCCGGATCTTCCAGGAAGCGCCTGCGGTGCTCCGGTTCTGTCAGCCGGTGCAGGAAGTCGTTCACGCGGAAGGCCTTGTGGCTGCGCTCCAGGGTGAAGGGGTAGGTGCCCTCCAGCTTCTCGACGCCGGCCAGCTCGCGGGTCATGTGTTCCCGGTAAGCCTCAACCTCTTTCCGCGCCGGTGCCGCGCCGAGGTCTTCATAGATGACCGTGGCGATGTTGGTCATGGAGGGCAGGTAAGCCGTGCGATGCACGCGCTTCACCTTGTCCGAGAGCGCGCCGCGCATGATCAGCCACATGATGACCTCGGCGCCCTCCATCCCGCCCAACTCCGCGTAGTCCGCCAGGCGCAGCTCGGTCAGCGCCGCCGGGTCGCTTTCCAGCAGATCGAGAAACCTCTCGTCCCATTCCTCGTTGTTGAAGCCGCAGCGCTCGCCGTGGACCTGGTGCGAGAGGCCGCCGGTGGCCATGACCGCGACCTTCAGATCGTCGTCGGGGAAGCTCTCCACCGCCTTGCGCAGGGACTGTCCCAGCCGGTAGCAGCGTTTGGCGTTGGGAATGGGAAACTGCAGCACGCCGACCTGCAGCGGCACGATGCTGCCGGACCAGCCCTCTTCACCGCCGGCGATCATCGACAGCGGCGAGAAGCAGCCGTGGTCCAGTGGCTTCGCCTGGAAGAAAGACATGTCGAACTCGTCGGCCACCAGGGCCGAGGCGATGTGGCGGGCCAGCGCGGCTTGTCCCTTCAGCGGCGGCAGGTCGCGCGGGCCGCCGCCCTCGTCGGCGGGGCGGTAGCTGTCGTCCACGCCCAGCGCGAAGGCCGAGTAGTGGTCGAAGAAGAAGGAGGAGATGTGATCGTTGTAGATCATAAAGAGGACGTCGATGTCCTGCGCCTTGACCCAGCGCCTGATTTCCTCGAAGCCCGCGAAGATCGGCGCCCAGTCAGGGTCGGCTGCCTTGTTGGTGTCCTTGGCGAAACCGATGGTCGGCGAGTGCGAGGCGCCGATCCCTCCGACGATTCTGGCCATCTCAAGCGTCCTTTCCCTCGGCCGGCCCTACCCGGGGTCCACTATCGCCAGCGTGCCCCGGGCGGACCACATCAAACTTGATCCCGGGGCATAAGAAACGGCTATTTAGCGCCGCAAAGGGGCGACAGGATCGACGCCAGATGCGACACTGCCGGAGTGAAAAAAGACGGCGGCGCAAGGCCCCGCCACGAGAGGGAGGCCCACCGAGACCATGCAGGAGCAGCTTTTCTTCAACATCGACAGCGCCGCGGGCGGGGTGCCCCGGGAACTCGCGCCGGGGATCACGACCACCGTCTTTTCCGGCGAGCATGCGCAGATCTCGATCGTCCGCTTCGAGGCGGGCGCCAAGGGCACGCTGCATCACCACCCCGAGGAGCAATGGGGCCACTGCCTCTCCGGCTCGGGCCTGCGCTACCAGGGCGAGGAGGAGGTGGCGGTGAAGCCCGGCGATTTCTGGCGCACGCCGGGCGGCCTGCCGCACACCATGGTGGCGGGCGATGAGGGCATGGTGGTCATGGACATCTTCGCGCCGCCCCGCAAGGCCTATAAGCAGGCCGGCAGCGGCTTCGCCGCCGAAGAATAGCGACCGCCCCCGGACAGCCGCTCAGGGGATTTCGGGAAACAGCGGGTCGAGGCCGGTCTCGCGAATGACCGGCGCGGCTTCCTCGGAGGCCAGGAAGCGCAGCAGGTGCCTGGCTTCCTCCACCTTCTTCGAGGTGGCGCCGATGCCCGCGCAGAACACGAAGGGGCGGCGGAACTCGGTGGGCAGCCGCCCGACAATCTTCACGCCTTCGATGGGCAGGATCTCGCTGATCTGCTGGAAGCCGAGGTCGGCTTCGCCGCGCGCGACGACGCGACCCACCCGCTCGCTGTAGACGGTCCGCGCCGTCTCTTTCATCTGCTCGGCGATCCCCAGGGCGGGAAAGACCTCGGTGGAGAGATAGATGCCGCTGGCGCTGGCCGCGTGCGCCACGGCGCGGGTGGCCAGCAGGGTTTTGCGGAAGGCCTCGACACTGCCGATGTCGGGCGCCGGATCTCCGCTGCGCACCATCGCGCCAATGTGCGATTCCACCAGGTCGATGCCGCTGCCCGCGCGGATGAAGCCTTGCGCGGTGAAGTCGTCCAGCGCCCTGCGGGCCAGGAAGTAAACGTCGAAGCGTTCGCCCTCGGCCAGACGGGTGGGGATGGAGTCGTGCGCGGCGCCCAGGGAGGAGCCGAAAGACAGCTCCACCGCGCGGCCGCTGGCGCTGCGGTAGAGCGGCAGCAGCCGTTCCAGCGCCGCGGCGAAGGCGCCGGAAGTGATGGCTCTCAGCGGCGCCCTGCCGGCATCCTCGCTCATGCGCCGCGCCGCTCAGCCCAGCACCTTGGCGAGGAAGGCTTCGCTGCGCTGGTGCGCCAGCTCGGCCGCCTCGGACACGTAGCTCGGGCGCGCATTGTTGGCGAAGGCGTGGCCGGCCTCGTAGATGTGCACCTCGGCCTCGGGCAGGTAGTCCTTCATCTGCTCGACCATCTCCATGGGCACGTGCTCGTCGGTGCTGCCGCAGTGGCACAGCAGCGGCGCCTTCAGCGGGCGGTCCAGGTACTGCGGCAGGCGCGTGCCGTAGAAGGAGATACCGCCGGCGACGTCCAGCACCTGGGCGGCGCGCAGGGCCAGGCCGCCGCCCCAGCAGAAGCCCATGACCGCGACCTTGCCGCCCTTCTCGCTGAGGGCCTTCACCGCGGCCTTGACGTCGGTCATGGTCTCGGAGAGGTCGGCGGCCAGCATGAGTTCGCGGCCTTTCGGGCCCTGGTCGAAAGGAAACACGGCGCCGCGCTGCTTGCGGTCGAAGAGCGCCGGGATGGCGACGTCGTAGCCGAGGGCGGCGTAGTGCGCGGCGACGCCTTTCAGCTGGTCGGTGACGCCGAAGATTTCCTGCAGGATGACGAGGCCGCCCAGGCGCTCGCCTCTTGCGGGCTCCATCCAGCAGTCCAGTTCATGGCCGTCGGCGGCGGTCAGCCGGGTCATCGTCCCACGGATTTCCTGTGTCATGGGCGGTCTTGTCCTTTCGCAGTGCAAATGGCGGGAGCCGCCGGCGGCGGGCGGCTCCCGCAGGGCTCATTCGCCGACCTTGATGCCGGCTTCCTTGTAGTAGCGCAGGGCGCCGGGGTGGTAGGGCACGGCGTTGGCCGGCGCCATCTCCGCCAGCTTGGCGCGGCCAAAGGCCCCGAAGGAGGCCTTGAGGGCCTCGTTGTTCTCGGCCACCGCCTTGGTCATGCGGTAGACCAGGTCCTCGTCCGCGTCGGCGTGGGTCAGCATCATCCAGGGCACCTCGATGATGTTGGCGGCTTCCTTCAGGCCGGGGATGTTGTCGTTCTGCGGTTGCGATACGATCTTCCCCGCCGGCAGGAAATCCTTGAAGGCCTTGATCCCCTCCGGCGAGTTGTCGAGCGAGACGTACTGCAGCCCGCCGCGGTCCTGCATCTTGGCCTCGACCTGCTTGCCGGCGCCGGAGTTGAGGCTGATCAGGGTCACGTCGACCAGGCCGTCGCCCAGGGCCTGGATGCCCTTGACGAAGCTGGAGACCGGCACCTTCTGGAAGTCGTCGTAGGTCATGCCGCCGTTGGCCAGCGCGCCGCCGATGTAATAGGGGATGATGGTGGAGGAGGTGTATTCCGAGGCGATGCGCAGCTCGCCGGCCTTGGCCTTCAGGTCGGCGATGGTCTTGATGCCGGTATCGGCCACCACCATCAGGCCTGTGCGCAGCGGGAACATGACGCCGACCAGACGGATGTTGGGGTTGGCGCGGTCGTAGTTGCCGGTGCCGGAGTGGGCGA
Source organism: Kiloniellaceae bacterium (assembly GCA_050290145.1). Lineage (GTDB taxonomy): Bacteria > Pseudomonadota > Alphaproteobacteria > Kiloniellales > Kiloniellaceae > Pelagibius. The sequence continues at coordinate 9,062 of JBNKHC010000366.1, read as the reverse complement.
ACTCGGCCTCCACGCCGTTGGAGAAGCCGAAGTCGACCTCACCTGTGTTGATCAGCGGCAGATAGCCGACCAGCGGCTGGGTGCGCGCGGTGATGCCGGCGTCGTTGGCCACCTTGGCGACGGCCTGGCCGGAGTTATAGGCCAGCGAGCCCTGGGCACCGGTGGCGACGGTCACCACCTGGGCCAGGGCGCCGGCCGTCAAGAGGGAACTGCCGAGCAGTCCCAGGGCAAGGGCTTTGGCAAAGGTTCTCATTGGTTTTCCTCCCGTGCTGAATTTCTTTCAGTCAGTTGATTCAATCCGTCGAATCAATCCGTCGATTCAATCCGTCGATTCTCTGGGGACCTGGCTGTCCCGGGCGGTCCCGCGCTTAAGAAACATCAGGCTGGCGGCGAAGCCGAGCGCCGCCACGGCGCAGGCGATGTGGATCTTGTCCCAGCCCGCCGGCAGGTAGCCGACCGGCAGGGCGCCCAGCCCCAGCGCGGCGAGTATCAAGCGCGCCGGCAGGCCGAGGCGGCAGTGGAAGAAGCCGACCATGCCGGCGCAGATGGCGGTGACCCCGATGATCGAAAGAACGGTGGCGGCGGCGATGGCGCCCCAGGATCCCTCCAGCAGCAGGGCGGGCGAGCCGACGAAGATGAAGGGGATGATGTAGGCGGCCCAGCCGACCCGCATGGCGGCGAAGCCGGTGCCCAGGGGGTCGGCCTTGGTGATGGTCGCCGCTGCGAAGGCGGCCAGCGCCACCGGCGGCGTGATCATCGACATCATGCCGAAGTAGAGAATGAAGAGGTGCGCGGCGATCGCCGGCACGCCGGCCTGCACCAGCGAAGGCGCAACCAGGGCGGCCAGCAGCACGTAGACGCCCGAGGTCGGCATGCCCATGCCGAGCAGGGTGCAGATCAGCGCCGAGACCAGCAGCAGCAGGAAGAGGTTCTCGCCGATGGCGTTGACCAGCACCAGGGTGAGGGCGAAGCCCAGGCCGGTGATGTTGAGGATGCCGATGACGAAGCCGGCCGCCGCCACCACCAGGATCAGGTCCACCATGGAGGTGCCGGTATCGACGAAGACGTTGCGCAGTTTGGCAAGGGTCAGGCGCTCGCCCCGGTAGCCGCGCAGGAAGCCGACCAGGACGATGGCGATGGAGGCCATGAGCGCCGAGTCCTCGGGGTCGTAGCGCCACCAGAAGAGCGCGGCGAGCAGAACCCCCAGCGGCAGCACGAAATGCCAGCCGGCGCGCAGCACGTCCATCACGCTGAGCGCCTCTTCGTCGCCGTGGCTGATGCGGTCGCGCCCGGCGATGAGGTCGACCTGGATGAAGACGCTGACGTAGTAGAGCAGCGCCGGGATCAGCGCCGCCGCGGCGACGGTCAGATAGGAGATGTCGAGGAACTCGGCCATGAGGAAGGCGGCGGCGCCCATGATCGGCGGGGTGAGCTGCCCGCCGGTGGAGGCCACCGCCTCGATCGCGCCGGCGTCCTTGCGGGAATAGCCGCCGCGCTGCATCAACGGAATGGTGACGACGCCCGTGGTGACCACGTTGGAAACCGCGCTGCCCGAGATGGTGCCGAAGAGGGCTGAGCCGACGACGGAGATCTTGGCGCTGCCGCCGCGCGAGCGCCCGGTGGCGGCGATGGCCAGGTCGGTGAAGAAGGCGCCGCCGCCCGCGGCGAAGAGCAGCTGCCCGAAGAAGACGAAGAGCAGCACGATGACCGTGCCGACGACCAGCGGCGTCGAGAAGACGGCACTGGGGTCGAAGCCGACGTACTGCACCAGGCGCACCGGCGACAGCGCCTTGCCGATGAGCTGGCCGGGCACCTTGTCGGCGAAGAGCGCGTAGACCAGGAAGGCGGCGACGATGACGAAGAGCGTCCAGCCGGCGCGCCGCCGGATGCCCTCCATGACCGCCAGGGTGACGACCAGCCCGATGACGGTGATCTCCGGCGGGCGGTAGGCCTGTTCGCGCAGCAGGTAGGAGAAATCCCAGGCCGCATACATCAGCACCAGGAAGCAGGCGATGGCCGCCACGCCGTCGATCAGGCCGACGCGCGCCTTGCGGTCGCCCGAGGGGCCGAAGCGCAGGAAGGCGATGGTCAGCGCCAGGCCCAGCTGGAAGGCCAGGTACTGCTCGGTCAGGATGGCGACGCCCAGGCGGGTCGGCGTCTCGATGTTCCACAGGATGCAGGCGACGCACATCACCGCGGCCAGCGCCGCGATCAGGCGCTCGCTCCAGCTCCGCTCCTTGGCCGTTCCGCTCAAGACGCCGCTCCGGCTTCTTCGGGCCAGTAGAGGCGCAGGGGGTTGTCGACCAGCAGTGCCCGCTGCAGGGCCTCGGTCTCGGCGATGCGGGGGATCCAGTCGACCAGCGCGCCGTCGTCGGGGATGTGCGATTTCATGTTGGGATGCGGCCAGTCGGTGCCCCACAGCACGCGGTCGGGAAAGCGCGTGACCAGCGCGCGCCCGAAGGGCACCACGTCGTCGTAGGGCGGCCCCGCGACGGTCAGGCGCTCGGGGCAGGAGGCCTTGACCCAGATGTTCGGGTTGTCGTCGAGAAAGCGGATCAGCTTCTGGAAAGCCGGGTCGTCACAGCCCTTGGCGACATCGGGCCGGCCCATATGGTCGATGACAACGATGCCGGGCAGGGAGGCCAGGAAGGGCATCAAGTCGTCCAGGTCGGCGGCCTCGAAGTAAACCACGGTATGCCAGCCCAGGGCGGTGACGCGCTCGGCGACCTTGCGGAAGACGTCCTTGGGCGCGTTGTCGACCAGGCGCTTGACGAAGTTGAAGCGGGCGGCGCGTACCCCGGCGCGGTCCAGCGCGGCCAGCTCGTCGTCGCCGATTTCCGGGTCCAGCACGGCGACGCCGCGGGCCAGCCCCCGGGCGGCGATCAGCGCGTCGGCCAGGGCCCGGTTGTCGCGGCCGTGGCAGGAAGCCTGGACGATGACGTTGCGGCTGAAGCCCAGGTAGTCGCGCAGCGCAAAGAGCTTCTCCTTGGGCGCGTCGACGGGCGTGTACTTGCGTTCCGGCGCAAAGGGGAAGACCGCCGCCGGGCCGAAGACATGGCAGTGCGCATCGACCGCGCCGGCAGGCACCGCGAAGTCGGGCTTCTTGGGATTGGGGTGGAACGGCAGGTAGTCGGAGGTCACCTTTGGTCCTCCGGCCCCAGTCTTGCGTTGGTCATGGGCCTCGTGCTGGCCATGCGCCGCGCGGCGGCATGGAGATAAGGGGCAGACTTGTGCGCCGCCGCCATCGACTCCTCCCTTTTATCGATGGTCGTGTGCCCGGGCTCAGCTGCCGTTTCTGCTCTTGCCGGTCATTATGTGCCGTTATCCGGTCGCATTTCCGGACTTCGGTGCCGGGCACGAATTTCCTATGGAACCGTAATGCCATGGCCCTGTCTGCGGTAATAAGAAATAGCAGCACGGTCATAAGCAAGGGGCAAGGCCGTGGCGGCGCGCCGGCGCAGCGGAACTTATGGCGGGCAGCGAAGATTGGGCGGCGAATCGCTGCCCGGTCGGCCTATGGTTAGGCCCATCCTCCAAGAGCTTGCGCGAGGCTGCCGAGATATGACCAAAACCGTGACTGTCGAACGGGCGCCGCTGCTGCGCCTCGCCGAGGCGGCGCTGACCGCCGCCGGGGCCGCCCCGCGCCACGCCGCCCTCACCGCGGATATTCTCGTGGAGGGCGACCTGATGGGAATTGGTACCCACGGCGTGCTCCGCGTGCTGCTCTACAGCGAGCGTCTCGGACTGGACGGCATCACCGCCGCTGCGGAGATCACGGTGGAGCGCAAGGCGCCGTCGCTGGCGCTGGTCGACGGGGACAACGGCCTGGGGCCGGCGGTCGCCATGACCGCCCTGGAAGCCGGCTTCGAGATGGCGGCGGAAAGCGGCCTCGCCTATGTCGGCTGCCGCAACTCCAACCACCTGGGGGCGCTGGCCCCCTATGCGCTGAAGGCCTGCGAGAGGGGCCTGGTGCTGATCAGCGGCACCAACGCCTCCACCACCATCGCCCCCTGGGGCGGCCGCGAGGCGCGGCTGGGCAACAACCCCCTGTCGATCGCCGCACCCTGCCCGGGCGCGCCGCACTTCATCCTCGACATGGCGATGAGCGTCGCGGCGCGCGGCAAGATCCGCAAGGCGCGGGACGAAGGCGCTTCCATTCCCGAAGGCTGGGCGGTGGATGCCGCCGGCAAGCCGACCACCGATCCGGTGGCGGCCCTGGAAGGCTTTCTCCTGCCTTTCGGCGGGCACAAGGGCTCGGGCCTTTCCCAGGCGGTGGACCTGCTCTCCGGCGTGCTGAGCGGCGCGCGATTCCTGACCGACGTCTCGCCCTGGACCGACTACCCGGAGCGGCCCTGCGGGACCGGCCATTTCTTCCTGCTGCTCGACCCCGCCCGCCTGCTGGGCGCTGCGCAGTACGAAGCCGCCGTGGAGCGCTTCCGCCGCCTGATCCGCGAGACACCGCCGGCCGACCCCGCGCAGCCGGTCCAGATTCCCGGCGAGCGCGAGCAGCTGCGCCGTGCCGAGGCGCTGCGCGATGGCGTTGGGATCCCAGAGGAACTGCTGCGCCAGATAGAGGCCTTGGCCGAGGGGCTCTAGCCGCGCGGCCCCCTGCTTCAGAACGCCGCGGCCATTGCAAGCAGGGCCCGGCTGACTACGTAAAGACCAGGTGGAAGTGAAAGCCTCCGAGGGCGGGCGAAGAGTTTATCAGGGCAGTATCCTCTGCTCTTCAGCCGCACAGCCTCCCAGCAGCTGAAGGCGCAGCGACGCGCCGCTTTCCCGCGCGCCGGCATGAACCGAGGTTCAGCTTGGCATGACAGCACACGACCACAGCAAAGGGCCTGCCCCGCAGGCGACCATCCATCCCTTCCCGTGCCGCAAGCCGGTAGTGCCGGGTTCAGAACCGGAACGCACGCCCGAAGGCGCGAAGGTCGTTGAGGGCAAAGACAACCTCGAACAGGGCCTGACCAGCGCCGAAGCCGGCGCCCGTCTGGAGCGCTATGGCCCCAACGCCATCGCAGAGGCGCATCGCAGCGCGCTAAGCCGTTTCCTGTCCTACTTATGGGGGCCGATCCCGTGGATGATCGAGGTGGCGGCGGTCCTCTCCGGCGCGGCTCAGCGCTGGCAAGACTTTGCGATCATCTGCGCCATGCTGCTGATCAACGCCGCCGTCGGCTTCTGGCAGGAGTACAAGGCCGACAACGCCATCGAAGCCCTGAAGCAGAGCCTTGCCTTGAAAGCCCGGGTACTGCGCGACGGCAGCTGGCGGACCGTCGAGGCAGCGGCGCTGGTGCCCGGCGACGTCATTGCCCTGCGCCTCGGCAACATCGTGCCCGCCGACGCCACGCTGGCCAAGGGTGACTACCTCAGCGTCGACCAGTCGGCACTGACCGGCGAGTCCCTGCCGGTCGACAAGAAGGTCGGCGACGTCGCTTACTCCGGCTCCATCGCGCGCCAGGGCGAAATGACCGCCGTGGTCACCGCGACCGGCAGCGACACCTATTTCGGGCGCACCGCCAGGCTGGTGGAAAGCGCCGGCCGCCGCTCACACTTTCAGGAAGCGGTGCTGAAGATCGGCAATTTCCTTATCCTCGGCACCATCGGCCTGGTGGCGAGCATCTTGCTGGTCGCCCTGTGGCGCGGCGACCCGCTGGTGCAAACCCTGCTCTTCGCCCTGATCCTCACCGTGGCCGCCATTCCCGTGGCGCTGCCGGCGGTGCTCTCGGTCACCATGGCGGTCGGCGCCGCGGCGCTGGCGCGCCTCAAGGCTATTGTCTCTCGGCTGGTTTCCATCGAGGAACTGGCCGGCATGGACATCCTCTGCTCCGACAAGACCGGCACACTGACCAAGAACGAGCTGCAGGTCGGCGCGCCGGTGCTGGCCGAGGCGAAGGACGACAACGAGATTCTGCTCTCTGCGGCACTGGCCTCGCGGATCGATGCCGACGGAGATCCCATAGACGGCGCCATTCTGCATGCCCTCGGCGACCCGGACAAACTGCGGGGCTACAACCAGGTCGCCTTTCGGCCCTTCGATCCGGTGCGCAAGCAGACGGATGCCGATATCGAGCATGACGGACGCCGTTTGCAGGTCGCCAAGGGCGCACCGCAGGTGATCCTCGATCTCGCCGCCCCCGACGAGGCAAGGCGCCGGCAGGCCGAGGAGGCCGTCGACGAGTTGGCGCGCAGGGGCTACCGCACCCTCGGCGTGGCGCGCCGGGACGCGGGAGAAGAGAGCGCCGGCGCCTGGCGCTTTCTCGGCCTCCTGCCGCTCTTCGATCCGCCGCGCGAAGATACCGCCGAAACCATCCGGACCGCCGGGGCCATGGGCCTGGAGATCAAGATGGTCACCGGCGACAATGTCGCCATCGCGCGCGAAATGGCGCAGAGGCTGAACCTCGGCGGCAACATTCTGCGCGCCGGGGCGCTGTTCGACGACGACGGCGGCCACCGCAACGACGAGGACATTGAGGCCGCCGACGGCTTCGCCGAGGTCTTTCCTGAGCACAAGCACAGCATCGTCAAGGTCCTGCAGGATCGCGATCACATCGTCGGCATGACGGGGGACGGCGTGAACGATGCCCCGGCGTTGGCTCAGGCCGATGTCGGCATCGCCGTCAGCGGCGCCACCGACGCCGCGCGTGCTGCCGCCGACCTGGTGCTGACCGGCGAGGGGCTTGCGGTCATCGGCAGCGCGGTCGAGGAAGCGCGCCGCATCTTCGAGCGCATGACCAGCTACGCCACCTACCGCATCGCCGAGACGATCCGCGTGCTGGTGTTCATGACGCTGTCGATTATCGTCTTCAACTTCTACCCGCTTACCGCGGTGATGATCGTGCTGCTGGCCATCCTCAACGATTTCCCGATCATGATGATCGCCTATGACAACGCCGCCATCGCTCCCAAGCCGGTGCGCTGGGACATGCAGCGGGTGCTCACCGTATCCCTGGTGCTGGGCCTGGTCGGCGTGGTCGAGACCTTCCTGCTGTTCTGGTTTGCGGAGACCTATCTGCAGCTGCCGCGCGACGTGATCCAGACGGTGATCTTCCTGAAGCTGCTGGTGGCCGGCCACCTGACGCTCTACGTGGCGCGCAATTCCGGCTGGTTCTGGCAGCGCCCCTGGCCGAACTGGCGGCTCTTCGCCGGCACGGAGGCGACCCAGGTGCTGGGTACTCTGGCTGCTGTCTACGGCTGGTTCGTCACCCCGATCGGCTGGCAATACGCCCTCCTGGTCTGGACCTATGCGCTGGCGTGGCTGCCGCTGGAGAACTTGGCGAAGATCCTGGTCTGCCGCATGATCTCTCATCGCATGCCGTCCAGCATGCGCCACCTGCAGCGCATCCACGGGTGGCTGCATCTGCATGGCGGCCGGCACGGGAGGCCTTCACGTTGAGCGGATCGATCACAAAGGACGCCAAGATTGCCGGGCTGCGCGCCGCACGGCCCGAACTGGCGGTCTGGGTGCGAAGTCTCGAGGGCTCCACCGCGAGAGGAGGAAATCATGAATAAGCCGGCCCGGCCGCATCGCTGCATTCCGGCGGAGAACAGCATCCCCCTGTTCTGGCCTTTCACCGCCGCGGTCAATATGGCCGAGGAGATCGGCGAGGAGGAACTCGACCTCTTGCGCAGGAACGTCGCTTTCGTCGAGGAGACGGAAAAGCTGAATGTCCCGCCGCCGCCGCGCTTTGCAACCAGGAACGAGGTGATGCTCGACCTCAGCACCATGCGGCTGCGCAACTTTGCACCGGACGGGGCCTGGGAGGTGGCGACCATCGTCGATGCGCCCTATGCCGGTCACTCGGCGGCGATCGCCGACTACCACAAGGGCCAGAGCCTGGTCGAGACCCTGCAGAAGAACGGCGTCAAGCGCGTGCTCGTGACCGACTGGAAAAGCGCTACACCCGAGATGAAGGACTTCAGCATCGACACCTACCTGGCGGAGATGAACGTCTGCGTCGACGATCTTGGCGGGCGCGTCAACCTGGTTGGCCTGTGCCAGGGCGGCTGGATGTCGGCGATGTACGCCGCGCGCTTTCCGGACAAGGTGCGCTCGCTGGTGCTGGCCGGCGCGCCCATCGATACCCAGGCCGGCGATGGCCCGCTGCGGCGCCTGGTGGACCAGGTGCCGACCAGTTTCTTCGAGGAGCTGGTCGCTCTGGGCGGCGGATTGATGAAGGGCCGCTTCATGCTGCAGGGCTGGAAGAACATGCACGCCGAGCAGCAGTACTTTGAGAAGTACATGGACCTCTACCGCCACCTGGACGACGCCGACTACGTCAGCAAGTCGGAGACCTTCGAGCGCTGGTACGAGAATCCCATCGACCTGCCGGGGCGCTGGTACCTGCAGGCCATCGTCGAGCTGTTCAAGGAGAACCGCCTGGCCAAGGGCGAATTCATCGGTCTCGGCCGGCGTCTCTCCCTCAAGGACGTGCGCTGCCCCGTCTACCTGCTCGCGGGCGAGGCCGACGACATTACCCCCAAGGAGCAGGTTTTCGATGCCGTGAAGTACCTCGGCACCCCGGCCGAGGCGCTCGAGAAGGCGCTGGTGCCCGGCGGCCACATCGGCCTCTTCATGGGCGAGCGCACGCTGCGCAACCACTGGCCCGCCGTCGCCGGCTGGATCACCAAGGCCGGATCCTGAATTCCCAGGGGGCTCGGGAGCGCGGTCGGCTCAGGCCGAGGCCGCCTGCGCCTTGGCGTCGGCGGCGCTCCATGCCTGCGTGATGGCCTTCAATTCTCCCAGCAGGGCGGCCTGCACCTGGGTCGGCTTCCAGTCGCGGCGCAGGGTGGCGACGATGGTGCGCTGCAGCTCGGGCAGGTCGATGTCGACAGCGGCCAGCAGGCCGGCCTCCAGCTCCGGGGAGATCTGGTGGCGCGACAGCACGGTCAGGCGGTCGCTCTCCAGCAGCAGGCCGCGCACCGAAGCCTGGGAGCCGGTTTCGAGCAGGCCCTTTTCATGCTGGGCGCCGACCCGGTCCAGCAGGGCGTCGCAGCTGCGCCGCGTCGGCGTGCCCTCGCGCGGCAGGATCCAGGGGTAGCGCGCCAGGTCCGCGATCGACGCCATG
>JBNKHC010000365.1:0-3331 GCA_050290145.1 Kiloniellaceae bacterium | reverse complement strand
CCTTCCTCGTAAAGCAGTTCCACGGAGAGGTCCAGGCCGCGCCGCTTGGCGATGGCCTGCAGCTTCTCCTTCACCGAGGCGACGGCGGCGCTGCGCTGGCCGTCCTCCGGCGCGCGCAGGTCGATGGTGAAGGTGACGCGGCCGGGGATCACGTTGATGGCGCCCGGCGCCGCCTCGATGCGCCCGACGGTGGCGACCAGGCCTTCCTCGGCGGCGGCGCGCTGCTCGATGGCGGCGATCATCTCCGCCGCGCCGGCCAGCGCGTCCTTGCGCAGGTGCATGGGCACGGTGCCGGCGTGGCCGGCCATGCCTTCCAGGGTGATGGCGTAGCGGCTGGCGCCGTTGATCGCCGTCACCACGCCGACCGGCAGCTCCTCGGCCTCCAGCACCGGGCCCTGCTCGATATGCACCTCGACGAAGGCGAGGACGTCTTCGGACCTGCGCGCCTCGGCGGCGATGGCCGTGGGGTCGCAGCCGAAGTGGGCGAGGGCCTCGCCCAGGGAGACGCCCTGGGAGTCGGTGACGGTCAGCACGGCCGGGTCGACGGTGCCGGCGACGGTGCGCGAGCCGGATAGCGTGGTGGGAAAACGCACGCCTTCCTCGTCGCCAAAGGCGATGACTTCCACCGCGAAGGGCAGGCGCTTCCCGCGGGCGTCCAGGTCGGCGATGCAGGCGATCGGCAGGGCGACGCCCAGGTTGCCGTCATAGGCGCCGGCATCGCGCACGGTGTCGATGTGGGAGCCGGTGATCAGCGTCTTCGCCCCGGGCGTGGCCGCCTCGTAGCGGCCGACCACGTTGCCGATGGCGTCGATGCGCGCGGTCATGCCGGCGGCGCGCATGGCGGTCATCACCGCCTCGGCGCAGGCCTTGTGCTCGGGGCTCAGGAAAACGCGGGTCAGCCTGTCTTCCTCTTCGCTGAAGCGCGCCCAGCCGTCGACCATCGCCTTGATCCAGGTCCCGGCACCGGCCAGGGATTTCGTGGCGAGCGTCATGGCAGCATCTCCTTCAGCCGCAAGAGGGCAATTCGTTCGATTTGTTCCAGGGCGGTGGCGACCTCCGCCGCAGGCTCGTTTTCCAGGCGGCTCTCGAAGGCCGCCAGGATCTCCTCCTTGGTACGCCCCTTGACCGCCATGATAAAGGGCATCCCGAATTTCGCCTTGTAGCGCTCGTTCAATTCGGTGAAGCGCGCCCGTTCCTCGTCGCTCAGGAGGTCGAGGCCGGCGGAGGCCTGCTCCCTGGTCGAGTCCGCCGTCAGTCGCCCGGCCCGGGCGAGGCGTCCGGCCAGGTCCGGGTGGGCCTTGATCAGGGCGCGCTTCCGCTCATCGCTGCCCGCCCGCATCGCGGCCGCCATCACCCCGTGCAGGCCCTCGGCGGTCCAGGGCTCCGCGGGCAGGCCCCCTTTCTGCCGCATGACGTCCCAGGCGGCTTCGGCGATCCAGGGGGAATGCTCGAAGACACCGCCGAAGCGGCTGACGAAGGTGGCGCGGTCCAAGACGGCTCCTCTCAGGGCTTGTGCCGATCATGCCAGTGACGGGCGATGTCGATGCGCCGCGCCGCCCAGACGGCATCGTGCGACTGCACGTAGTCGAGGAAGCGGGCCAGCGCCGCGGCGCGCCCGGGCCGCCCGGCGAGGCGGCAGTGCAGGCCGACCGACATCATCTTCGGCTGGCCGGCCCGGCCCTCGGCATAGAGCATGTCGAAGGAGTCCTTCAGGTAGGCGAAGAACTGGTCGCCAGAATTGAAGCCCTGGGGCGTGGCGAAGCGCATGTCGTTGGCGTCCAGGGTGTAGGGCACGATGAGGTGCGGGCCCTTCGGCCCCTGGACCCAGTAAGGCAGGTCGTCGGCATAGGAATCGGCGGAATAGAGGAAGCCGCCTTCCTCCATCACCAGGTCCAGGCTGTGGATCGAGGTGCGCCCGGTGTACCAGCCCAGCGGCCGCTCGCCGGTGACGCGCTCATGGATGCGGATCGCCTCTTCCAGCTGGGCGCGCTCCTCCTCCTTGGTGAAGTCCTTGTATTCGATCCACTTCAGGCCGTGGGAGGCGATCTCCCAGCCCGCCGCTTTCATGGCGGCGACGGCGCCCGGGTTGCGCTCCAGGGCCGTGGCGACGCCATAGACCGTGACCGGGATTCCGGCGGCGGTGAAGAGGCGGTGCAGCCGCCAGAAGCCGGCGCGGCTGCCGTACTCGTAGATCGATTCCATGTTCATGTGGCGCTGGCGCGGCCAGGGCTGGGCGCCGACGATCTCCGACAGGAAGGCCTCGGAGGCGGCATCGCCGTGCAGGATGTTGTTCTCGCCGCCTTCCTCGTAGTTGATGACGAACTGCACCGCGATGCGGGCGCCGCCGGGCCAGGCCGGATCGGGAGGTGTCGCGCCGTAGCCGATGAGGTCGCGCGGATAGTCGCCGGTCATTATCTTCTTGCCTTCCCCTTGAGGGCCCCCACCCGCTATAGGCGCTCGCCGCAGGACCCCTGATCATAGTAACGCAGACGGACGGGGCTGAATTTGCATGTTTTTTTTGAAACTGCTTCCGGAGGGAGTAGTCTTCCGTTTCCCGTCGCAAGCCTTGAGAATTACCCGACTCATAAGGTCAGCGACAAGAACCAAGGAAGCCCTACTCAATCGGGGGAAGCCCGTAAAGGGCTGAAACGGCCCGCAAATCGGGACGAGCTGATCGGGAGGGGGGGTCGACATGACGGACAAGAGCGGAGCAGGCAGGCTGACGACCCACGTGCTGGATACGGCGAACGGCCGACCGGCGGCGGGCGTGTCGATCGATGTCTTCCGCCTCGATGGCGCCAGTCGGGATCATTTGCGTACCACCCAGACCAATGCCGACGGCCGCTGCGACGGGCCTCTACTCCAGGGCAGTGATCTTCTCCCCGGCATCTACGAGCTGGTTTTCTACGCCGCGGACTATTTCCGCAAGGCAGGCGTGGCGCTGCCCTCGCCGGCCTTCCTCGACGTGGTGCCGATCCGCTTCGGCATCGCTGAGCCCGGCCAGCACTACCACGTGCCGCTGCTGATCTCGCCCTACGGCTATTCCACCTACCGGGGCAGCTGAGATCATGCGCGGCGAGGTTCGATTTTTATTGGATGATGCGCCGCGCCGCCTGACGCAGCTCGATCCCACCATGACCGTGCTGGACTACCTGCGCCAGGTCGAACACCTGATCGGCACCAAGGAAGGCTGCAACGAGGGCGACTGCGGGGCCTGCACCGTGGTGGTGGCGAAGCCCGAGAACGGCCGGCTGCGCTACCAGGCGGTCAACGCCTGTATCCAGTTCCTCGGCACCCTGGACGGCTGCCAGCTCATCACCGTGGAACATCT
>JBNKHC010000364.1:0-26746 GCA_050290145.1 Kiloniellaceae bacterium | reverse complement strand
CCACTTCGAGCAGGAGCTGGAGGAGCTGCTGGAGCAGCATTCCCTGGTCGGCACCGTGCCGGCGCTCTTCGGCGACCGCCGCGGCGACGACACGGCGGCGGTGCTGGGCCTGCTGCGCGACCCGCGCTTCGCCTTCGACCTCCTGACCGGCCACTCCAAGGGCAACCTGGTGCTGTCGGAGGCGCTCTACGCCCTGGTGCGTTATGACGGCCCGGACCTGCCGATCGCGCGCGACACCAGGATCATCACCGTCAGCGCGGTCATCGCCATGCCGCCGGCCTTCACCGACATTATCGACGTGATGGGCCAGTGGGACCTCTTCGGCGCCTTCAACTCGCGCGCCGGCATCCCCGTCGACGTCACCGTGCCCCTGGCCCTGCACCACACCAACACGGAGCTGGACTGGCACCTGCCGGTGACCAGCACCTTCAAGGCGATCCTTTAAGCCAAGGCGCGCTTACTTCACCGGGCCCTTACTTAACAGGGCAGGGGCCGTCGCGGGTGACGTCGTGCACCTGGATGCTGCCGCCGGCGATGCCGTCCTCGGCCGCCTCGGCGGCGGCCTCCATCTCCGGGGTGATGAGGCGCACGTTGTCGTCGTCGATCACCCAATCCAGCCCGCCCTCGGCCAGGCCCATGACCTGGACGCCGGGCTGCCAGGTGCCGTCCAGCGCGGTGATGAAGTTGTCGTAGACCACGTTGTCGACGCGCTTTCGCATGGAGGTCAGGACATGGCCGGGATGCAGGCCGTTCTGGTTGGAGTCCGTGCCGATGCCCAGGACGCCCGCGTCGGCGGCGGCCTGCAGCACGCCGATGCCGGTGCCGCCGGCCGCCTGGAGGATGACGTCGGCGCCCTGCTCGATCTGGGAGCGCGCCAGCTCGCCGCCGCGCACCGGGTCGCTCCAGGCCGCCGGCGTCGGCCCGGTCATGTTCACCAGCACCTTCACCTTGGGGTCGGCGCTGCGCGCGCCCTGGATGTAGCCGCAGGCGAACTTGCGGATCAGGGGGATGTCCATGCCGCCGACGAAGCCGATGACGTGCGACCGGGAGGCCATGGCCGCCAGCACGCCCACTACATAGGACCCCTCTTCCTCGCGGAACACCACGGATTGTACGTTGGGCGCCTCGACCACGGAGTCGACGATGGCGAAGCGGGTGTCGGGAAACTGCGGGGCCACTTTCGCCAAAGTCGAGGCGTGGGTGAAGCCGATGGCGACAATGGGCGAGAAGCCGCGCTGGGCGAAGTTGCGCAGCGCCTGCTCGCTCTGCGCCTGGGTGGAAATCTCGAACTCACCGTAGTCCTCCCCGGTTTCCTCCTTGTAGCGTTGGGCGCCGTTGTAGGCGGCCTCGTTGAAGGAGCCGTCGAACTTGCCGCCGACGGAGTAGACGACTGCCGGTTTTTTGGGGGCGATCTCGGCGAAAGCAGCGGAGGCGAAGAGGCCGAGCAGGACGGCGAGCACGGCGGTGCGTGTTAGGAATGGCACCGGATCAATCCAAATTTGATACTAAGCGGAGGCGTGGTTTGCTGGGCTTAGCAACGTGTGAGACACCCAATTCATACATCGCGGCGAATTCATCTGGGGGAGTTAGAAGGGCGTCCGCCAACTCGGGAACGGAATACCCGAGTTGGTCAAGGTGAACGTGAACGAGATCGTTCGCCAGCTTTGTTGACTCGCGTTCAATGTCAAACTCTGCAGGTTCCTTGGTTCTATAGCCGAATGCGCTCATCTGCTTCCAGAGCGCGGTTGCCCGTTCGTCTTGAATAGCTTCTAGCGTCTTTGCGCGATACAGGAGAGCTGCTATTGCAACGCGCCATTTCAGCTTCAATCGACCCAAGCCAGGAATCGACAACTGACGGCGCAGTTCGGGCAGAATAGAGCGCCTCGGCATTAGAAGCTCGGCAGCGAACTCGTTCGCTTCTTTCTCCATTTCCTCATAGGGATAAGGGTGAAGCACTACGTGGCCGAATTCATGTGCAAGGCTGAACCGCATCCGGTCTGCCGGACGGCTTTTATTCAAGAAAATAACTGGACGCATTCCGGCAGGACGCAAAGTCAGGCCATCGACGTCAATCGAGCCGAAGTCTGCATGAATCACCACAACGCCACATGCTTCAACAAGCCGAGTGAGATTGTTGATCGGGCCATCAGGAATTTGCCATGCAGCACGAATCTTTTCCGCTGCATCTGATGCTGAGGCAACGGATCTAGCGGTTTCGCCTGAGCGATCGCGGTCCGTAACAACTTCAAACTGGGGCAGGCTAAACTCAGGTTCTAGGTCTACAGCATCTATAAGCCGGCGTAATTGAATGATGTAGTGATTGGATGACGCGACCACGGAATCTGCGTCTTTGGCAGATACCGAGGCTTTCTTTCGAAATGCTGCGCCATGAAGGCTAATTGGGCGTCGATAGAGTGGCTCCTGCTCATAGAAGAACTTGACCGGGAATCGAAGCGCACTCGCTATCGCCTGAATCTCTTCGGGTGAAAGCGAGTCTTTAGTTCCGTTTTCAATGCGTGAGATTGCAGCTTGCGGAATTGCTGCTTCCTCCGCCAATTCGATCTGGGTCTTGCGTCTCTTTTTACGTGCTAGAAGGAGCATCTCCCCGTTTAGTTGATGGCCAAGCATGCGATTCCCTTTCTCCCGGGTCTTGCGCCTTGACCTTGACTGCTGTTCCTCGCACTCCTGCATCCGCTGGGGTTGCGGTGTCGGCTTCATTCTGAAGATCGGCAGGGCGGTGTAGCGCGATCTTCTTCCGATCAACGCCATCTGCAAACATCAGATGAAGTTTGTCTACGGATGCTTTGGTAGGGGCTAAGCTATATGCAAGGAACAGCAGAATGTCGGCTGGCGCTTCAATGTCTAATCCAGGCAATCCTGGTTCATTTTCAATGTCCTGCTCGGCGAACTGATGCTTCGCCTTGCTGGTCCCGCCGCGCGGACCGCTGTTGTGCAACTCGATATTGATACGACGCGGTGTTCCCTGGATCGGCACCTTGGCAATCAGCTTGTTTGACGGACCTATCTCGTACTGTTCACAGGAAAGCTCCGACAGGTCTACCAAGGGAGAACGGCAAGCGCTCGGAAGAGCAGAATGAACAGCCGCTCCGATTGCCGTCGCATCCTCGCAGTCGAAATGCTCGACCTTGATCAATCCGAGAAGGGTCTTTTCGATTTCGGCCATCACCGACCAGAGCTGGGGCTCAAGATGTTCACGGACGGCGATGAGGATGTCGGTTCGGTTCAACGCAAAATGCCTTGTGCCAGCGGGTTCCAGGGCGGTCAGGGACAAAGTGAACCGATTCGGAGGCGCCGGTCAAGAATATTCAGAATTTTATTCAGTAGTGAATATTTTTTGGCCTAAACCGCGCAGAGCGGTTCGCCGGTCCGGTAGTCCACGGTCTTAAGGTCGCGGATGGTGGCCTGTGACCCGCAGAGGGCGCAGTCGGGGTCGCGCGGCACCTGCACCTTGCGGAAGGTGGTCTCCAGGGAATCGAAGAGCACGAGCTGGCCGGCCAGCGAGGTGCCGATGCCGAGGATCTCCTTCACCACCTCGTTGGCCTGCAGCGCGCCCAGGGTGCCCGCCAGTGCGCCGAGGACGCCCACATCGGCGCAGCTTTCCTTGGGGTCGCCCGGCTGCGGGCCGAAGAGGCAGCGGTAGCAGGGCGTGTCGCCCTCGTGCGCCTTAAAGGTCGAGAGCTGGCCGTCGAAGCGCATGATGGCGGCGGAGACCAGGGTCTTCTCCGCCAGATAGCAGGCGTCGTTGGCCAGATAGCGGGTCGGGAAGTTGTCGGAGCCGTCGGCCACCAGGTCGTAGCGTTCGATCAGGTCCAGGGCGTTGTCCGGCGAAAGGCGCTGGTTGTGCGCCTCGACCTTGACCTCGGGATTGATCTCGGCGATGCGGCGGCGCGCCGACTCCACCTTTGCCATGCCGATGTTGGCGGTATCGTGCAGCACCTGGCGCTGCAGGTTGGAAAGGTCGACCACGTCGTCGTCGACGATGCCCAGCGTGCCAATACCGGCGGCGGCGAGGTAGAGCAGCAGCGGCGAGCCGAGGCCCCCGGCGCCGATCACCAGCACCCGGGCCTTCAGCAGCTTCTCCTGGCCGTCCTCGCCGATCTCCGGCAGCACCAGGTGGCGCGCGTAGCGGTCGATCTGGTCGTCACTGAAATCCATGGGGCGAAGTCTAGCGCCTTGAGCCTGTTGGACAAAGGGGGTGTGGGGCAGAGGCCGGCGCTTCCACCTCTCTATCGTCACCCTCAGGCTTGACCCGAGGGTCCATTCCTCAGCTTGCGCCGGTCCGGTCCGGCCTTGCCATGGATGCTCGGGTCAAGCCCGAGCATGACAACGAAAGTGAACTCCCTACAGCCCCTCGAAGAGCGCGGTGGAGAGGTAGCGTTCGGCAAACGACGGCAGGATGGCGACGATCAGCTTGCCTTCCATCTCCGGGCGCTCGCCCACCTCCATGGCCGCGCAGAGGGCGGCGCCGGAGGAGATGCCGACGGGCAGGCCCTCCATGGCGGCGGCCTGGCGCGCCATGCGGAAGGCGGTGTCGTTGCCGATGGGCAGGACCTCGTCGATCAGGCTGGTATCCAGGTTGCCGGGGATGAAGCCGGGGCCGATGCCCTGGATCTTGTGCGGGCCGGGCTGGCCGCCGGAGATCACCGGGCTGTCCTCCGGCTCCACCGCCACCATCTTCACGCTGGGCTTGCGTGCCTTCAAGACCCGGCCGACGCCGGTCAGCGTGCCGCCGGTACCGACGCCGGAGATCACGACATCGACCTTGCCGTCAGTGTCGCGCCAGATCTCTTCCGCCGTGGTGCGCTCGTGGATCGCAGGGTTGGCCGGGTTGTTGAACTGCTGCGGCATGACGGCGCCGGGGTTCTCGGCCAGGATCTCCTCGGCCTTGGCGAGCGCGCCGGTCATGCCCTTGGCGCCGTCGGTCAGCACCAGTTCCGCGCCCAGCAGGCGCAGCATCTTGCGGCGTTCCTGGGACATGGTCTCCGGCATGGTGAGGATCAGGCGGTAGCCCTTGGCGGCGCAGACGAAGGCCAGCGCGATGCCGGTATTGCCGCTGGTCGGCTCGACGATCATGCCGCCTTCCTTCAGCTTGCCCTCGCGCTCCAGCGCCTCGACCATGGCCAGACCGATGCGGTCCTTCACCGAAGCCAGAGGGTTGAAGAACTCGCACTTGCCGGCGATGTCGGCCTTGGCGCCATGGGCGGCGGCCAGTTTCGTCACGCGCACGATGGGCGTCGCGCCGATGGTGTCGAGGATCGAGTCGTAGACCTTGCCGCGGAATTCGCCCGCGGCCTGGGCGGGGGTGTCTGCCTTCACTGCTTCCATGGTGCGCCGTCCGTTCCCTGAAGTTGTGCTTCTTGTCTTTTCCTCAGATGGGCAAGCCGCCCGGGTTCTGCAAATCAGCCCGGGCTCTGCAAATCATATCGTGAAGTCGGTGATCTGCCGGGCCTCGCTGGCGATTCCCTGCTCGCGCGCCTTCTCGCAGAGTTCCTCGATGGTCATGTTGTCGAAGCGCTCCATCATCTGGCGCTGCATGTCTATCCAGATGGGCCTCAGCACCTTCACGCCCAGCTCGGATCCCTCCGGGTCGGCGGCCGGGTCGCTGGTGCCCTCCAGTTGCCGCACGATGCGGATGATCTCGCCGACGGAAATGCGCCGGCGCTCGCGCGCCAGGCGGTAGCCGCCCTTGGGGCCGCGCTGGCCGGAGAGGATGTCGTGGTGCACGAGCTGCTGAAGCACCTGCTCCAGGTAGCGCCGCGGGATGCCCTGGCGGCGCGAGATGTCGGTGGAGCGTACCGGGCCGGCGCCGGCGTGGTAGGCGATGTCGACCACGGCTTCGATGGCGAAGAGCAGCTTTTTCGAGAGTCTCAGCATGGTTCAGTCGCCCGCCGCGGCTTTGTCGTTGTGTCCGGCGATGCCGGTGGAGCCGAAGCCGCCGGCGCCGCGGGCGCTTTCCTCCAGATCGTCGCTCACCGTCCAGGCGACGCGGGCATAGGCCGCCACCACCATCTGGGCGATGCGGCTGCCGCGTTCGACGACGAAGGGCTGGTCGCCGTGGTTGATCAGGATCACGCCCACCTCGCCCCGGTAGTCGGCGTCGATGGTGCCCGGTGCGTTCAGCACCGTGACGCCCTGCTTCAAGGCCAGGCCGGAGCGCGGGCGCACCTGCGCTTCGGTGCCCGGCGGCAGGGCGATGGCGATGCCGGTGGGGATGAGGCGGCGCTCGCCCGGGGCCAGGGTCACCGTCTCCGCGACGGCGGCCAGCAGGTCCATGCCGGCGGAATCGCTGGTGGCATAGGCGGGCAGGTTGAGATCGGCGGCGTGGTCGAGGCGCTTGATGGCAACGCTGAGAGCGGTCATGTCGGTCTACGCGGTCCCTGTCAGGTTCTTGTTGTTATTGGTTTGCGGTTTTGGGTCGTGTCTTAGCGTCCGAGGGTCACGGCGATCTGCTGGCAGAGGCGCTCGGCCACCTCCGCCTTGGTCATCTGCGGCCAGTCGTCGACGCCCTCGGCCGTGATCAGGTGAATACGGTTGTCGTCACCGCCGAAGGTCGCCGTGCCCGGCGCCACGTCGTTGGCGAGGATCCAGTCGCAGCCCTTGCGGGTGCGCTTGGCGCGGCCCTGCTCGACCACCTTCTCGGTCTCGGCGGCGAAGCCGATCACCAGGCTGGGGCGCTCAGTTCCGGCCTGCGACAGCTCGGCCAGGATGTCCGGGTTCTGCGTCAGCTCCAGGGCGGCGGGAATGCCGTTGTCCTTTTTCAGCTTGTGCTGCGCGGCGGTGGCGACGCGCCAGTCGGCCACGGCGGCGGCGCAGACCGCGATCTCCACCGGCAGGGCGGCGCGGCAGGCGGCCAGCATCTCCTGCGCGGTTTCCACGTGCACGGTCTTCAGGCCCTCAGGGTCCGGCAGCTGGCTGGGGCCGGAAACCAGGGTGGTCTCCGCGCCGTGGCGCGCCAGGGCGGCGGCGATGGCGTGGCCCTGTTTGCCGGAGGAGCGGTTGGCAATGTAGCGCACCGGGTCGATGGGCTCGTGGGTCGGCCCGCTGGTCACCAGGGCGCGCAGGCCGCTCAAGGGGCCTCCGGTGGTTTTGGGGGCGTCGAGGGCGGCCTCGATGGCGGTCAGGATCTCGTGGGGCTCGGCCATGCGCCCGAAGCCGTACTCGCCGCAGGCCATGTCGCCCTCGTTGGGGCCGACGGTGAGGACGCCGCGCTGTTTCAGGGCGGCGATGTTGGCTTGCGTCGCCGGATGCTCCCACATGCGCACATTCATCGCCGGGGCCACCAGCACCGGCTTGTCGGTCGCCAGCAGCGCCGTCGACGCCAGGTCGTCGGCGCGGCCCTGGGTCATCTTGGCCAGCAGGTCGGCGCTGGCCGGCGCCACCACCAGCAGGTCGGCGTCGCGCGACAGCTGGATGTGGCCCATCTCGGCCTCGTCGGTGAGGTCGAAGAGCTCGCCGTAGACCTTGTCGCCGCTCAGCGCCGAGAGCGACAGCGGCGTCACGAACTGGGCGCCGGCCCGGGTCAGCACGCAGCGCACCGCCGCGCCCTTTTCCTTGAGGCGGCGGATCAGCTCCAGCGACTTATAGGCAGCGATACCCCCCGAAACGATGAGGAGAACCCGTTTTCCGTTCAGCACAGCGGTAAAAACTCATATTTCACGGCAACGAGACGTGAATAACCTAGGCACTCACCCGCTTGAAGGCAAGCGAAGTGGGTTTTCGGCGGATTTACAGGGAGTTAGAGCATCATGCCTCTGATCCGGTACGCCCTGTCATCTGGTATAGCGGGCGATGATCTCGTCGTGCAGGTCCGGTGTGATCTCCGTCCGGATTGCCTCCTCCACCCGGGCGACGATGGCCTGCGCGTCGGGAAAGGTCTTGCGCAGGCCGAAGCTCATGGCGCCCCTGTGCCCTTTGGTCACATAGTCGGCAGGGATGCTGAAGAACTTATCGAGCAGGCCCAGATCGCGCAGTTGGGACCACGTCACCAGCGGGTCGGCATAGTAAAAGTCCGCCCGGTCCCGCAGCAGCATCTCGAGAATCTGTCCGGTGTCATCGACGGTTATCCGTTGCGGATGGTCTTGCCAGATGTGTTCACCGGAGCTGTTTCCGATGAAATCCACCGCGTTGAAGGCATAGAGTCCTTCCTTGGAACGGACGGCGCGGATCTCATCGGCGCGGGGATTGTCGACGGTGACGAATATATGGGCTTCTGCCAGCGGGGTCACGATCGTGGGGGCGAAATAGACGTATTCCGATCGTTTCTCGGTAATGGGGCAGCACAAAGCATCCGCAAGATCGTTGGCTACCATGTATTGCGCACGCGCCCAGGGGAATCCCTCGTGCGTCATGGCGTAGCCGCAGGCCTCACCGAGGGCTCCCATCAGGTCGATGAGAATGCCGCGCATCCTTCCCTCTTCTTCATCAAAG
Source organism: Kiloniellaceae bacterium (assembly GCA_050290145.1). Classification (GTDB taxonomy): domain Bacteria; phylum Pseudomonadota; class Alphaproteobacteria; order Kiloniellales; family Kiloniellaceae; genus Pelagibius. The sequence continues at coordinate 18,298 of JBNKHC010000364.1, read as the reverse complement.
AAGGAGTAGGGCCGATAATCACCGTAATAGACCGCGCGGATCAGTACCTGTTTCGGCTCTTGCGCGCGGGCTCGGACAAAGCCGAGAGCCGGGACGCCGGCGAGAACCGCGGCAACGACAGAACGGCGGGACAGCATTTGCATTACCCTCCATGAATCCGAACGTCGCGATTTGAAGAATACGGCATTTCATAAACCACAACAAATTCTATGAGCCGTGCCCTGCACGGCGACGGGCTCAGGTAAACAACAGGAAGGCGAAAAGTCGTCGTTGTATCGCCTCGAGGCTGACTTAAGGAAGCTGAACTGAAGTCAGGCTGAAGACTTGCGTCGCCGGGCGCGCCTTCGAAGAACAGGCCGTTTCCTTCTGTCGCTCCTTTTCGGAGACGAAAATGGCGGACCGCCCTAAAGCAGGGCGACCAGGGCGATGACCAGCGCGGCCACGGCGACGGGCAAGGCCCAGCGTCCCAGATTCCCGCCCGGACGGTTGGTCAGGCGGGCGATGGTCTCCGGGTGCAGGCGGATGCGCCCGGCGGCCAGCTCCTCGGTGGCGCGCTCCAGGTTGTCGGCCAGCGTGGGCAGCTGGCGCAGGCCATGCAGCACCTCCTCCACGCCCTCGCGCAAACGCGCCTCGGGGCCGCGGTTCTCGCGCATCCAGGCGTCGATCAGCGGCTGGGCCAGAGTCCAGATGTTGAGCGAGGGATCGAGGCTGCGGCTCACGCCCTCGGCCATCAGCATGTTCTTCTGCAACAGCAGCAGCTGCGGCTGCACCGGCAGTTCGAAGGACTCGGTGAGCCTGAGCAGTTGCGCCAGGAGCCGTGCGAAGGAGATTTCGTTCAGCGGCCGCCCGGCAATCGGCTCGCAGACCGAGCGCAGCGCCTGGGCGAAGACGTCGAGGTCGCGGCTCTGCGGCAGGTAGCCGGCCTCCATGTAGACGGCGGCCAGGCGATGGTAGTCGCCTTCCAGGGTGGCGATCAGCATGTCGGCCAGGTGGCGCCGGGTGCGCCAGTCCAGGCGCCCCATGATGCCGAAGTCGACGGCCAGGATATTGCCCGCGCTGTCGACCCACATGTTGCCGGGGTGCTGGTCGCCGTGGAAGAAGCCGTCGCGAAAGACCTGGTTGAAGAAGATGCCCGCCGCCTTGGTCAGGATTTCCGTCAGGTCGTGGCCGGCGGCTTTGAGGGCGTCGCGGTCGTCCATGGGAATGCCGCTGACCCGCGACATGGTCAGCACCCGGCGCGAGGACCGCCGCCAGTCGATGGCCGGCACGTTGTAGGTCGGGTCGTCGGCGAAGTTCTCCGCCAGCTCGGAGGCCGCGGCCCCTTCCATGCGCAGGTCCATCTCCAGGCGCACGGTGTTCTCGAAGACGCGCACCGCATCAACCGGGCGGAAGCGGCGCAGCTTGGGCTGGGTGGTCTCGATCACCTCGGCCGCCCAGTAGAAGAACTCCAGATCGCGGTCGAAGGCCTTCTCGATGCCGGGCCGCAGGATCTTCACCGCCACCTGCCTGGGCTCGCGCGGCCGGGCTTGCTCGCCTTCGCCGTCACCCTCGCCCTCTTCTTCCTCTTCCGGCGCCACGGTGGCGTGGTGCACCTGGGCGATAGAGGCGGCGGAGACCGGCTCCGGATCGAAGGAGAGGAACAGCTCCTCGACCGGCCGGCCCAGCTCTTCCTCGATGATGCTTCGGGCCAGGGCGGTCTCGAAGGGCGGCAGATGGTCCTGCAGCTCGGCCAGATCCAGGGCGATCTGCTCGCCCACCAGATCGGCGCGGGTGGACAGCGCCTGGCCCAGCTTGATGAAGCTCGGCCCCATCTCGACCAGGGCGCGGGCCAGCTTTTCGCCCGGCCGCCCCTCCGCCTGGCGGCGCGAGAAGCGGCGGGCGAACCACACCAGGCCCGGCGCCACGCCCATCTCCTCCAGCGGCGCCAGAGCGTCGTGGCGCGCCAGGGTGCGGGCGATGCGCTGGAAGCGCAGCAGGGACCGGAGGGTACGAAGCATGGTTGTCCTGATTTCGGTTAAACGCGCCAGCCGGAATGCAGGGCGGCGATTCCGCCGGAGAGGTTGCGGTAGCGGACCTGGGACAGGCCGGCCGCGCCCATCATCTCCACCAGCTCCTCCTGCGGCGGGAAGCGGCGGATCGACTCCGCCAGATAGAGGTAGGAGTCGCGGTCGCCGGCGACGGCGGCGCCCATGGCCGGCAGCACCTTGAAGGAGTACTGGTCATAGAGCTCGGCGAAGACCGGCAGCACCACGCGGCTGAACTCCAGGCAGAGGAAGCGCCCGCCGGGCTTCAGCACGCGGCGCGCCTCGGCCAGCGCCCGCTCGATGTGGGTGACGTTCCTCAGGCCGAAGGCGATGGTGTAGGCGGTGACCGAGCGGTCGGGCAGCGGCAGGCGCTCGGCGTCGCCGCAGACCCAGGAAAGGCCCTGCAGCAGGCCGTGGTCGATGGCGCGGTCGCGGCCCACCGCCAGCATGTCCGCCGTCAGGTCGCAGACGATGACCCGTCCTTGCGCCGGATGCCCTTGCTTCTCCAGGCGCTCCAGCACGCGGAAGGCGATGTCGCCGGTACCGCCGGCGGTATCCAGCAGCTTGATGCCCGGGCGCGGGTTCAGCCAGTCGACCATGGCCGCCTTCCACAGCCGGTGAATGCCCCCGGACATGAGGTCGTTCATCAGGTCGTAGCGGCTGGCCACCGACTGGAAGACGCCGCGCACCAGCGACGGCTTCTCGGCCTCGTCCACCTCGCGGTAGCCGAAGTGGGTCCTGCCGGCGTCGTCTTCGGCGGCCTCTTCAGGCGGTTCGGAAACTGGGTTTGCGTTCATCGCGCGGACCATAGCGCGCGCGGCGGCGGCGCGCTACTCTGCGCGCCATTTCGCCGCGACCCCATTTTTGCCGGATTTTTCCCCGAGATGCCCGAGTTGCCCGAAGTCGAGACCGTGGTGCGCGGCCTGCGCCCGAAACTGGAGGGCTACCGCCTGAAACGGGTCGAGCAGCGCCGCCCGGATCTGCGCTTTCCCCTGCCGGAGAATTTCGCCGAGCGCCTGACCGGCCGCCGGGTCGAGCGCATCCAGCGCCGCGCCAAGTACATGCTGCTCTATCTGGACGACGGGCAGGCGCTGCTCTGCCACCTGGGGATGTCCGGGCGCATGACGATCGTCGAGCCGCCGCCGGCCCCGAAGGGATCGAAGGGTGCTCCGCGTCCGCCGCTGGACAAGCATGATCACGTCATCTTCACCACCGACGCCGGGGTGGAGATCCGTTTCAACGACGCCCGGCGCTTCGGCATCATGGACCTGGTGGATGCCGACGCGCTGGAGGCGCACCCCCTGCTGCGCGACCTGGGGCCGGAGCCGCTGGGCAACGACTTCAACGGCCCCGGCCTGGCCGCGGCGCTGAAGGGCAAGCGCTCGCCGATCAAGGCGGCGCTGCTGGATCAACGGGTGGTGGCCGGGCTGGGCAATATATATGTCTGCGAGGCGCTCTACTTCGCCGGCATCTCGCCGCGCCGCCAGGCCTACACGGTCCAGGGCGGACGGGCGGAGAAGCTGGCGGCGGCGGTGCGCCAGGTGCTGACCCGCGCGATCCAGGCCGGGGGCTCCTCCCTGCGTGACTACGTGCAGGCCGACGGCGAGCTCGGCTACTTCCAGCACGAATGGGCGGTCTACGGGCGCGAGGGCGAACCCTGCAAGGCCTGTGGTGCGCCGGTCAGGCGCCTGGTGCAGAGCGGCCGCTCCACCTTCTATTGCGCGCGCTGTCAGCGCTAGGGCTAGTGTCCGCGCTGTCGAAGATGGGGGCGAAGACGAGAGCCGGGCGGAGAGGCGAGGATTCTGTTTCCCTGGGCGCGGCTCTGGGGTAGGAAACCGCCATGCTTCGCGCGCCGCTGCACTGCCTTCTTCTCACCGCCCTGCTGGCGCTGGCCGCCCTTGCGCCCGCCGCGCCGCTGCAGGCGCAGGGAAAGGACGGTTACGTCGCCGGCATTCCCGACCTGCCGCTGATGCCGGGGCTGCAGTCGCTGCCCGACAGCGGCCTGGTCTTCGACAAGCCGGGCGGGCGCATCGTCGAAGCCTTTGCCGAAGGCGACGTCGAGGCGCAGGCTGTGCACGGCTTCTACGACCAGACGCTGCCGCAGCTCGGCTGGCGGCGCGAAGCGGCGGGGGCCTATCTGCGCGAGGGCGAGCGCCTCAGGCTCGATCTCAGCGAGGAGGCCGGGCACCTCACCGTGCATTTCAGGCTGTTTCCCCAGTAGTGATGCGCCAGCGATGCCCTGGGGGAACCCGTAACCGGCGAACAGCCGCCGAGTCGCCACAGCGGTCGCGCGAAGGCGCCGCCGTTCGGCGCCGAGCGGCGTGATCAAAAGAGGTAGGAAGGAAGATGTCATGAGCTACGAGAACATCATCGTCGAAAAAGAAGAGGGCGTCGGGGTGATCACCCTCAACCGCCCCAAGGCGCTCAACGCGCTCTGCAAGGCGCTGATCGACGAGCTGGAGCAGGCGCTGGACGACCTGGAAGGCGACGATGCCATCGGCTGCATCCTGCTCACCGGTTCCGAGAAGGCTTTTGCCGCCGGCGCCGACATCAAGGAGATGAAGGACAAGACCTACCAGCAGGCCTATGCCGAGGACTTCATCACTGTGGGTTGGGAGCGCCTGTCGAAAACCCGCAAGCCGGTGATCGCGGCGGTGGCGGGCTACGCCCTGGGCGGCGGTTGCGAGATTGCCATGATGTGCGACTTCATCCTGGCCGCCGACACCGCCAAGTTCGGCCAGCCGGAGATCACCATCGGCACCATTCCCGGCTCCGGCGGCACGCAGCGCCTCACCCGCTTCGTCGGCAAGTCCAAGGCCATGGAGCTTTGCCTGACCGGACGCATGATGGACGCCGAGGAGGCCGAGCGCGCCGGCCTGGTGGCGCGTATCATTCCGGCTGCGGATCTTTTGGATGAGGCGAAGAAGACCGCCCGGAAGATCGCCGGGCTGTCGCGGCCGGTGGTGATGATGGCCAAGGAAGCGGTCAACCGGGCCTATGAGACCACCCTGGCCGAGGGCATCAAGTTCGAGCGCCGGGTCTTTCACAGCACCTTCGCCCTGGACGACCAGAAGGAGGGTATGGCCGCCTTCGCCGAGAAGCGCCCGCCGGCCTGGAAGAACCGCTGAGGGAAGCCGCCGGCGGGAGGTCGCCGTTAACCGTGGTTTCCCGCGATTTTGCGCCGGTCAAGGGGGGTGAAAGGCCGCTTGACGAGGCCGGGGGCGGGGGCTATAACCCCGCCTTCCTCATGCACTGAGTACGAAGTTTTAAGCACATGGCAAATCATCAATCTGCCAAGAAGCGGATCCGTCGCAACGCCCGCCGCGCCGTCATCAACGGCGCGCGCGTCAGCCGCATTCGCACCCACGTGAAGGCGGTGGAACTGGCGATCGCCAGCGGCGACAAGACTGCGGCCCAGGCCGCCCTGAAGGCGGCCCAGCCGGAGCTGGCCCGTGGCGTGCGCAGCGGCGTGATGCCGAAGAACACGGTGGCGCGCAAGATGTCGCGCCTCTCGGCCCGCGTCAAAGCGATCGGCTGACCCCGCTTCGCCCGGAAAAAAATCCGGGATATAACGATGCCGCGCCTTCTCTGAAGAGGGCGCGGTTTTTCGTGTTTGATGATTACCTTTCATCAGATTTTCTGGTCGCTTTGGAGTGTTGCAGATCGGTACGCGGGCCAAAAAAAATCCCGTTCCCTATTCGATCCGCTTGTCACCCGAAGTCTATGCGGGTACATTAACTCTATCGCGCTTGGGGGTTCTGAGTAAGAAATTCTAGGAAAAAGCAAAATAATAAGTCGCGCCGATCAAGTAATTCCTGAAATGAATTATTGATTTCACCGCAGGCGCGGCAGGGGCTAGACGCTTCTCTAGGTCGCCGTTGTTTTTTTCCGACCCGCCTGGCTCTTGGAGCCCTTCCCAAGTCGATCGCTGGAACAACTAATGACGAACGAGGTTGCTGGCCACGTCATGGACGATGCTTGTGCTTTCGCGGAGTTTTACCTCTTGCAAATGATGTGCGGGGTTAGGGTCGCAGTGCACATGCCGCTCGGGGGGAATGCCTAAGATGGTTGGTGGTGACGGTGAGGCGACGGTCATCGAGCAATGGAGTCGGGTGCGCGGGCGTTTGCGTGCGGAAGTCGGTGAAGCGGCTTACCGCTCTTGGCTGAAGCCGTTGACTCTTGCCGGATCGCGTAACGGAAAACTTCGACTCGCAGTGCCGACGCGTTTCATGCGCGATTGGGTTGCGAGCAACTATGCGGAACGCCTGCGCGCTTTGTGGAGCGAAGAGGACCCGAACATCGGCGGCATCGAGATCGTGGTGCAGCCGCCGGCGCGTCCGACTCCGAAACCCGGCACAGGTGCGCAGCTTGTCGGTGGTGCGTCCGGCAGCACTACGGAAACGCGCGGTGACGCGCAGTTGAACGGCGCAGCAACGGGCAAGCCCTGCGAAGCTACAACGTCCGCCCCGGCGGGCATGACGCCGCCCGCCCCATCGCTGCGCGCTGAAGCCGCATCGGAGAGCGCCATGCGCGACGGTATCTCCGCGCCGTTGGATCCGCGTTTCACCTTCGACAACTTCGTCGTCGGCAAGCCGAATGAACTGGCCTACGCCGCGGCGCGGCGCGTTGCTGAAGCGCCGATCGCGCCCTTCAATCCGCTGTTCCTCTACGGCGGGGTCGGCCTCGGCAAGACGCACCTGATGCACGCCATCGGCCTGCACATCAAGAAGCAGTCGCCCGAGCGCCGCATCATCTATCTCTCCGCCGAGAAGTTCATGTACCAGTTCGTGCGCGCGCTGCGCACGAAGGACACCATGGCCTTCAAGGAGCAGTTCCGTTCCGTCGACGTGCTGATGATCGACGACGTGCAGTTCATCGGCGGGCGCGAGGCGACCCAGGAGGAGTTCTTCCACACCTTCAACGCGCTGGTCGATCAGAACCGCCAGGTCATCATTTCGGCGGACAAGAGCCCCAGCGACCTGGAGGGCGTCGAGGAGCGCATGCGCTCGCGCCTCGGCTGGGGCCTGGTGGCGGACATCCATCCCACCACCTACGAGCTGCGCCTCGGCATCCTGCAGGCCAAAGCCGAGCAGTCGAGCGCGGACATCCCGGTGAAGGTGCTGGAGTTCCTGGCGCACAAGATCACCTCCAACGTGCGCGAGCTGGAGGGCGCCCTGAACCGCATCATGGCGCATGCCACCCTGGTGGGCCGCCCCATTACCCTGGAGACCACCCAGGAGGTCCTGCACGACCTGCTGCGGGCCAACGACCGCCGGGTCACCATCGAGGAGATCCAGAAGCGCGTCTCGGCCCATTTCAACGTGCGCATCGCCGACATGCACTCGGCCCGCCGGGCCCGCGCCGTGGCCCGGCCGCGCCAGGTGGCCATGTACCTCTCCAAGCAGCTGACCTCCCGCTCCCTGCCGGAAATCGGCCGGAAGTTCGGAGGCCGCGACCACACCACGGTGATGCACGCGGTGCGCAAGGTCGAAGAACTGAAGGCCACCGATTCCAGCTTCGCGGAGGACGTGGAGCTGCTGCGGCGCATGCTGGAGGCCTGAAACCGGCCCTCCGGCAGGGTTTTTGCCGCCCCGGGGCCGGATTTCCGGCCTTTCCGGAGCGGGAAAAGCGAGCCAAAAGAGTCGCTTAGCAGGTGCACCCGCCGCCCCCGCCAAAGGGGGCGTGCGAGGCGCCGCAAGTGCGCTTAAAGCTTACGTTTTCGCCCTTCCATGCTATACTCGGCGACCGCGCTGCGGAGCCGCATTTCCGGGCTCCGGCGCGCGGTGCCGATGGGTCCCGAAATCGCTGCCGGCGGCTGGCGCGCCGCAGCGGAGTCAGGGGCCGCGCGGGCCCTGATCCGGGGCCCCCATCACAAGCGTACACACCAAGGACCTGCGTACATAAAAGGGGGTCTGAAAAGCCCCCGCATGGCACCCAAGAGAACGATCAACATCATTGCCTGAAGGCCAAGCGTCCCATCATGAAGCTGACCATTGAACGCGCTGCGCTCCTCAAATCCCTCACGCACGTGCAAAGCGTCGTGGAACGCCGCAACACCATTCCCATCCTCTCCAACGTGCTGATGGAGGCCGACGGCTCGTCGCTGTCGCTGACCGCCACGGACATGGACCTGACGGTGATCGACAAGATCGCCGCTGAGGTCGGCCAGCCGGGCGCGACCACGGCGCCGGCGCATACGCTCTACGACATCGTGCGCAAGCTGCCCGAGGGCGCGCAGGTGGAGATCGAGGCCGGCGGCGACGACGCCCGCCTGAAGCTGCAGGCCGGGCGCTCCGTCTTCACCCTGGCGACGCTGCCGCGCGAAGACTTCCCGGCGACCAACAGCGACGACCTGCCGCAGAGCTTCACCCTGCAGGCCAGCGAGCTGAAGACCCTCATCGACCGTACGCGTTTCGCCATCTCCACCGAGGAGACGCGCTACTACCTGAACGGCATCTTCCTGCATGCCACCCAGAGCAACTCCCTGCCGGTGCTGCGCGCCGTGGCCACCGACGGCCACCGCCTGGCGCGGGTCGAGATGCCGCTGCCCGACGCCGCCAAGGACATGCCGGGCGTCATCGTGCCGCGCAAGACCGTGGGCGAGCTGCGCCGCCTCATCGAAGGCGTCGACGACCCGGTGGAACTGGCCCTGTCGGACACCAAGATCCGCTTCGCCTTCGGCCCGACGGTGCTGACCTCCAAGCTGATCGATGGCACCTTCCCGGATTACGAGCGCGTCATCCCCGCCGGCAACGACAAGGTGCTGGAAGTGGACTGCAAGTCCTTCGCAGAGGCCGTGGACCGCGTTTCCACCATTTCCTCGGAAAAGAGCCGCGCGGTGAAGATGGCCGTCAACAACGGCGCCCTGACGCTCTCGGCCAACAGCCCGGAGAACGGCACCGCCGTGGAGGAGCTGGAGATCGACTACGACGGCGCCGGCATCGAGATCGGCTTCAACTCGCGCTACCTGCTGGACATCGCCCAGCAGATCGAGGGCGAGGCCGCGCAGTTCACCATGGCCGACCCGGCTTCGCCTACCATCGTACGCGAGGTCGCCGACAGCAGCGCCCTCTACGTGCTGATGCCGATGCGGGTGTAAGGCCGAGGCCCCGGATGAGTATTCGCCGCAACAACCAACGCCGCTCCTCTTGCTGAGCTCCGCCGCCTTCGGCGATGCGGAGTCCGGCGCCGTGTCGCAGCGCATGACCGAAACCGGTGTCTGGCTGAGCCGCCTCGTGGTGTCGCAGTTCCGCTGCTACGCCGATGCCGAGCTGCGGCTGGCGGCGGCGCCGGTTGTGCTGACCGGCCCCAACGGCGCCGGCAAGACCAACCTTTTGGAGGCGATCTCCTTTCTCTCGCCGGGGCGCGGTCTCCGGCGGGCGCGGCTCAGCGAGATCGACCGCGCCCGGCCCGGTGAGCCGCTTGCCATGTCCGCCGATGATTTCCCGGGCAATCCCTGGGCGGTGGCGGCCACGGTGATGACGCCGGAGGGTCCGCGCGACGTCGGCAGCGGTCGCGATCCCGGCCAGGGCAGGGATGCCGTTCGCGAACGGCGCCTGGTGAAGGTCGACGGCGCCTCGGCGCGCGGCCAGCAGGCCCTGGCGGAGATTCTCTCGGTGGTCTGGCTGACACCGCAGATGGACGGCCTGTTCCGCGAGGGGGCCGGCGGCCGGCGGCGTTTCCTCGACCGCCTGGTCTACGGCTTCGACCCGGAGCACTCGGCGCGCTGCAATGCTTACGAGCATGCCCTGCGCGAACGCGCACGCCTCTTGAAGAGCGGCCGCGGCGACGCGGCCTGGCTGGCCTCGCTGGAGGAGTCGATGGCCACCCGCGGGGTCGCCATCGCCGCCGCGCGGCTCGACATGGTGGAACGCCTGCAGCAGGCCTGCGACAGCGCCGAGGGGCCCTTCCCCAAGGTGGCGCTCGACCTGGAGGGCGCGGTGGAGGACTGGCTGCGCCGGGGCCCGGCGCTGGCCGCCGAGGATGCCCTGCGCGAGGGACTGGCCGAAAGCCGCCGCCAGGACGCGGAATCCGGCGGCGCCGGGCTCGGCCCGCACCGCAGCGATCTCCTGGCCACCCACAAGGCCAAGGGCGTGGCCGCCGCGCTCTGCTCGACGGGCGAACAGAAGGCGCTGCTGATCGCCATCCTCATGGCCCATGCGCGCCTGCTGACGCTGGAACGCGGCGCCGCGCCCCTGCTGCTGTTGGACGAGGTGGCGGCGCATCTGGACGCCGCGCGCCGCGCCGCGCTCTACGAGGAGATACTCGGCCTCGGCGCCCAGGCTTGGCTGACCGGCACCGACGCCGCCGATTTCGAGGGCCTGCAAGGCCGGGCCCAGTTCTTTGGCATCAACGAGGGGGCCGTGCGCCCCGCCGGCGCGGCCTGAGGCCGCGTGATGCGCTACACGATGAAGAAACCAGGTTTGCAATGAGCAACGACGAAAAGCCGATTGAAACTGCCCCGGGCGACGCCAAGGGCAAAACCGCGGAGGACGTCGCCTACGGCGCCGAGTCCATCAAGGTGCTGCGCGGCCTGGAGGCCGTGCGCAAGCGCCCGGGCATGTACATCGGCGACACCGATGACGGCTCGGGCCTGCACCACATGGTCTACGAGGTGGTCGACAACGCCATCGACGAGGCGCTGGCCGGCCACTGCGATACCGTGACGGTGGTCCTGAACGGCGACGGCTCGGTCACCGTGGGCGACAACGGGCGTGGCATTCCCGTCGACATCCACGCCGAAGAAGGCGTCTCGGCGGCCGAGGTCATCATGACCCAGCTCCACGCCGGCGGTAAGTTCGACCAGAATTCCTACAAGGTTTCCGGCGGCTTGCACGGCGTCGGCGTGTCGGTGGTCAATGCGCTTTCCGAATGGCTGGAGCTGACCATCTGGCGCAACGGCCAGGAGCACTGGATGCGCTTCGTCCACGGCGACGCCGAGGCGCCGCTGGCGGTGCGCGGCCCCGCCGAGGGCAAGTCGGGCACGCAGATCACCTTCATGCCGTCGGACAAGATCTTCACCATGACGGAGTTCGACTTCTCGACGCTGGAGCACCGCCTGCGCGAGCTGGCCTTCCTGAACTCCGGCGTGCGCATGACGCTGAGCGACGCGCGCAGCGCCGAGCCCAAGGAGATCGAGCTGCATTACGAGGGCGGCCTGATCGCTTTCGTGAACTACCTCGACCGCACCAAGACCGCGATCTTCGAGCCGCCGGTCACCATGGCCGCGGAGCGCGACGGCGTCACCGTCGAGGTCGCCCTGCAGTGGACCGACAGCTACCACGAGACGGTGCTCTGCTTCACCAACAACATCCCGCAGCGCGACGGCGGCACCCACCTGGCGGGCTTCCGCGCCGCGCTGACGCGCCAGATCAACAACTACGCCACGACGTCGGGCCTGCTGAAGAAGGAGAAGGTGGCGCTGACCGGTGACGACGCGCGCGAGGGGCTGACCTGCGTGCTCTCGGTGAAGGTGCCGGACCCGAAATTCTCCAGCCAGACCAAGGACAAGCTGGTGTCCTCGGAGGTGCGGCCCATCGTCGAGTCGGTGGTCAACGAGCGCCTCGACCAGTTCTTCGAGGAGCACCCGCAGGAGGCGCGGCGCATCGTCGGCAAAGTCGTCGAGGCGGCGGCGGCCCGCGAGGCGGCGCGCAAGGCGCGCGAGCTGACCCGCCGCAAGGGCGCGCTGGACGTGTCCTCCCTGCCCGGCAAGCTGGCCGACTGCCAGGAACGCGATCCGGCCAAGTCGGAGCTCTTCATCGTCGAGGGTGACTCGGCCGGCGGCTCGGCCAAGCAGGGCCGCGACCGCAAGAACCAGGCGATCCTGCCGCTGCGCGGCAAGATCTTGAACGTGGAGCGCGCGCGCTTCGACAAGATGCTCTCCTCGCAGGAAATCGGCACCCTGATCACAGCGCTGGGCACCGGGATCGGGCGCGACGAGTTCAACATCGAAAAGCTGCGCTACCACAAGATCATCATCATGACCGACGCCGACGTCGACGGCAGTCACATCCGCACCCTGCTGCTGACCTTCTTCTTCCGGCAGATGCCGGAGCTGGTCGAGCGCGGCTACCTCTATATCGCGCAGCCGCCGCTGTACCGGGCCAAGCGCGGGGAATCGCTGCGGTATCTGAAGGACGACCGCGAGATGGAAGGCTATCTCATCGACAGCGGCCTGAAGGACGCGGTGCTGACGCTTGCGGACCAAGGCCAGATGGCCGGGGAGGACCTGCGCCACCTGGTGGAGCGCGCGGTGCGCGCCAAGCACTTCATGGAGCCCCTCATCCGCAAGGTCGGCAACGCCGACGTGGTCGAGCAGGCGGCCATCGCCGGGGTGCTGAGCCCCGCTATCCTGGGCGACGACACACAGGCGCGCCAGGCCGCCGAATACATCGCCACGCGCCTCGACGCGCTGGCCAAAGACCACGAAAAGGGCTGGCAGGGCAGTTCCCTGCCCGACGGCGGCCTCAGCTTCACCCGCACCCTGCGCGGCGTGACGGAGCAGCGCGTCATCGACGGCCCGCTGATCCGCGCCAGCGAGGCGCGGCGCCTCGACGAGATGGCCTCGGAGCTGCAGGAAGCCTTCGCCCACCACGGCGAACTGACCTCCAAGGAAAAGACCTTCCGCATCACCGGCCCGATGAGCCTTGTGGCGGCGATCTTCGAACTCGGCCGCAAGGGCGTCAGCGTGGCGCGCTACAAGGGCCTCGGCGAGATGAACCCGGAGCAGCTCTGGGAAACCACCTTGGATCCATATGTCCGCGCCCTGTTGCAAGTCAAGGTCGCGCACGCCGACGAGGCGGAAGACGTCTTCTCCACGCTGATGGGCGATGTGGTGGAGCCGCGCCGCGACTTCATACAGCAGCATGCGCTGGAGGTCGCGAATCTCGACGTCTGAGGCAGGCCGCCGGGGCCGCGGGCCGCTCAGGCCCTCCGCCTCAAGATTGCCACCGTCAGCGGCTATGGGATTTGTGGTGAAGCGCGTCGGATTTCTCTATCTATAGGATCATGGCCGAAAAGAATCGTGCCACCAAAAGCCGGTCGGGGGACGCCGGTCGCAGCCGCAAGACCACCGCGTCGGGCCGCTCGTCGAAAGGCGCCGGGCGGAAGGCGGGCGGCGGGCGCAAAGGCAGGTCCGCCGCCACGGCGACCCGGAAACAGAAGGCGGTGCGCGCCGCCGGCCTGCTGCGCCGTGTGATCACCTGGGGCATGGTGGCGGTCATCTGGTGCGGCGTGGTGCTGACCGGCGTGCTGGCCTGGTACGCCTACGACCTGCCCGACATCGGTGAAATCGAGAAGATGACACGGCGGCCGAATGTCACCCTGCTGGCCGCCGACGGTACGCGCCTGGCCTCCTTCGGCGATCGCTTCGGCGCGACGCGCAGCCTGCAGGAGCTGCCGCCGCACCTGCCCCACGCGGTGATCGCGGTGGAGGACCGTCGCTTCTACGAGCACGGCGGCATCGACTTCCGCGGCCTGCTGCGTGCGGTCTACGTGAACATCCGCGACGGGCGCATCTCCCAGGGCGGCTCGACGCTGACCCAGCAGCTCGCCAAGAACCTCTTCCTCACCTCCGACCGCACGCTGAAACGCAAGATCCAGGAGGTCATGCTGGCCTATTGGCTGGAGCACCGCTTCACCAAGGATCAGATTCTCACCATTTACCTGAACCGGGTTTATCTCGGCGCCGGCACCTACGGCGTCGACGCCGCCGCGCGCCATTACTTCGGCAAGCCGGCGACGCGCGTCAGCCTCTACGAGGCGGCGCTGCTGGCGGGCCTCCTGAAGGCGCCCTCGCGGCTCAACCCGTCGCGCGATCCCGCCGGCGCCGACCAGCGCGCCGCCCTGGTGCTGCAGACCATGGTCGAGGCGGGCTTCATCACCCGGGACCAGGCCGAGGTCGCCGTCGCGCAGAAGACGGCGGCCCGCGTTGACCGCGACGACATCGCGCCCTACTTCGCCGACTGGATCCTGGCGCAGGTGCGCGACTACCTGGGCGGCATCGACGACGACATCCGCGTGGTCACCACCATCGACCCCACCGCGCAGACCATCGCCCGCGAGGAGCTGACCAGGATCCTCGACGAGGAGGGCGCCAAGCGCAGCGCCGGCCAGGCGGCGCTGGTCAGCCTCGCGCCCGACGGGGCGGTCCGCGCCCTGGTCGGCGGGCGCGACTACGGGGAAAGCCAGTTCAACCGTGTGACCCAGGCGCTGCGCCAGCCGGGCTCGGCCTTCAAGGCCTTCGTCTATCTGGCCGGGCTGGAGGCCGGGCTCACCCCCGACAGCGTGGTCAAGGACGCGCCGGTGCGCGTCGGCAAGTGGACGCCGGGCAACTACGGCGGGCGCTACTACGGCGAGGTCACACTGCGCGAATCCTTCGCCCGCTCCCTCAACTCCGTGGCCGTGCGGGTGACCCAGAAGGTCGGGCCCAAGACGGTGGCGGCGACGGCCCAGCGGCTGGGTATTGGCAGCGAGCTGAGGCCCACCGGCGGCATCGCGCTGGGCGCTTCCGAAGTGACGCTGCTGGAGCTGACCGGCGCCTATGCCGCCTTCGCCAACCAGGGCCGGCGGGTGAGGCCCTACGGCATCACCGAGATCCGCGACGCCCGCGGGCAGCTGCTGTTCCAGCGCGACCGCGCGCCCGGCGACACGGTGGTTTCGGCCAACCACCTGGCGCAGATGGCCAACATGATGTCCGCGACGGTGGTCTGGGGCACCGGCAAGGCGGCCCAGCCCGGCCGCGCCGCCGCCGGCAAGACCGGCACCAGCCAGGACTTCCGCGACGCCTGGTTCGTCGGCTACACCGCCGAGCTGGTGACCGGCGTGTGGTTCGGCAACGACGACGGGACGCCGATGCAGAAGGTCACCGGCGGCTCCCTGCCGGCGCGGCTGTGGGGCCGCTTCATGAAGCGCAACCTGGACGGCCTGCCGCAGCGCCCGCTGCCCGGCGGCGGCGCGCTCATCGCCCGGTCCCAGGACGACAGCATCGGCGGCTTCATCGGCCGCATCCTGAAGGGCCTCACCGCCGAGAAGCCGGCGGCGGCCCAGCGCCCGGCCAAGCCGGCCGCCCCGGCGGCCCGCAAGCAGGACGACCAGCCGTTCTGGAAGCGCGAAGACCAGCGGGACTGAGGGCGCGCGGCGTCGCCTAGTCTCCCGCCGCCGGCTGCGGCGCCGGATGCACCACCAGCCAGTAGGCCAGCGCGCCGCCCAGGGCGACCAGGGCGATGGCCGCCATCATGGCGAAGGCCGATTCGCCGCTGCCGTGGCCGACGACGATGCCGACGAGGGCCGCCAGGCCCATCTGGCAGAAGCCCAGGAGGGCCGAGGCCGACCCGGCCATGCGCGGGAACGGCCCGATGGCGCCCGCCTGGGCATTCGGCATGGCAAGCCCCGTGCCGACCATGAAGACCGCAACCGGGCCGACGATGCCGGCCACGCTGGGCGGCGCGAAGGCGTAGAGCGCAAGGCCCGCGCCGCCACCGAGAATCTGGACGGTGGTGCCGAGCTGCACCATGCGCTCCAGGCCGATGCGGACGGTATAGCGTCCGGATCCGAAGGCGCCGACCATGTAACCGACGACGATGGCGGCGAAGCAGAAGCCGTAGATTTCCGGTTCCAGACCCAGCACTCCGATCAGCACGAAGGAGGAACCGGAAATGAAAGAGAAGATGCCGGAGTAGGTGCAGGCCACCACCAGCACGTAGCCGATGTAGCGGCGGTGGCGCAGCAGGCCGCGGTAGTTGCCGATCAGGTGGCCCAGGCGCGTCGCGTCGGGGCTCTTCCACTGGTTGGTCTCCGGCAGGGTAATTGCCGTGGCAGCCAGCACGGTAAGGCCGACCGCCGAGACGAGCACGAAGTTGGCGCGCCAGCCGAACCATGCCTCGATGAACCCGCCGAGGATAGGGCCGAAGGCGGGGGCCAGCGCCATTACCATGCCCATGTAGGACAGCATGCGCGCGGCGCGCTCGCGGCCGTAGATGTCGCGCACTGCCGCGCGGCCCAGCACCGGGCCCACGCAGGCGCCGACGGCCTGGCAGAAACGGGCCAGGATCAGCACTTCGATGGAGGGCGCGGCGGCGCAGGCGAGGCTGGCGACCAGATAGAGCGCGAGCCCTGCCAGGATCACCGGGCGGCGGCCGAAGCGGTCGGAGAGGGGACCGCAGGCGAGCTGGCTGAAGGCGAAGCCGGCCAGGAAGACCGAAAGGGTCAGCTGCACCTCGGCGGTGGCGACGCCGAAGTTCCGGCCGATGGCCGGCAGGGAGGGCAGGTAGAGATCGGTGGAGATCGGGCCCAGGGCGACCATGGCGGTCAGCAGGACGGAGACAATCAGGCTCTCGGCGCGCGCCATGGAAACTCCGGTGAAGAGGCCAGCGGCTGAACTGGTCCGGAAAGGTTCAGCGAAAGTGGATGTTTACGGGGGGAACCCGCCTCCGCTTATAGTCGCCGCAGGCAAGTCCCCGCAAGGAAAGCCGCCTTAAGAAAAGCCGAGGGACCCGGCAGATGACTGATACCGAAAAGACCCCCTTTCCCGATGCCGACACCTATGGGCGCTCGCTGACCGGCTTCGGCGTGAACCTTCTGGTCCGCGACGTGGCGGCGAGCCTCGCCTTTCTGACGGAGGTGCTGGAGGTGGAGGTGATCTACGCCGACCGCGACTTCGCGGTCTGCCGCCACGGCGGCCAGGAATGGATGCTGCATTCCGATGCCAGCTACCACTCCAACCCCTTGCTGGCGCTGACCGGCGATGGCGCGATCCGCGGTGCCGGGCTGGAGCTCAGGCTTTACGGCGTCGACCCGGAAGCGGCGGCGGCGCGGGCCGAAGCGGCGGGGCACACGGTGCTGCAGCCCGCCACCGACAAGCCGCACGGTCTGCGCGAGGCCTACATCGCCGGGCCCGACGGCTATGTCTGGGTGCCCTCGGTGCACAAGGCCGCGACGGATCAGCCGTAGCGCCAGAGCTCGTTGGCGTTGCGGCGCAGCCAGATCTTGGCGCCGCTCATGTCCTCGCTGAGCCGGCCGGCCAGCTTCCAGAAGCGCTGGGAGTGGTTCAGGTGGACCATGTGGGCCACCTCGTGGGCGACGACGTAGTCGAGCACCACCTCCGGGGCCAGGATCAGGCGCCAGGAGAAATTGAGGTCGCCGTTGGAATTGCAGGAGCCCCAGCGGCTGCGGGTGTCCCGCAGGCTGAGGCGCCCGACGCGCCGCTCGACGCGCGCGGCCTTGTCGCGCGCGCGGGCGCCGATCTCCGCGCGGGCCTCGCGCTTCAGGAAGTCGCCCAGGCGCCGCGGCAGGTGTTCGGGCTGGCCCGACACCCGCAGCACGCCGGGCTCGCGGATCACGCCGCCGCGTGCTTGCGGGTCGTGGGTGATGAGGTGGTTCTCGCCCAGCAGCGGGACCACCGCGCCGTCGGCGAAGGGGATGCGCTCGGGCACCTTGGCCAGGTGTTTCAGGATCCAGCCGCTGTTGCTCTCGGCGAAGCTGATGGCCTCGTGGATCGGGGTGCGGTTGGGCAGGACCAGCCGCACGCCGTCGCCCTCGGGGGTCAGCCGCAGGGTAATGCGCCGGGCCTGCGGGTGGCGCTTGAGTTCCAGCGGCACGTCCCGCTCTCCGAGCCGCAGGCTGCGCGGCGCATCCAGTCTGAGAGCCATGGAATCTCTATATCGCGGCGACTCCAAAAGGGGCAAGGGCCGCCGCGGCAGGGCAGGCTGGCCGCGCCCGGGCGTGCCGTGCTAGCTTTCCTGCCGGGTCCGATTCCGGCCGCTTTGTCAGGATGTTATGCGCTTGGACGCCGTTTCCTTGGAGACTGCGGCCGGCCCGGCGATTGCCCGGATCGGCCACAACGAGGGGCCGCCGCTGGTGGAGTCCCAGTGGCATCTGGCCGCCTGGCGCCTGGCCCACAAAAAGGCCTGGGACAACCCGCCCATTGAGGTGGTGCGCCGCCGCCTGAAGCGCGCCCAGGCCCTCGGCATGAGCTATCGCGAGTACACCCTGGAGATCCTGGAGCGCGGCCGCTACCTGTGAGGCCGATCCCCCGTTGTCGTGTTCGGGCTGTCCCGAGCATCCAGGGTGGCTGTTCGTCGCCGCTCCCGGACCCTCGGAACAAGTCCGAGGGTGACAGGAGAGAAAAGGAGTACCCTTATTCCGGGTGCTCGGCCTCGCCTTCCAGGAGGGCCGCCTTGCGCTCCACGCCCCAGCGATAGCCGCCCAGGCCGCCGTCCTCGCGCAGGGCGCGATGGCAGGGGATGACCAGGGAGACCGGGTTGGTGGCGCAGGCC
>JBNKHC010000363.1:0-7594 GCA_050290145.1 Kiloniellaceae bacterium | reverse complement strand
GAATCCTGGTATTCGCTATAAGCGCCATAGCCCTTGCTAACCGCGCCGCCAACGCCCTGAACCAAAGAGCTAAGACCGCGCTGCCTTGTCAGCGACGCCTCCACCTGACCGGCATAGCGTTCCCCCTCGCCCCCTGCCCTCTCAAGCACGGCGCCATAATTCAGGGCGCGCTCCTGTTCCCCGCCCTGCCACTGTGTAAGGCGCGCAGCCTCTTCGCCCCTGCGGCTGGCGCCAAGCGCCCGCAGTTCCGCCTCGGTGTCGATATCCGCCAGAATGCCGGTAATGGTCGGGTCGTCCACCCCGGCCCCGGAGGCGGCAGCCAGCGCCGTTGCGCGGGACGCCACGAGCCTGCCCTGCTTTCGCTGGTCCGCTGCCTCCCGCTGGCTTTCTGCCCGCTGCTCATTGGCCTTGCGCTCGGAAATCGCGCGTTCCTGCTTGGCGCGGATTTCCATGGCCTCCGCGCGCCGGCCCGCGATGGTGGCAGCATATTCCGCAGCCTGCTCCTGCGCCTTGGCGGCAGAGCGCGACTGCGCGAAGCTGAAAACCCCGGAAGCCAGCGATAGAACCGCGCCAATGATAAGACCAAACATCGCTACACCTTATCCTTGGTTTCCATCGTGATCACCGCCCCCAGGACCGTCACGGGACGCGGGGCCTGACCATAAAGCACAAGGCGCGCATCCGTATCCCACGACCCCGACAACGGAATGGAGGGCTCGTCATATTCGGTATAGACGGAATCCGTGGACACAGCCGCGCCGTTCTCGATCAACGGCATGGGATCCAGGTTATCAGAGGACTGCCCGAACTGGAGCCCCTGCGCGTGCGTGTCGGCCAGAATGAGCCCCACATGATCGACCCGCTTGCGCTGCGTCAGCGCGCTGCCGGCCTGCGCCGCATAGGCAAGCTTCGCGCTCTTGAACAGGCCGTCATAAGAGAGCCCCGCCATGAGGCTGCTGCTGGCCTGCGATATCCCCGTAATCTCTCCCGTCGAGGATACCGTATAAGTACCCAAGTCCTTTCCGTCGCCCCAGACGATAACCGTCTCCCCGATAAGGTGGGAGAGATTGGTCATGGCGTCTGTAGACCCGCCCTCAAGAGTAACGAAGGAATCCGCCATCTTGTTGAGTTGTCCGCCGCGTGCCTCCGACTCTTGCGCCCATTTCTCCAGGTAGCGGACAGCCGCGCCGTTCACCATGCGCTTGACGATGTAGTAGACCGTATCCTCGACGGTGCCGGGGAGGACAACCACGTCCTCGACAACCCCGTTGGTGCCATCAGCATCGCCCGTCTTGATGTCAACCCAGCAAAGCACATTCTCCGCCGGGTCCGTCACCAGGAGGCCAACGGTGCCGTCAGAGCGCACGCAATGAACGCGCGTATCCGGCTGGCGCTGCACGGCCATCTTGACAATGGAAGGCTCGCCAATCTCGGGAACGACGATGGTCCTGTCTATCGTCTCGAAATCAAGCGAATTGGCCCCCAGGGTAATTTCCATCACCCTTGTTCCGCCGGCCTGGACAAAAAGCGCCCGCCTGTCGATCTGCACCGCCTGCACATTAGCCGAGCCCTGCGTGGAGATATCCCGCAAGGAGAAGTTGCTCGGGGTCAGCGGCTCCTCAAGGCTTGATGTCTTGGCTTGCACCTCCGCGCCCTGCGTGCCGAGGACAAGTCTGGTCAACCACAAAGCCCATTCAATCTTGTCCACAGGCCCCTGTCCGATAGACCTGTTGATGGGGCCGGAATCGCCCTCCGTGTCCGGATCGAAGCTTTCAAAACCGTCCGAGACGGAAAGCTGCATCTTGGACTTGCCGAACCAGCTCATGCGCCCCTCGCCAAGGGACACGGCAGAGGGCCACCCGCGGTAATTCGACCATTCCCCTTCATACCAAAGTTCGGAGGGCGTGGTGGACCCGAAGTTGGTCAGCACGATGGCGCTGGATTCCGTGGCGGAAACCACAGAGGTAATGCGCGCCACCCCGGTAATCCCGCCCGAGGCATAGCTGAGAGCGCCGGTCATGCTTGGGGCCGTGGAGCCTATATCCGTGGTGCCGGAGCCGATCCGGTAGAAAATAACCTGGTTGTCCTGCCCATCGTCATGGGTAGACGAAACGGTGGAAGTCCACGCCAGGCCGGAAACGTTGGCCCAGCTTCCCTCTTCGCCAACGCTTCGCTGCACCCTGATCGTGTCAGCCGTCGATCCGTGGGAGGTAACGTCGATCTGGAATTTGCGTCCCTCCTCCACCCCGGAAACACGGATGGAATCCGACCACTGATCAGCCCCCGTTACGGTGATGTCAACTTCCTGCCCAACGGAAGTAATGCGGAACAGCCCGCCGACGTGCCCGGATTGGAATAGCGACTGATCGCAGGCCAGCGTGATGTTCCCGCTCTTTGCCGAGGGCGTGAGCTGCTTGTTGGTGATGTTGATGTTCCTGAAGGGGCCGTCTTCAGGGTCGTACTTCACCAGCGCCCAGGACTCGGTGGCATAACGCTCGATGCGCCTCTGCTGCACGCCATAGGCGGAAACGAACACCACGTCTCCGGACTGCCTCCAGCGCAGGTTATCCAGGTCGCTTGACGACCATGTGGATGCCAGCACCATGTCTCCAGAGGACTCGATGGCTACCGTGTCGATCAGGCTGGTGTATTCGGTATTGGAGGCGAACTCGATCCAGAAGCTTCCCGTCGAGGTGATCTTCAGGGAATAGCTGCCGGGCCGAAGCGTCGTCTCCGAGAAATAATCGTCACCCCCGGAAGAAGACCCAACCTTGAGTGTCGGCCTGCCTCTCTCCACCGTCACGGCAAGACCGTGGCTCCCCGAAGCGGCACTGATCTGCTGGCGGCGGATGGCCCGGTTATAACGTGTTCCCGTCAACCCCATGTAGTTGCCGGAGACCCATTCCGAGGTCGAGCCGGTTTCGTCCGCATCCGTCCAGCCCGCAAGCCCGGTAGATGTGAACGTGCCGCCCGTCACCACGCCGGTTGACCCGCTGCGCTGCACTACGGCATCGGATACCCAAACCCGCAGGTTCCCCGATGACGCCTCCAGCAGGGCTGTGTCGGTCGAGGAAAAGACAAACGGGATGGGGCGCGCTGCCCCATTGTTGAGAATGCCGCCGATATACTGCAGGCCGGGGCGCAGCATCATGCTGCCAAGCGTGCGCGGTACCCAGTTGGTCTGCGTCTCGGCGGATAGCCTTGTGCGGTCCAGGTCCGTGCGCGCCAGGCCAAGCCGGGAAATACGCCCCCGGTTGAAGGTATAGAGCGGGGCGTTGCTTCGCGCCATATCAGCCGATCAAGCTGCCGCGATTGCCGCGATCCCGCCCGGAACCGTTGCGCCCGCCATGCCGCGCCTGTTCCCAGGAACTCGGCGGCGGAAACCTCGGGGGCTCTTGCGATGCGTCCTTGGAACGGGCATCGATGCGAAGGCGCTTGACTTCCTTTTTCAGTTCCTCCTTGTCGCTGCCGTTCTTCAGCCGCGAAGAAAGGGCGCGATAAGCCAAATCGTGCCCGCAATACTCCGTGAAAGTCTCCGGCCACTTGGAGAAGTCCGCCCCATAGTCGGCATCATCGGAGACATAGCGGATATAGAGCGGGTCAACATTGGCGTGGATATAGCCCGACTCCACCTCGAAGTCCGTCAGGGGATAGGCAAAGGTGTCGCCGGCGGAAATCATGTTGATCCGCACCAGGTCGGTTGGGATCAGAAAGGCGTAGGAGTACCCGAAGGAAATAGACACGCTGGAATCGGAGTCGATCTGAACGGTGCGAAAGGCAAAGTTCCACCAACCCTGCTCCAGCCAGTAGCGTATGGCCCCATTGCCCTGGGACCAGACCTCATCCAGCAGGCGCCGCGCTTCCGTCGATTCCGTGAGGGAGGAAACGCTCCTTTCCCCCACGGCGCGGGCGGCAATCTGGTAGAGCTGGAGGCGGCTGGTAGCCATTACGCGGCAGCCTTAGCGAGGTTGCGGTGCATCCACAAGGCTGCCTCCGAACGATTGGCAAAACCGGCGCGCATCACCTCCTTGTCTGACTTGCGCATGACGCGGAACTTGTGAGCGGGGCCACCCCACGTCACCTCGAAATCACCGCTCTCGCTGGCGAGTTCATCGGTGTTGTCCAGTTCATGAAACTCCAGTTCCTTGACCTGAACGTTAGAACCCTCCACGAAAAGCACCAGATAGCGCGCATACCAGGCGCCGTCCTTGGTGATGATCTTCACCTCGCAAAGGGGGGAAAGCTTGCGGGCGACGTGTGTCCAGAATTCCGCCTTCTGTGGCGCATCCTTGGGCGTGCCCTCGGGAGCGTAGACCATGAAGAAAGCCTGCGCGCTCTCCATGGGCTGCATGTCCACTTCAGAGATTTTATAGATCTTCTCGCGAACTTCGTCAGACACTTAGGGTTCTCCTAAAAAGGAGGGGCGGCCCGAAAGAACCGCCCCTTGAGTGAAAGATGCCCCGAAGGGCCAATCGCGCTGGGACGCGATTACG
The DNA here is from genome assembly GCA_050290145.1 of Kiloniellaceae bacterium. GTDB lineage: Bacteria > Pseudomonadota > Alphaproteobacteria > Kiloniellales > Kiloniellaceae > Pelagibius. The sequence continues at coordinate 3,101 of JBNKHC010000363.1, read as the reverse complement.
CGCCGAGGCCGATGGTCGTGCCAACACCGAGATCGGTGGTGGTCGAGCCGACAGCCACGACAGTGTGAGAGGTGATCACGAAGGTCGTGGACCCGGTATGAAGAAGCTGATCGCCCACCTTCATGCCGAGTTCCTGGCCGTCCGTGAAGAAGTTCGCCGCTTCGATATCCGACGAGATGTGCGTCGAGGTGTAGACCCAGACACGGGGGCCACCCCGCTGGATACCTGCGGTGCCGGTTACGTTGGAAGACGAGAAGGCGACGCCCTGCGTCACCAACTGCGGCACATTGGGCGAAGTGGAGGTCGTACCTTGATAAGCCATGTTCAGTCCTCCTTACTGCGCCGCATAGCCGGAGCCGTCGTGCTTCATCATCACAACGCCGGAGTTCTGGAGCAGCTTGGCGCCCATGTGCATCGAGCAACGGGCATAGCTGTAAGCCTGCTCGTCGTCGTAGCCCACGGGGGTGTCAAGGCCGTCCTTGTCGGCAGCATGGCCGATAGCGTTGCGGTGGAACATGAAGCACTGCTCAGACGTGCTGTTGCCGCCGGCACCGATGGATCCGGTCAGGCGGGGGTGGCACATCCAGTTGACGCCCATCCAGCGCCGGAAACGGCGAGCGGGGCCGGTGAAGGGCTTGACCTCGACGTAATCAGCCGACGCATATTCGGGGATCTGGTTCAGATAGCCGTCAAAGGCCGGGCTGATGACCCCGAAGATGTTGTCTTCGTCGGTGATGTCCACGAAGTTGTTGCCCAGAATGGTTCTGGCATGAACCACCATGTCAAGGGTCGCCTGCGCGGCGGTGCCCGTGTCATTGGTGGCGGTGTCCAGCTCGGCAATCACCTGATCGTCGATCTTGCGATTGATCACGTCCATGCAGGTCTGCTGCATGAGCGCGCGCTGGTTGCCCTGGCTGGCGAAGATGTTGAAGTTCGTCTTGCGAACCAGGTCATGCCATTCAGTCAGGGTACAGGTGTTCTGCGTGTTGTTGTCAGCACGGGCAGGAATCAGACCGTTGACGCCGCGGGTTACCGCCGTGGCAGAGCCGGAATCGGCCACAAGGAAAATCGCCTCGTTGCCCTTGATCACCGCTTCCTGCACGCAGGTCGAACGGAGAATGGACTGGCGATCCTCGAAACCGAGGATGAATTCCTGCCGGTATTGCTTTTGAAAAGCAGTATCGGACATAGCAATTCTCCCCTATGGGGGGTTGAACTGCCTTGGGCTCGGGGTATCCGTTAAGGGCTTGGTCTGGGGTGTCCGCAGTTTATTGCTTGTTGCTTATTGCCGGCCTGCGGGGCCGTTCCTAGCCGCCACGGGGCGTTGCCGCAGGCGGGTGGAGTGCGCTTGCCGGGGCCTGAATAGGGGTGTCCGGCAGTCTGCGCTATTTCATTAAAACGTTACGCTTACGAAACGGTTTCGTCAAGTGCCTTTTGCACGTCCTCGGGATTGTGAGCAACGAAACCTCTGAAACTGCGCGGCTGCCAATCCTTAATGCTGGCAATGTCCTCGCGCGTGATTTTCTTGTCCCAAATCTCGATCTGGCCACGCTTGGCCTTGGGCGAGCCCGCAGCTATGAGCTTTTCATAGAAGCCGGGAGAGACGACATCATAGGTCGGCCCATCCCTGCCGCCGCGGCCATCGCTGAAGGCCGGCATTGGCAGGCAGCCGGAGCAGTTGGTGCAAAGCGCCTTCTTCTGCTCGATGAATTCCGGATCATCCGGGGCCTTGTTCCACCAGCCGGGCTTAACCTCCCAGCCGTCAATGCCGTTCGTCACGCGGGCCTGGGCGGCGCCGATCTCACAGAAATAAGCGCCCCTGTCGGTGATGACGGGCGACCAATGCTCCTGGAATGGACAGTTGTCGATCAGCTCCCACATGAGGGCTTCGTCCTCGACAACCTCGGACACCGCCACGCCCAGCGGCTGGTGCTTGCCGTCCTTCTGGCTGTGGTCGTTGTAGTGGATCAGGTCGGGCTCGAAAGTCTCGGAGATTTCCTCGGCATAGTCGGTCCACTTCCACCCGGAGGTCCACATCTCCCTCTTTTCCTTGGGAACCATCTCGCGATAGATGGCCAGCATCTCCGAAAACCTCGGATGCAGGCATGGTTCGCCGCCCATCAGCCCGATACGTCCAGGGAAGCCTTCAAGGCTCTCGATGGCCTGGCGGAAGCATTCCTCCGACATGGCGTAATTGGTCTTGTGATGCCCGATGAACCGCGTGCAGTTGGCGCACTTCAGATGACAGGTGGAAACGATGTCGATCTGGGCAACGTCAGCCTCGTAAATCGGCCTCATGCAGCGCGGCCCTTGGCTTTGTCACGGATGGTCAGCAAGCGGCGGTATTCCTCCTGCTTAGCCGGGTTGTGCCAATAGCTGTCAGGGCCGCCCCTGGCCTTGGTGTCGGCCATCTCCGTTTCCAGTTCGGAAATGCGCGCATCGATGCTCGCCTGCTGGTTTTGGCCGGGTGACGGGGTGATGGTTCCGAAGGGGTTGACCTCACGGGCCAGCCCCACCAGAAACTGCAGGGTCTGCTCGTCATCGCCCAGCATTGTGCCGTCAGCAAATCGGGCAGTGAACAGCCGCTCTCGCAGGCCCTCCGGCGCGTGCTGGTCAAAGAGGCCATGCATGGCGTTCAGGTTGGGCCGGTATTCGGGACCCCACTCGGCGCGGAGATTATCCTCCGACTGTGCCCGATATCGCTTGTCCGCCTCCAGCCGCTCTTCGGCCTGCTGTTCCTTGACCTGATAGTATGCCTCCAGACCCCGAGCCACCTCGTCGGGCGTGGCGTCATTGGCATGAGCGATCTTCAGGTATCGGTCAACGTTGGCCGCATCCTCCTCCGGAACTTCCCTCAGGTCTTCCGGAAGCGATTCAAGGTATCCCTCGGGCGCCTCCGGGATGCCATTCTCCGTTTTCCACTCGCCATATGCCTTCTCGTCCGTGGCGTCCGGCTTGGAGCGGGCGAACTCCCCGGAATCCATCTTGGCCCGCAACGCCTGCAGGGCCTTGAACACATTGTCCGGGCTCTTGTAGCGGTTCAGATACTGCAGGGCCTTCTCGTCGCTCCCTGCCCATCGCTGCCGCCAGTCCTCCGGCCA
>JBNKHC010000362.1:0-6403 GCA_050290145.1 Kiloniellaceae bacterium | reverse complement strand
TTGCCGATGATCATGCCGATGACGCCCGGCACGGCCGTGATGTTGACGACGATCACGAAGATCGCGACGAGCAGATAGGCGACCGCCATGAAGGGCACGACGATTTCCGCGACGCGGGCGATCTGCTTGATGCCGCCGAAGATGACGATAGCCGTCAGTACGGCGAGCAGCAGGCCACAGGCCCAGGTCGGCAGGCCGAAGGCGGTCTCGACCGCACCGGCGATCGAATTGGCCTGCACGGCGTTGAAGACCAGTCCGAAGGACAGGATGAGGCAGACCGAGAAAATGCCGCCGGCCCAGGGAAGGCCGAGACCGCGCGCGATGTAGAAGGCCGGGCCGCCGCGATAGTTCCCCTCCGCATTGCGGGTCTTGTAGAGCTGCGCCAGCGTCGATTCCGCATAGGCCGTCGCCATGCCGACCAGTGCGACCATCCACATCCAGAAGATCGCGCCCGGTCCGCCCAGCGTCAGCGCCACCGCGACGCCGGCGAGGTTGCCGGTGCCGACGCGCGATGCAAGGCTGACGGTCAGCGCCTGCAGCGGCGTAATGCCGGCGCGGTCGGTCTCCCGGCTGGCGCGCAGGACGCGAAAGAATTCGGGAAAGTGCCTGAACTGGAGGAAACCCAGCCGGACGGTGAAGAAGATCCCGACAGCCAGCAGCCCGTAAATCAATACGTAGCCCCAGAAGATCGTGTTCAGAAAATCGATGATCGCGTTCATACTACCGGTCCCCTCCTATGACAAAATGACACGGAAGGGGCACTATGCCGGAAAAAATGCATCTGTCGAACACCTTAATCTTGCCGTCCGGCCCGCCCAGTTGACGCAAGTCAAAGCGAAGCGGCTTTGCGAAATGCCATCTGGTCGCGGAAAGAAGTGGCCCGACATGGAACATCAGCCCAGCACGCAAGAACTGAACCCGGATGCCGCGAGCGCGCCTGCGCCCTTGGACGTCCAGCCGGTCAATGCCGGCGCGAAGCAAAAAGCGCAGCCGTTATACGCGGCGCGCGAGCAGATTTTCCCGAAACGCGCGGAAGGGCGATTCCGCCGGCTCAAATGGATCATCATGCTGATCACGCTGGGCATCTATTACGTGACGCCCTGGCTCAGATGGGACCGCGGCACACATGCGCCCGATCAGGCCATCCTGATCGACATGGCCAACCGCCGCTTCTATTTCTTCTTCATCGAGATCTGGCCGCAGGAGGTCTACTACATCACCGGCCTGCTGATCCTGGCGGCCATCGGCCTGTTCCTGGTCACCTCCCTGGCCGGGCGGGTGTGGTGCGGCTACACCTGCCCGCAGACGGTCTGGACGGACCTCTTCATCGCCGTGGAACGCTTCTTTCAGGGCGACCGCGCCTCGCGCATCCGCATGGACAAGTCCCCCTGGACCGGCAACAAGATCTGGCGCAAGGCGGCGACCCACGTCACCTGGGTGGTGATCGCCGCCGGCACCGGCGGTGCCTGGGTCTTCTACTTCGCCGACGCGCCGACCCTGGCCCACCAGCTGGTGACCTTCGACGCCCCGGCCGTGGCCTATGTCACCATCGCGACCCTGACCTTCACCACCTACCTGCTGGGCGGCCTGGCCCGCGAACAGGTCTGCACCTACATGTGCCCCTGGCCGCGCATCCAGGGCGGCCTGCTGGACGAAGAGTCGCTGGTCATCACCTATCACGAGGACCGCGGCGAGCCGCGCGGCGCCCGCAAGAAGGGCACCCATCCGACGGACCTGGGCGACTGCATCGACTGCAACCAGTGCGTCGCGGTCTGCCCCATGGGCATCGACATCCGCGACGGCCAGCAGCTGGAGTGCATCACCTGCGCGCTGTGCATCGACGCCTGCAACGGCGTGATGGATAAGGTCGGCCTGCCGCGCAACCTGATCTCCTACGACACCCTGGCCAACGTGGAGCGGGTGCGCGCCGGCGAGAAACCGCGCCTGCGCCTTATCCGGCCGCGCACGCTGATCTACACGGGCATCATCGCGGTGGTCAGCCTGATCATGCTGTTCACCCTGGTGACCCGCAGCGACCTGGACGTGAACATCCTGCGCGACCGCAATCCGCTATTCGTCACCCTGTCGGACGGCTCGATCCGCAACGGCTACACCGTGAAAATCATCAACAAGCAGCATGCCGAGCGCCACTTCACCCTGGGGGTGGAAGGCCTGCCCGGCGCCAGCATCGACGTCGTCGGCGCCGACGCTACGGCCGCGGACCTGCGGGTCGATCCCGACGACCTGGAAAGCTACCGGGTCTTCGTCTCGGCGCCGCGCGACAGCCTGGAGGACGACGCCCTCGACCTGCGCTTCGTGATCACCGACAAGGCCGACGGCGCGCAGGTAACCTACGACTCCGTCTTCAGGGGGCCGAAGTGATGGCGCAGGACAACGGCTTCGTTCTCCGCGGCAAGCACGTCCTCTTCGGTGTGCTGGCGATGTTCGGCGTGATCATCGCGGTGAACCTGGTCTTCGTCTATCTGGCGATCGACACCTTCACCGGCGTCACGCGGGAAAACCCCTACCAGGAGGGCCTGGCCTACAATAAGGTGCTGGAAGCGCGCCAAACCCTGCACGAGCTGGGCTGGCGGGGCGACGTCACTGTCGCAAAGGGCGCAGGCCAGGCCGGCGCCGGCGAGGACAGCATCACCGTCACCCTGACCGACGGTGCCGGCGCGCCGCTCAGCGGCCTGGCCCTGAAAGGAACCCTGCGCCGACCGACCCACGAGGGCCTGGACCAGGCGCTGGCCTGGCGCGAGGATGCCCCCGGCGCCTACAGCACCGTGGTGGCGCTGCCCCGGCGCGGCAACTGGGACCTGGAGGTCACCGCCGACGACGGCCGCAATCCGCCCTTCGAGATGAAGACAAGGCTATGGTTCAAGTAAGCCCGCAGGCAGACCCCAGAAGCGAAGGGGGGCCCAATGCGCCGGCCCGGCCCAAGCCGGGCGACGCCGAGGCCGCCGCCATGCTGGGCTGCTGTCCCGGCGGCGGCATCGCCGCGGCCGCCGAGGAGGCGGCGCCGGATCTGCGGCTGGAGGACTTCGCCGACCACATCGTCCGTCACCAGGACGGCAGCGAAGAGCTGACGCTCGTCGTGCAGAACCTGCACTGCCCGAGCTGCATCCGCGCCATCGAGAGCGCCGTCGAGGGCAGGCCGGGGCTGGAGAAGGCGCGGGTCAACCTCAGCACCCGGCGCCTGAAGCTGCAGTGGAACCCCGCCGAGACCGACGCCGAGCCGCTGCTGGCCGCGGTCGCCGCCAAGGGCTACCGCCTGATCCCGCTGGACGCCGGACAGATCGAAAGCGCCGAGGCGGGCGAAAGCCGCGAACTGCTGCGCGCTCTGGCGGTCGCCGGCTTCGCCGCCGGCAACGTCATGCTGCTCTCGGTCTCGGTGTGGAGCGGCCTGGCCGAGGACATGGGCCCGGCGACGCGCGCGCTGATGCACTGGGTCTCGGCCCTCATCGCCCTGCCCGCCATCGCCTATGCCGGCCGGCCCTTCTTCCGCTCCGCGCTGCTCGTGCTGCGCAGCGGCAGCACCAACATGGACGTGCCGATCTCGCTCGGCGTCATCCTGGCAGCAGGCATGAGCCTCTCGGAAACCCTGCGCCACGGCGACCACGTCTACTTCGATGCCGCGGTGATGCTGCTGTTCTTCCTGCTGGTCGGCCGTTTCCTGGATCTGCGGCTGCGCGGGCGCGCCCGATCGGCGGCGGAGAACCTGACCGCCCTGCGCGCCACCGCCGCCATGGTGGTCGACGCCGAGGGGCGGCTCACCAGCCTGCCCCTCAACCGGCTGGAGCCCGGCATGACCGTCGCCGTGGCCCCTGGCGAGCGCATTCCCGTCGACGGCCTGGTGAGCCTCGGCCGCTCCGAGGTCGACACCTCGCTGCTGACCGGCGAGAGCCTGCCGCGCCCGGCCGTGCCCGGCAGCGAGGTCTTCGCCGGCACGGTGAACGGCGACGGCGCCCTGCGCATCACCGTCACCAAGACCGCCGAGTCGAGCCTGCTGGCCGAGATCGTGCGCCTGATGGAGACCGCCGAGCAGAGCCGCGACCGCTACGTGCGCCTGGCCGACCGGGTGGCGCGGGTCTACGCCCCGGCGGTGCACATCCTGGCCGGCGCGACGCTGGCCGGCTGGCTGGCCTTGACCGATATCCCCTGGCAGGGCGCGCTGCTGCACGCCATCGCCGTCCTGATCATCACCTGCCCCTGCGCCCTGGGCCTGGCGGTGCCGGCCGTGCAGGTCGCCGCCGTGGGCCGCCTCTTGAAGCGCGGCGTGCTGGTGAAGTCGGCCGACGCCCTGGAGCGCCTGGCCGCCGTCGATACCCTGGTCTTCGACAAGACCGGCACCCTGACCAGCGGCCGCCCGGAGCTGCAGAACCGCCAGGACGTCCCCGCCGAAGAACTGGCGCTGGCCGCCGCCATCGCCGCCGAGAGCCGTCACCCGCTGGCCCGCGCGCTCTGCCGGGCGGCGGGTGAGGTCGCGCCGCGCCAGGTCAGCGTCACCGAGCATCCGGGCGACGGCCTGGAAGCGGTGGTCGAGGGAGAAACCCTGCGCCTGGGCCGCCGCGGCTGGTGCGGCCTCGGCGAGGAGGCCGGCGATGACGGCATCGAAAGCGCCGCCATGGAGCTGTGGCTGACGGGCCCCGGCCGGGCGCCGCGGCGTTTCGCCTTCCGCGACGCCCCGCGCAGCGACGCCGCCCAGGTGATCGCCCACCTGCAGGACCGCGGCTTCCGGGTCGAGCTGCTGTCCGGCGACCGCAGCGCGGTGGTCAGTGATCTCGCCGGCCAGCTGGGCATCACCGCCTGGCAGGGCGACTGCCGCCCGGCGGACAAGATCGCCCGCCTGCACGCCCTGGCCGCCGAGGGCCGCAAGACCGCGATGATCGGCGACGGCCTCAACGACGCCCCGGCGCTGGCCGCCGCCTTCGCCTCGCTGTCGCCGGCCGAGGCCGCCGACGTCAGCCAGATCGCCGCCGACATCATCTTCCAGGGCGAGCGTCTGGCGCCCATCGCCGAGGCCCTGGACACCGCGCGCCGCGCGCGCCGCCTGGTGCTGCAGAACTTCGGCCTCGCCTTCTCCTACAACGTCATCGCCGTGCCCATCGCCGTGGCCGGGCTGGTGACGCCGCTGATCGCCGCCGTGGCCATGTCGGCCTCCTCCATCGTGGTCACCGCCAATGCCATGCGCCTCAACCTGGGCAGCCTGAAGATCGCGGCGCCGCGCGCCGGCGCCAGCGCCGCGGCCTGCGCCCCGGAGGCGGCGGAATGAGCGCGCTGATCTATCTCATCCCGGCGGCATTGCTGCTGGGCCTGCTGGGCCTCGGGGCGTTCCTTTGGGCGCTGAAGAGCGGCCAGTTCGACGACCTGGACGGCGCCGCCCACCGCATCCTCCTGGATGACGATGACGACGCGCCGCTGCCGCCCGAGGTCGGCAGCCACAAGACTCCGTCAGAAAATCAGGCCGGCTAGCGCCCCACCGTGTCGCGGTAGGCGTGCCAGGTGGCGTGGCCGACCAGCGGGAAGGTGATGATCAGGCCCAGGTAGAGCGTCACCAGGCCGCAGGCTGTCAGGAAGGCGATGAGCCAGGCCCAGAGCAGCATCGGCTTGATGTTGCGCCACACCACGATGAGGCTGGTGATGATCGCCGTCATGAAGTCGACGTTGCGGTCCATGAGCATCGGCACCGAGACGACGCTGATGGCGAAGACCGCCGCCGCCAGGATCGCGCCGGCGCCGGTGCCGACCACCAGCAGGGAGACCCCCTGAGAAGTCAGCAGCAGGGTGGGGACCGCCTCGGCCAGGGGCGGGAACTCCGTGGTGCCGAGGAACAGCGCCAGCAGCAGGGTCGCCGCGCGCATCCAGATGAGCAGCAGCGCCATGAGCACGATGCCGAGGAAGGCGAGGCGCATGGGCGAGCGGGTGGCGACGAAGAGCGCCGAGACCAGGGAGACCGGCTCGCCGGTTTCGAGCCGCCGGCTGGTCTCGTAGAGGCCGACGGCCAGCATGGGGCCGAGCAGCATGAACCCGGCCATCAGCGGAAAGAGCAGGTATTCCAGCCCGACGAAGAAGACGCCCGCGGTAACGGCGAAGCTGATGGCCGTGAAGATCGCGCCATAGGCCAGGCTGACGCCCGGCGCCCGCTTGAGATCCTCCCAGCCCGCCGCCAGCCAGGCCCAGGGGCGGTCCAGCGGAAGCCGGTTCACCGGTGGAAACATCTGATGAAACTCTTTACCTGTCGCTACCATGAGCTTCCTCCGGACACCTGTTCTTTGTTCAGCGCGCGGGTTTTCTCCCACGTCGCTCTTCCCCTGCGGGGCGGTCCATACCCCGGCAAGAGGCCGCGCCTGACGCGCGGCAGATAGGCGCCCTACCAAGCCCTGAGGCATGATAGCGCGCC
>JBNKHC010000361.1:0-14208 GCA_050290145.1 Kiloniellaceae bacterium | reverse complement strand
AGGACTCTGCTATAGCCCAATCACGCCGCCTCGGCACCCCCTTCCGCCGTGCGGCGCGCCACGAAGTCGTCGACCGCTTCGAGGATCGCCGGGTCCAGGGGCGGCGGCGCGAAGTCCGCCAGCACCTGCTTGTAGAGCCGGTTGGCGCGCTGGGTCGCGGTTTCGCTGCCGGTTTCCTGCCAGGTCTCGAAGTTGCGCCAGTCGGAGAGGATGGGGCTGTAGAAGGCGCTTTCGTAACGCTCCAGCGTGTGGGCGGCGCCGAAGAAGTGTCCGCCCGGGCCGACCTCGCGGATCGCGTCCAGGCCGATGGCCGCCTCGCTGACCTCCAACGGCGTCATGACCTCGCTCATCATCTGCAGCATCTCGGCGTCCAGCACGAACTTCTCGAAGGAGGCGCAGAGCCCGCCCTCCAGCCAGCCGGCGCCATGCATGATGAAGTTGGCCTGGCCCATCAGCGCGCCCCAGATCGACATCTGCGATTCGTAGGCCGCCTGCGCGTCAACGCAGTTGGCGGCGTTGGCGTTGGAGGAGCGGTAGGGCAGGCCGATGTGGCGCGCGAGCTGCCCGCCGGCGATGGCCGCGCGGGTGTATTCCGGCGTCCCGAAGGCCGGCGCGCCGGACTTCATGTCCACGTTGGAGGTGAAGCCGCCGTAGATCACCGGTGCGCCGGGATTGACAAGCTGGGCCAAGGCGAGGCCGGCCATGGCCTCGGCGTGCTGCTGCGCCAGGGCGCCGGCCAGGGTCGCCGGGCTCATGGCGCCGGACAGCGTGAAGGGCGTGATCGCCACCACCTGGTTGTGCCGCGCCATCTCGATGACGCCCTCGATCATCGGGCCGTCGAGGCGCAGCGGCGAGGAGGTGTTGACGATGGTGAAGAGACGCGGCTTTTCGACCAGCTCGGCTTCCGTGAGGCCATAGCCCAGGCGCACCATCTCCAGCCCGTCGAGGATGCGGGTACGGCCCAGCGAATAGGCGTGAAAGACCTTGTCGGTCAGAACGAGGCAGTCGCGCACGGCGTCCAGGTGACGGGTCGCCGGGTGCAGGTCGACGGGCTCGACGGGATAGCCGGCAACGAAGTGGATGATGTTGAAGGCCTGGGTGAGGCGGAGAAAGTTCTGGTAGTCGCGATGGTTTCCGGGACGCCGGCCAGCGTCGAGGTCCGACGAGTTTGGCGCCGAGCCGACCGAGCCGAAAACGATGTGCCGCCCGCCGATGGGCAGATCATGCGCGGGATTGCGCGCGTGCAGCGTGAACTGGGCCGGGGCGCTGGCCAGGGCTTCCTTCACCAGGCCGCGGTCGAAGCGCACCCGCTGGCTGCCCGGCTCCACCTCGGCCCCGGCCTTGGCAAGAATCTCCAGCGCCTCGGGATGCAGGAAGTCCATGCCGACTTCCTCCAGGATGCGGAAGGCGGCATCGCTGATCATCTCAAGCTGTTCGGGCGAGAGCACCTCGAGCGGCTGGTAGGGGCTCTCCAGCGAACGCCAGGGCAGCTGCCGCAGCCCCCCGCCGCGATTGCCGCCTCTCGCGCCTGCCCCCTGCCGCGCCCGCCGACGCCCGGACTCACTCGCCATCCTGCCTCCTTGGGCGGTCTGTCTCGGCCGCCTTGCTGCCATCAGGCTGGAGGATAGAGGTACCGGCGTCTCTTGCATATACGACAGGGCGTGTCGCTGCTGTCCAACTCGCGCTGCCTCTCCCAGGCGCCGGAAGCACCTGGGATATCCGTTGTTTGGCTTTCCTTAAAGCCTGGCCGCCAGCACAGCGAGCTGCTCGGCGCACTGGCCCCAGCCTTCGTGGAAACCCATCTTCTCGTGCGCTTCGCAGTCCTCGCGGGTCCAATGGCGCGCCCGGGCGGTATAGCGTGTCCTGCCGTCCTCCTCGGCCAGGGTGAGGATCCCGGTGAAGAAAGGCTTCTCCGACGGCTCCCAGGCCCTCGTGAAGGCATCGGTGAAGACCAGGCGCTCGTTCGGCACGACTTCCAGATAGATACCGTGCATCGGCATCTCCTGGCCTTCCGGGCTGCGCATGACGATGTAGGTGGCGCCGCCGGGCCGCACGTCGAGTTCGGCGACAGGCGTGGTGTAGGGCCGCGGCGCGAACCACTGCTTCAGCAGCTCCGGTTCCGTCCAGCAGCGATAGATCTTGTCGCGCGGCACGTCCATGAGCCGGGTCAGGACCAGTTCGCGCCCGTCTTCGTCGGCGGTCTTGGCGGCTTCCGTCATGCTGTTCCTCCGCTATGCAGAATGGCAGGCCGCAGCAGCGCTGTCGTCATAGCAATCGTGCAGCTTTACCCAGTCCATGATGCCCTTGACCTCGTTGCGGCCTTTCGGCGTCATGTCGAGGAACCAGAATGCGCCGAGCAGCTGTTCGCAGCCGCGGGCGTAGGACGAATAGGTGTGGAAGACCTCGCCCGCCGCGTTCTTCGCAAAGACGCTGCAGCCGGGCAGCTCGTCGATCCCCGGGTCGATAGTGCGGTAGTTGTAGACCGCCTCGCCCTTTTCCCGCTCCGCATCGGTGAACGACACATTGAAGTCGAAGTTGAAGCTGCTCTTGTTCGACGAGACCCATTGAAACTGCCAGCCCATGCGCTGCTTGAAAGCCTCGATCTCGTCGATGGGCGCGCGGGACACGGCCGCGAAAGAGAGGTCCGCGTGCTCGAAGTGCTGGCGCGCCGCGTCCACGTGGTCGGCCATGAAGGAGCAGCCGTGGCAGCCCTCGGCCCAGCCGGGGCCGAGCATGAAGTGCTGGATCATGAGTTGGCTGCGCCCATCGAAGAGACCGGCGAGGCTGACCTGCCCCTTCGGACCTTCAAAGACGTAGTCCGTCTCCACCTTCACCCAGGGCAGGGCCCGGCGCTGCTCCATCAGCTTGTCGCGCTCGCGGGTCAGTTCCTTCTCGGCTTCCAGGTGCGCCTTGCGCGCCTCGAGCCATTCCTCGCGGGATACAATCTGATGTTCCATCGTTCGTTCTCCCTTGCTCATTCCTTGAGTTCCATTTCCGGCAGGTAGCCGCTCAGCCGTTCGAAGGTTTCGGTCCAGCCCCACTCGACGCCGACCTCGAGCAGCCCGTCTCGGTGCGCGCGCGACATGCAGAGGGTGTGCACCTTCACGTCGGTCCCCGCTGCGGCTTCGGTGAAAGTCACCGTCACCAGGGACGAGAGGTCCGGCCGGCCCAGGCAGCCGAAGACCTCGTCGTAGACCAGGCGCGACGGCCGGGTGATCTCCCGGTAGATCCCGGTGACCGGATAGATGGTCCCATCGGGGCCGCGCATCTCGATCCTGAAAGCGCCGCCGACACGCAGGTCGATCTCGCAAAGCGTCGTGAGGAAGCCGTGGGGGCCCCACCACCGCTTCACGTGGTGAGGTTCGGTCCAGGCGGCGAAGACCAGCTCCGACGGCGCGCTGAAACTGCGGGTGACGACCAGCTCCACGTCGGAGGGAGTCGTCACAATGGTCGCGCCGCTGTTGTCCCTCGGCAGGTGCGGATCGGCGGTTATGTCCATGGTCGCCATCGCTCCCTAGGCGGGGGCCGTTTCCAGAGCGTGGGCGAAGCTCCAAATGTGGCCATAAGGATCGCGCGCCTGGGCGTAGCGGTCGCCCCAGAAGGCATCGAAGGGCGCCGTGATCATTGTCGCGCCGGCCGCCGTCGCACGATCGAAAGCGGCGTCGCAGTTCGGCACGTAGAGATGGAGGGTGACCGCTGTGCCGCCGAAAGTTTTCGGCGAGCCGTCGTTCCGCGCCTCGCAGTGCTCCGGAAAGGCGTCGCGCACGAAGATACGGGCCTCGCCCAGCTTGATCTCTGAGTGCATGAGGCGCTGGCCGTCTTCGGCCGGCAGGCGCAGGACTTCCTCCGCGCCCAGCGCCTGCTTGTAGAACTCAAGGGCCGCTTGGGCGTCGTCGACCACCAGGTGCGGGATCACAGCTTCGATTGCTGAAGTCATCATCATCTCCCTATTCCGAATAGAGCGCCTGCACGGTCTCGGCGAGACGCCCCAGGCTCTGGGCCCAGCCCGGCTCCATGCCGGCCAGCGCGCCCCTTGCCTCGGGCGTGGCTATCACCACCCGGCTCTCGAGATCGATCGTGGTGCGCTCACTGGTTTCCTGGAAAGCGACGGTGTCGATGGCTTTGAGACCGGGCACGCCTTGTGCGTCTTCAAAGGCCGTGGTGGCGAAAACCAGGCGCTCGGGCGCGACGATCTCCAGCACCTCGCCGCCCATGGGATAGACGGTGCCGTCGGGCCCAGTCATGTCGATGTGGATACGCCCGCCCGGCCGGGCCTCGAACTCGCAGACCGGATTGGTGAAGCAGGCCGGGCCCCACCAGCGCGCCAGCAGCAGCGGGTCGGTCCAGACCCGGAAGACCAGCTCGCGCGGCGCCTCGAAGGCGCGCGTGAAGGTGAGGCTATAGCCGACACCCGGCTCCGTCTTGCTTGCCGCGTCCATCGCTTTCTCCTAGAGGCTCGCCACGTAGGCGGTGAGACGGTCCATGGTCTCGCTCCAGCCCTTGTTGTGCGCGTCGCGGGCGCTCTCAGATTCGAAGAGCGCGTGGTGCAGGGTGAGCTTGGTCTGCTGGCCGTCGGCGCCCGCTTCTTCCAGCAGCACCGTGACCAGGGTGCCGTGACCGGGGTGGTCCTCCTCGTCGACCCAGCACCAGGTGAAGGAGATCTTCTCCGGCTCGACGATCTCGCGGTAGACGCCGTGCATGCGGTGCTCAGTGCCTTCCGGCGAGCGCATGAGGCACTGGAAGGCGCCGCCCGGATGGAACTCCACCTTGCAGTCCGGCAGGGTGAAACCGGTCGGGCCCCACCAACGCACCAGGTGTTCCGGCTGGCTCCAGACCTTGAACACCAGGGCGCGCGGCGCATCGAGCAGCCTGGTGATGACCAGGACGCGGTCTTCCGGCTCACGGACGAGGTCAGGACTTGCGGCCACGGGGCTCTCCTTTCATCTGCAGCTCGTCGAGGTAGCCCTCCAGGCGATCGAAGCTCTGCTCCCAGAACTGCCGATAGCGCTCCAGCCAGCCGCTCGCGTCCTTCAAGGGCCCCGCCTCCAGGCGGCAGGGCCGCCACTGGGCCTCGCGGCCGCGGCTGACCAGCCCGGCCCGCTCCAGCACCTTCAGGTGCTTGGAGACGGCGGGCAGGCTCATGTCGAAGGGCTCGGCCAGCTCGCTCACCGTAGCCTCGCCGGAACACAGCCGCGCCAGGATCGCCCGGCGGGTCGGATCCGCCAGGGCGGCGAAGGTCTGGCTGAGAGGGTCGGCCTGCATTTGTCGATAACCATTCAGTTAAATAACTGATCGGTTAAATACAGGGGACGCAGGCGCGAGTCAAGAAGATCTCCGGCGACTCAGGCCAGCAGAGCTTTCACGGTTTCCAAGTAGCCGGCCTGGACCCGCTCTTCGTCCCGATGCCGGCCGTCCTGCACCACCCACTGCCCGCCGGCCATGACGTCGCGCACGGGGTTGCGGTTGCCGGCGAAGACCACGGCGTCCAGCAGGCGCTCGGTTGGCATCGAAGCCACCTCGGGATGCTCGGGATCGAGCACCAGCAGGTCGGCGCGCCTGCCCGCCGCCAGGGCGCCGATGGGCCGGCCCAGCGCCTGGGCGCCGCCGGCCAGGGCCTCGCCGTAGAGGCGCTGGCCGAGCGAAGCCTTCGCGCCCTCCCCGGCCAGCACGTTGCGCCGCCGCCAGGCGAGGCGCTGGCCGTACTCGAACCAGCGCAGCTCTTCCAGCGGGCTGACGGAGATGTGGCTGTCGGAGCCGATGCCCCAGCGCCCGCCGTGGTCGAGATAGGCCTCGGCGGGAAAGAGACCGTCGCCCAGGTTGGCCTCGGTCGTCGGACAGAGACCGACGACGGCGCCGGAGGCCGCGACCGCCGCCGTCTCCACGGCGTTCATGTGGGTGGCGTGGACCAGGCACCAGCGTTCGTCCGGCGGCATCGTCTCCATCAGGTGCTCGACCGGGCGCTGGCCGCACCAGGCCTCGCAGTCCTCCACTTCCTTCATCTGCTCGGCGATGTGAATGTGGATCGGCGCGCCGGGATCGAGGGCCGTCAGTCCCTTTACCACTTCACCCAAGGTCTCAGGTGTGACCGCGCGCAGGGAATGCGGCGCGACGCCGATCCGCACCTGCGGGTTTTGCTCAGACGCCGCCTTAAGAATCTCAACGATACGCAGCAAGCCCCCGGGATCGTTGAGAAATCGCCGTTGCCCCTCACCCGCCTTCTGAGCCCCGAAACCGCCGTAGCCGTAGAGTACCGGCAGCTGCGTGATGCCGATGCCCGCCGTCTCCGCCGCGGCCAGCGTGCGCCGCGACATCTCCGCGATATCGTCGTAGGGCCGGCCGTCGGGGCCGTGGTGCAGATAGTGGAACTCGCCTACCGCCGTGTAGCCGGCCTTCAGCATCTCGGCGTAGAGCTGGGTGGCGATGGCCTGGACCTGATCCGGGTTCAGAGCGGCGACGAAGCGGTACATGACCTCGCGCCAGGTCCAGAACGAATCCTCTTTCCCGCCACCCGGTCGCACGTGCTCCGCCAAGCCGGCCATGGCGCGCTGGAAGGCGTGGCTGTGCAGGTTCGGCATGCCCGGCAGCACCGGGCCCTTCGCGATCTCGGCCCCTGTCGGCTTGGGCTGCCCCGGCGTCACGCTCAGGAGACCGCCCGAATCATCCAGCTCGAAAAGGACAGACTCGGCCCAGCCCTCGGGAAGAAAAGCCTGCTCGGCAAAAAGCTTAGGGTTCGCCATCGAGTCCTGCTATGAAAAAGCGGGGTAGCGGTCTTGCCGCATGGGAACCACGAGGGTAAGGCAACAAAGTTGTCTATACAACTCGGGGAGTGAGCGGGCCGCAATTTATGGTGGGTCTTTAGGTATGTGGGACGATCTCTGGACGGGGGCGAACCTGGCCACGATGGTGGCTGCCGGGGCGGAAAACGCCGCCTCAACCCTGCCCTATGGCGCCGTCGCCGAGGCCGCCCTGGCGGTCGACGGGGGGCGCATCGCCTTCGCCGGGCCCGCCGCCGAGCTGCCTGGCGCGCCGGCCAGCCTGGCCCGCCGGGTGCATGACGCCGGCGGCGCCTGGATCACCCCCGGCCTCATCGACTGCCACACCCACTTGGTCTACGGCGGCGACCGGGCGCGCGAGTTCGAACTGCGCCTCACCGGCGCTTCCTACGAGGAAGTCGCCAAGGCCGGCGGCGGCATCCGCTATACCGTCGAGCAGACCCGCGCCGCCAGCGAGGACGAGCTCTACGCCCAGGCCCTGCCGCGCTTGCAGGACCTGCTGGCCGAGGGCGTCACCACGCTGGAGATCAAGTCCGGCTACGGCCTGTCGCTGGAGCACGAGCTGAAGATGCTGCGCGTCGCCCGGCGCCTGGGCGAGAGCGCGCCGGTCACGGTCAAGACCACCTTCCTGGGCGCCCATGCCCTGCCGCCGGAGTTCGACCGCCGGCCGGAGGACTACATCGATGTGGTCATCGCCATGCTGCCGGAAGTGACGGCCTCCGGCCTGGCCGACGCGGTCGACGGCTTCTGCGAGCGCATCGCCTTCTACCCGGAGCAGATCGCCCGCGTCTTCTCGGCGGCCGAGGCCGCCGGGCTGCCGGTGAAGCTGCACGCCGACCAGCTGTCGGACCTGAAGGGCGCCGCGCTCGCCGCCCGCTTCAATGCGCTCTCCGCCGACCACCTGGAATACACCAGCGTCGAAGGCGTGCGGGCCATGGCCCTCATGGGCACCGTCGCCGTACTGCTGCCGGGCGCCTTCTACGTGCTGCACGAGACCAGGCTGCCGCCGGTGGAGGAGTTCCGCCGGGCCGGCGTGCCCATCGCGCTGGCCACCGACAGCAATCCCGGCTCCTCGCCGGTCACCTCGCTGCTGCTGATCCTCAACATGGGCTGCACCCTCTTCCGCCTGACGCCGGAGGAGGCGCTGGCCGGCGTCACCCGCAACGGCGCCAAAGCCCTCGGCATGGCCGAGACCCACGGCACCCTGGAGCCCGGCAAGGCTGCCGACTTCGTGCTCTGGGATATCTCGCACCCGGCCGAGCTGGCCTACCGCATCGGCCACAACCCCTGCCGCCAGGTGGTGAAGGACGGCAAGATCGTCCGCGGTGGGTGACAGCCCTCTCACCTTCCCGCTCCGCAGCGCCTTCCTCTCGCCCTTTCACTTCTCTTGTCACCCTCGGGCTTGTTCCGAGGGTCCAGGGGCAACAGGCAGAGCGCTTTCCCTGGATGCTCGAAACCAGTCCGAGCATGACGATTTTTGTTGGGGGTAAAAGCAAGCGTCGCAGTGACCAACCGGGCACGGGACGCCGGGAAACTACCCCTGCTGCTCCATCTCCGCCCAGGCCAGCATGGTGTGGATGAGGCCGGAGAGCACCGGACGGATCTGCTCGGCCAGGTCGTCGCGGAAGGCGAAGGGCGGGTCCTCGTCCATGTAAGTGATCTCGGAGAGTTCCAGCTGCACGGCGTGGACACCGTTTTCGGGGTCCCCGTAGTGGCGCGTGATGTAGCCGCCCTTGAAGCGCCCGTTGGCGGCGTGGGTATAGCCGAGATGCCCGGCGTCGCGGGCCACGGCGGTCAGGATGTCCAGCAGGCTCGACGCGGCGGCGCTGCCGTCGCCGGTGCCCAGGTTCAGATCCGGCAGGCGACCCTCGAAGAAGCGCGGCACTTCGCTGCGGATCGAATGGGCGTCCCAGAGCAGAGCGAGACCGTGCTTCGCCTTGATCGCCGCCAGGGTTTCGGCCAGGCGGTCGTGATAGGGCTGCCAGTAGGCCTGGCGCCGCGCGGCGACCTCGTTCTCGTCCGGGGCCTCGCCGGGCAGATAGATATCTTCCATGGCGAAGGTCTGCAGGGGGCAGAGCTCGGTGTTGCTGGCCCCGGCGTAGAGCGCCCGGTTGTCGGGCGCGCGGTTCAGGTCGATGACGTAGCGCGAGTGGGTCGCCTGCAGCACCGAGACGTCGAGTTCCGCCAGGAAGTCATAGAGCTGCGGGATGTGCCAGTCGGTGTCCGGCACGGTCTTCGCCACCTCGGTCATGCGCCCGGCGATCTCCGACGGGACATAGGTGCCGGGATGGGGCATGGAAACCAGCAGCGGCAGGCTGCCCTCGGTGAAGCGGAAGAGCTCCATGAACAGTCCCTCGTTGCGCGCCCTCGCAGCGAACTGGCCAGGCGCAGCAGTGTTGTATATACAAGTTGGTATAGATCAACGGGCCGCCGCCGCCAACCTCTCGGGTCGCGCGGGCGCCCCTGCCAGAGAGCTTTCGCTTATTTCCATGAGCCTGACCCCCAGCACCGAGACGCCGCTCTACCAGCAGGTCAAGGACTACATCGTCGGGCGCATCGTCGCCGGCGACTGGCCGGAGGAGGCCAAGGTGCCCTCGGAAAACGAGCTGACGCGCGAGCTGCGGGTCAGCCGCATGACGGTGCACCGCGCCCTGCGCGAGCTGACCGCCGAGGGCTGGCTGGAGCGGGTCCAGGGCGCCGGCACCTTCGTCGCCCCGCCCAAGCCGCAGTCGGAAATCCTCGCCGTACGCAACATCGCCGAGGAAATCCGCGCCCGCGGACACGAGCACAGCACCGAGATCCTCTTCGTGCGGCGCGAGCGCGCCCGCGCCCTGGAAGCCAAGCACCTGGGGCTGGAGCGCGGCGAGACGCTGTTCCATTCGCTCATCGTTCACCGCGAGAACGGCCGGCCGGTGCAGCTGGAGGACCGCTACGTCAATCCAAAGACGGCGCCCGACTACCTGGAGCAGGATTTCACCGCCATCACGCCGCACAAGTACCTCATGCAGGCGGCACCGATCAGCGAGGCCGAACACCTGGTCATGGCCGTCATGCCCTCGCCCGAGGAACGCAAGCTGCTGGAGATGAAAGCGGGCGAGCCCTGCCTGCTGCTGCGCCGCCAGACCTGGTCCGGCAAGCAGCCGGTCACCTGGGCCCGCCTGCTGCACCCCGGCGACCGCTACCGCCTGGGCGGGCGCTTCGCCGGAGACGAGCCGCGGCCATAGGAGTCGGCCGCGGCACGCCGGAAACCTATTTCAGGCGGTTGTCGAAGGCGGCGAAGCCGACACCCGGGCTGTAAACGTAGCGCTCGTTGTAGATCACGTTGCCGTTGGCGTCGCTCATGATCCAGTCGTAGCGCAGGGAGTGCGGCACGTCGCGGAAGGTGAAATCCAGACGGCGGATCTTGATGGTGATGAGGCGGGGCTGCGGCCCCGCTTCCGTGTACTCGGTGGCCTGGAAGGTCCGGCTCTCGCCGCGTCCCCAGGTGCCGAGCGGGAAAAAGGCATCGTTCACGAAGGTGCGGTCCGCCCGCCCCGGCCGGGAGTCGTAGACACGGCCCAGAGCCTGCCCGTCGGCCCGGCGCGCGAAATACTGGGTCTTAACCCCTGCGGTCTCCACGTTGCTGCGCTCATAGATCTGCAGCGTCTCGCCGGAGTCGGGATGGGTCCAGTTCCTGGGCCCGGAGATGGTGCGGGTGCCGTGGGTGACCTGCACCTGCGGCTGCGCCACACCAGCGACGGCGGGATCGCCGGTCCAGAGATCCAGGCCGATCTCGCGGGTGTCCGGCTCGCGCTGCATGGCGCAGGCGCCCAGAGCCGCGACCAGCGGCACGACCAGGACCAGGCGGACCAGGGGGCTCTGCCGGAGGGTGGAAAACATTCGCATAGAGTCTCTCCTCATTACTTTCTCTCTATGGCTCTTGCGAGCGGTTCTCGGGCTGGAGCCCAGCCCGGATGTGGCGCAGCCCCTACCGCTGCAACCAGTGATTCACGTATTCGGGCAGCCCGCCCGTCGCCACGCAGTCGTCGAAGGCGTGACCACAGCCGGGCAGCATCGCAAACTGCACCCGGGGCGCGACGCCCAGGCGTATCGCGGCCTGCAGGAAGGCGCCGGTCCAGCGGCTGGCGCGCTCGATGCGGTTCAGGCCCTGCTTGATGTCGATGTCGGGTGACTTGCGCAGGGCGGCATCGCGCTGACTGTCGCGGCTGCCCACCAGCACCAGGGTCGGGACGGCCAGAAACTGCGCCAGGTTGACCGCGGCGCGGCGTCCGCGCCCGCTGGCCCGCAGTACCCCGTAGGGGAAACGGTCGCCTTCGTTGGGGAAGGTGTACCAGCCGGCGGCCACCAGGACCAGGGAGGCGACCCGCTGAGGGTTCAGCATGGCGTAGCGGTGCGCGAACTGCGCTCCGCCGGAAAAGCCCACTATGTCCACCCGCCCGAGCGCGCGCCCGGTGAAGTGCTCGACGTCCCGCCATAGCGCCTCGACCGCCGCTTCGGTGCCGCGCGCCAGGCGCTGAAAGCCGTCGAAGCGGGCTTCGTCGAAATGCGGCGCGATGAGCAGGCGGCGCTGCGCCACCGCCACCTCGGCGAAGGCCTCGACGTGGGCCTCGGCGTTGCGCGAGATGCCGTGGACGGCCACCAGCGGCGGCAGCGCAGGGTCGATCTCCTCCGGCTGGAAGAGGAAGTAGTCGGGCCGCTCGCCCGCTTCCGCGCCCTTGCCTTCGGCGGGACGCATGACCAGCCGGCCCGGCAGGGCGGAGGTGCCGCTGCCCGCCGCTCTGCGTTCCTCGAGGGGTGACGGGATCGAAGGTCGCGTCATCATGGGATCGCCCTCAGGCGCGCCGCCGGCAGGTCCGCCGCGGCCACGACCTCGGCCGGTTTGCCGGCATGCAGCGTGACCACGCGGCCCGCCAGGCGGGCCCATTCCGGCCGGTGGGTGATGAAGACCACCGGGCCGTCGAAGCTCTCGATGATCCGCTCCAGGGCCCGAACGCCCTCGGCGTCGAGATGGGCGTCCATCTCGTCAAGCAGCAGGACCTGCGGGCGCGGCAGCAGGCCCCGCGCCAGGGCGATGCGCAGGCGCTCGCCGGCGGAAAAGCGGTTCTGCTGTTCCTTCAGCGGGGTATCGAGCCCCTGGGGCAGGCGCGCCACCAGAGCGGTGAGGCCGCAGCGCTCGATCACCTCGGCCAGGGCCTCGTCGGAGGCCTTCGGCAGGCCGTAGCGCAGGTTGAAGCGCAGGGAGCCGCGCAGCAGCGGCAGGTCGCAGGACACCAGGCTGACCGCCTGGCGCAGCCGGCGCGCGTCGGTGACCGCCAGGTCCTGGCCGTTCAGCGCGACCCGCCCTTCGTCGGGGCGCCGCAGGCCGGCCATGACCTGTAGCAGAGAGGACTTGCCGGCGCCGTTCTCGCCCAGGATACAGATCCTCTCGCCGGGCGCGACGGTCAAGTCGAGCGCAGGCAGCAAGCCGTTCAGCGCCACTCCGTGCAACGACAGCTCGCCCGCCCCCTCGGCCAAGCCGCGGCCGCCGCTGGTCATGGCGGCGCCGCGCGGCGTGCGCAGGCCCAGCAGGCGTTCCTGCTTTTCCCGGGCAATGGCCGCGGCAGTCCAATATTCG
Source organism: Kiloniellaceae bacterium (assembly GCA_050290145.1). Classification (GTDB taxonomy): domain Bacteria; phylum Pseudomonadota; class Alphaproteobacteria; order Kiloniellales; family Kiloniellaceae; genus Pelagibius. The sequence continues at coordinate 1,821 of JBNKHC010000361.1, read as the reverse complement.
TAGATGCGGCCCAGCTCCTGCAGGCGCGGCGCCAGCAGACCGGCCACCAGCATCGCGGCGACCACGGCGCCGGGGCTCGCCGCCCCCAGGGAGACCAGCTGAGCCCCGACCAGCAGAGCGCAGAGACTGGCCGCCGCCGCCCCTGCGTCGGCAAGCGCGCGCAGCAGACCGATGACCTTGGCGCGCCCGATGAAGGCCGCCTTCAGGCGGCGGCTGAGGTTCTTGAAACGCTCGGCCTCCCGCCGCTCCTGCCCGAAGGCCTGGATCAGGTGCAGATGGGCGACGCGGTCGGTCAGCAGCGCCGCCAGGTGCCCGCGCCGCCGCCGCACCTCGCGAGTCGTCGCCTGCAGGCGATTGCCGAGGCCGAGGCCAAGCAGCGCCGCCAGCGCCACGCCGGCGCCGACCGCCAGGGCGATCACCGGCTCGATCACCGCCAGGGCCGCCAGCGCCAGGACCACCACCACGCCGCCGACCAGCAGCCGCGCCAGGCCGAGGCTGACCCAGCGGCGCAGGGCCGTGAGGTCGCCGACGAAGCGCAGGGTCACCGCGCCGCGGCTGATCTTGCCGGTGATCCCGGGGCCGACGCGCAGCAGGTGGCGGTAGAGCCGCAGCCGCAGCGCATGAACGTAGGACTGGCCGACGCGTTCGGCATCCAGATGCTCGCGGTAGCGCAGCCCGGCGTTGACCGCGGCGATGCCGATCAGGGCGGCGACAATCAACAGGCCGTGCGGCGCCTCGCCGTCGAGCCCGGCCAGCAGGCCGTCGAAGCCGCGCTGCACGAGCAGCGCCGTCACCACGGCGCCTGCCGCCTGCAGGGCGCCGTTCAGCACCAGGAGCGCGAAGTCCCGGCGCCGCGACCCGTCAAAGAGGTTTGGCAGTTTCATCAGACTGACCTTCGACCGGCGACCGCGGCTCACGCCGCGTTGCGCTTGCCCTCGTAGGTGACCCGCTGCGTCCACTTGCCGGACTCGAGATCTTCGAGCGCAAGCACCGGCACGTCGCAGGCCGTCTCCACCTCGCGCACCATCAGCGGGCTGGAGGTCAACTTGCCGGCCAGGGCCAGCAGCGGCAGGTCACGGCTGGTCAACCAGGCGGCGCCATAGCCGGCGCTCATGGAATCGGCGGCGGCCAGGACCACGCCGCTGACCAGTCGGCTGAAGTGGGGATGGTCGACCAGCTCGGCAGTTTCCGGAAACAGCAGCCCGTCGGCGAGCTCAACCACCACCACGTCGCAGCCCTCGCGACCCAGCACCGCAACAGCGGCGTCAAGGATCGAAGCGGTCTCCGCCACCGGCACCTGGTAGGTGGACGCATGGCCGAAGTCGGTGAAGTCGAGCACCTTCTCGGCGCCGGCGTCGACCATGGCCCAGCGATCGCAGCCCGCGCCGGTACCGGTGACCTTGGCGGCACCGACCTTGAGGCCGCTCCTGGCAAGGCCGCGGATCATGGCGGCCACGCTCGTGGTCTTGCCGGCGTTCATCGAGGTGCCGACCACCGCCAGCGTGTAGGGGCGCTGGGTGCCGCCCTTGGAACGTGACTCGGCAAACTGGCTCAGGTTCAGAACTCGGCCTTCCGCGTCGGCGACCAGGCCCAGAGGCTCGATCTCGGTAGGCTTGCGCGCGGCGCTGTGCTTGTCGGTGCAGAGGCCGGCGATGCCGCCGGCGGCCACCAGATTGCAGTCCTCCAGAGTGTCGGGCACCAGAGCTTCGAACTGGTCGCTGGCATAGCGCGCGCCGTAGCAGACGAGAATGAGGTCGTTGACGAAGAGCGTCTGGCGACGCCCCTCCGGGCTCTCCAGCTTGCGGTGATGGCCGAGCCGGA
>JBNKHC010000360.1:0-24350 GCA_050290145.1 Kiloniellaceae bacterium | reverse complement strand
TCCGCGTCTAGGATAGCGGGAAAGCCCGTCACAGCTCCGGAGGAAGCCTCCCATGCGCCTGATGTCACTGGTTCTTGCCGCCGGCCTCGTTGCCTGGGGCGCCCTGCCGCGCCCCGCCGAAGCGGTCGACCTGGCGCTGGTCCTGCTGAACGACGTTTCGCAGAGCATGGACGAGGGCGAATACACCCTGGTGAAGGATGGCTACCGCGCCGCCTTTGCCGACCCGGAAGTCATTACCGCCCTGATCGGCAATGCCGGCGGCGTCGCCGTGGCCTACGTCGAATTTTCAGGTAAGAACGAGGTGAAAAGGGTGCTGGACTGGCAGGTGCTGAGCGACGCCGCCTCGGCGCGCGCCTTCGGGGACGCCATTGCCGCCGCGCCGCGCTCCAGCGCCGGCAACACCGCTCTTTCCGCCGGTCTCTCCGCCGCGGCACGGATGCTGTTGGAGAGCGACTTCGGGGCCGCCCGGCAGGTCATCGACATTGCCAGCGACCACCCGAGCGACGGCGGGCGCTGTGCGCCGATCCGCGACGCCGCCGTCGCCGCCGGCATCACCATCAATGCCCTGCCGATCATCGACGAGCAGGTCATCGGCACCATTGACGGCCGCCTGACCTACTCCACCGCCCGCTGGGGCAGCGAGAGCGTCGTCGAGTTCTATCGGCGCACCGTGGTTGGCGGCCCCGGCAGCTTCGCGGTCGAGGCGCGCACCTACGCCGTCTTCGGCGAAGCGCTTAAACGCAAACTGCTGCTGGAGTTCATCGCCTCACCCGGTGAAGACCTACCCGGCCAGTCGGCCGCGCTCCCGCAAGACACGGCCGCCGAGGGCGGCTGACCTCCAGGTCAGGCGTAGCGCTCCGGCCCCACCCACTGCGCCTCGTTGTAGCGGTCGCCGTGGGCCCAGCCGACGGGCAGGACTTCCTCGATACGGGCGATGTCGGACTCCGACAGCTCGAGTGAACCGCCGGCGGCCAGCTCCTTCAGGTGATCGACCGAGCGGGTACCAGGGATCGCGATGACCGCGGGACTGACGTGCAGCAGCCAGGCAACGCTGAGCGCTGCGGCGCTGGTCCCCATGTCCGCCGCCAGGGCGCGGAAACCGTCGGTGATCTTCAGGTTGACCGAGAAGTTCGGCTCCTGGAAGCGCGGATTGCCCTTCAGGAAGGCGGAATTCGCCACGGTCTCGGCGGTGGGCGGCGTATCGGTCAGCAGGCCGCGGCCGACGGGCGAGAAGGCGACGAGGCTGGCGCCCAGGGCCTCGCAGGTCTGCACCAGCCCCAGCTCCGGCGAGCGGGTCGAAAGCGAGTACTCCGACTGCACGGCGGTCACCGGATGCACCATCGCGGCGCGGCGCAGCGAGGACGGCGCGATCTCGGAGAAGCCGATGCCGCGCGTCTTGCCCGCCTTGACGAAGCCGGCCAGGGTCTCCGCCACCTCCTCGATGGTGAGACTCGGGTCGCGGCGGTGAACGTAGAACAGGTCGACACAGTCAACGCCCAGCTTCTTCAGGCTGGCGTCCAGTTCCGCTTCCAGGTGGGCGGCCGAGTTGTCGAAGCTGCGCCGGCCCTCCGGGTCGCGCTTGATCGAAGCCTTGGTGGCGATGCGGAACAGCCCCTCCTTCGCCTTGCCCTGCTTGGCCAGGAAGCTGCCAATGACCTTCTCCGACAGGCCCATGCCGTAGACGTTGGCCGTATCGATGTGGTCGATGCCGAGGTCCAGTGCCGCGGTGAGAACGGCGTGGGAGGCTTCCTCCGTGGTCGGCCCGTAGAAATTCGTGAACGACATGGCGCCGACCCCGACCGCCGAAACCTGGGGCCCGCCGGGGCCGAGTATCCGCTTCTGCATAACCGCAACAGCCTCCCGAATCTTCCGAATGCTTGTGGCGGCAGTTTAGACGGCTGCGCCGCGCACGCAATCGGCGGAGGGCGGGAAGTGGCCTATCCTTAAGACCGCTTGGCGAGGCTGCGGTCGATCAGGGCGGGAAGCACCCGCTGCAGGGCGACGAAGAGGCGCTCGGCGCTGGGCGGATAGGCGCTGCGCTTCTCCTTTTCGACGGCGGCCCAGATCCAGGCGGCGACCTTCGCGGGCTCGTCGAAGGCGACCCCCTGGCGCTCCAGCGTTTCCGATATCGGTCCCACGCCCTCGGTCCGGGTCGCGCGCGGCGCCACATAGGTCACGCCGATGCCCTGGCCCGCCAGCTCGCGCCGCAGGGCGTCGGAGAGGCCGCGCAGGCCGAACTTCGTGGCGGCGTAGACAGCGAAGCCGGGCGCGGCGATGTCGCCGTAGACCGAGCCGACGTTGACGATCCGCGGCCGATCCGCGCGCTTGAGCAGCGGCAGCAGGTCGCGCGTCAAGAGGGTCGGCGCAACGAGATTGGTCTCGACCATGCGGGAGACTTCGGCATCGTCGCTCTCGTCCAGATCGCCGTTGAAGATGGCGCCGGCATTGTTGACCAGGATATCGAGACCGCCGTTCCGGCAGCCGACGGCTTGCCTGATCGCCTGCCGCCCCTGCGGGGTCGTGACGTCGGCTTCGATGCAGTGGGCGATGGCTCCGGCCCCCAGGCTGCTGCGGGTCTGCTCCAGCTTCGACAGCCGCCGCCCGGCGAGATAGAGCTCGAGGCCGCGCCGCGCCGCCTCCACGGCCAGCGCCCGGCCGATGCCCGAGCCCGCGCCGGTGATCAGCGCGGTTCTGCCGTCAAGCCGCATCCTGGCTGCTCCGCGCGCCGGCGGCGAGGTCGCGGAAGACATCCCCGAACAGCCGGTACATGATCCTGGCGGCATCGATGATCGTCTCCAGGGTTTCCGGCGAGTCGATGCCGTTCAGCAGATCAGCGAAGAACTGCACGTGGTCCTGGTCCAGGCTGCCGTGGCTTTCCAGGTAGGAGAAACCCCCGCCACCGATATCGCCGATGCCGGCGCGGATCGACTGCGCCGCCTGAGTGGCGATGGTCGCCGAGACGCCCTCCAGGACGTGCACCATGCCGAGCAGCGCGTAGGGGCTGATCCGGTCGATGGCGTAGAAGGCATAGCCGACCATGATCCGCACGGCCGGCCCGCCCCGCGCGCGCCGCACCGCTTCAGCATCGCCGCCCAGGGCCCGGATGTCGCCCAGGATCCACTCGTCGTGGCCGTTTTCCTCTGCGATGTACTCGAAGAGGGCGTCGCGCAGGCGTTCGTCGCTCTCCCCGCAGCGCGACGCCGCCAGAGCCAGCAGCGGGCAGGTGTGCTTCACGTGGTGGTAGGCCTCGGCGAGATAGGCGAGATAGAGGTCCCGGTCGACGCCCTGCGCCAGGGCCTCGCGGATGATCGGGATCACCAGGAAAGCCTCCCGCTCTGCCGTCGTCTCCAAAAGCAGCGCTTCGTAGTTGCTCATGATGCAATGGACTCCAGGGGCACCTCGATTTTCTGGGAAGGGGCCGCGGCACCGCCAAAGCAGGCGGCAAAGGCGGCGCGCCGCGGCTCGCCCTTGCCGTTCAGCAGCCCTTCGCCGGCGATCACCTCTTCCGATGCGCAAACACAGACCGTCGGCCGGGCATAAGCCGGCGCCGCTTGCACCGCCGCTGCGACCGCCGCCCCCAGTTCGCCCGGCGCCAGCAGGGTGCCGGCCGGCGTGACGATGGCGGTCAGCGCGCCGTCTTCACCGCAGACCACGACGCAGCGCCGGATCCGCCGGTCGCGCTCGATCATGGCTTCGATCCATTCGGGGCTGATGTTGCGGCCGTTCGGCGTGACGAGCAGGTTGTCCTTCCGCCCGACGACCACCAGGTTGCCGTCGCCGTCGAAGTGCCCGAGGTCGCCGGTCGCCCAACGCCCCTCCGGCGCCGCAGCGCCCAGGTAGCCCTGCATGACGGTCGGGCCCGAGACCACGATCTCGCCGTCCTGGATGTCGACGCCGACGCCGGGCAGCGGCGGGCCGGCGCTGTGGCTGCGGCTGCCGGGGCGGCTGACCGAGACGACCGAGCTGCACTCGGACAGCCCGTAGCCGGCGCAGGCGGGGATACCGGCGGCCCAGGCGGCCTCCAGCAGAGCTGCGGGCACCGCCGCGCCGCCGACGGCGACGAAGCGCAGCGAGGCAGGCGCTTTGCGGCCCGAAGCCGCATAGCCGCCGGCCAGCGCCGCCAGCAGTTGCGGCACCAGCACGGTGGTGGTCGGCTGCCGGGCCTCGCAGGCCTGCAGCAGCGCGCCTGGGTCGCCCTGGGCGCAGCGTGCGGCGGCGGCGCCAGCAATGTGGCAGGCGGCCCCCGCCTGCAGCACCAGGTAGATGCCGCAGATCTGCTCCAGCAACAGCGCAAAGGGCAGCACCGAGAGGTGAAGGTCGTCGGCGCGCGCCGCACTGGCCTCTGCCAGAGCGCGCACGCTGTGGCCGATCTGCGCACCGCCGAGGCGAACGCCCTTGGGCCTGCCGGTGCTGCCGGAGGTGTAGATGATGCGGCCACCCCCCGCGATCTTGGGAAGCGTCCCGGCTTCCCGGCGGGGGATCGGGCTGCAGGGCAGACCCAGGGGGGTGACCAGCGGCCGCAGCCGCTCATCGCTCAGTATCTGGGCGACGCCGGCATCGGCGAGCAGGTGGGCGATTTGCTGCGGACTGAAGAAGGGCGGGATCGGCACCAGCGTCTTGCCGGCGGCACTGGCGGCCAGGTCGGCGATCACCCAGTCGATGCCGTCCTCGGCCAGCAAGCCGAGAACGGGCGGCAGGGCGGCAAGCTCCTCCGCCGCGCCGGCCACGCGGCGCAGCAGCTGCCCATAGCTGATCTCGCCGTCGTCCCAGGAGAGGGCAGACGGGGCCGGGCGTTGCGAAGTCCGCCGCTCCAGGGTCGCCAGAAGATCAATCAAGGGCCTTCGATTCCTTCAGCAACAGGCTTTCCAGCTCGGGCATGGCCGGCGGGCTGTGCGGCGTCAGGAAGGAAATTGGCCGCCAACTGCAGTCCCACATGGCGCAGACCGTCGGCTTGGCTTCGTAGTAGCGCCCCCAGTCCTGGCGGTTGGGCACCGCCTCGGCGCAGGCGGGGGCCAGCGTCGCGACCGTCAGGCCGGTGCGCTCCAGCCGGCGGCGCAGCTTCTCGGTCGCGGTGAAGACGCCCCAGCGCCGGCCGTCCGCGCGGCCCAGTTGGGTGATGTAGTCGAGCAGCAGAAAGCAATGGCCCGGCCGGTCGCTGGCCAGGGAGGTCACCTCGATCACCTGGCTGCGCTCGACCGGCATCCCGCAGTTCCGCGCCAGCGCGGCTTCGATGGGCGCGTCCAGATAGTACTCCGAAAAGAAACCGTCCTCGGCGGTGCGGAACCCCGCGGCGCAGAGCGGCGAGCGGTCGGGCGCCAGCACCGCGGCCAGGCGGTCGGGGAACTCCCGAACCAGCGCCGCGTGCTGCCGCGCGAAGACCTGCCGAACGTAGTTCTCTATCTCGGAACGGAGCGGGTCGCCGCGTTCGATGACGCGCAGGATCAATACCTGATCTCCCTAACCACGGGTCGCCGTGAGTCGGCAAGCCTGAGAGATACGCCTGCAGCCTTACGGCAGCCTTACGGGAATGCCGTCAAAGTGATTGGAAAATCGGCAAAAATTAACGCGATTTCATGAACGCCCGAGAGCCGGCGCAGTGCACCGCCGTCAGGTAGTCGTAAGCCTGGGGGAGCAAACTCCGCTGCAATGAACAAGAAGGCGCCCGCAGCGCCAAGCCGCAACCCTAGGAGATGCAGGATGCGCAAGACCGCCTTTGCAACGGCCTTCACCACCGCCCTCTGGGCCGTCGCCACGGCGCTGCCGGCCCAGGCAGCGATGGTGCCGGCCGGCGGCGAACTCGACTTCACCGTCCTGCGCGACGGCTCGGACGTCGGCAGCCATGTTATCGACTTTCACCGGAACGGCGATCAACTCGAGGTCGACATCAAGACCCGTATCGCCGTCAAGCTGGCCTTCATCACGGTGTTCCGCTTCGAGCATGACGGCCACGAGGTGTGGCAGGACAACAAGCTGGTTTCCATGGAGACCAAGACCAACGATGACGGCGACGAGCACACCCTGGTCGCGAAGGCCGATGGCAACGGCGAGCTCGACATCGTCGGCGACGGACAGGAAAGGCGGGCCAAAGACAGCGTCATTCCGGCGAGCCTGTGGAACTCGACCTTCCTGGAGAGCAAGGAATTGCTCAACTCCCTGGTCGGCACGGACCTGAACATCGACGTCGCCTACAAGGGCGAGGAGCAGGTCAAGGTGAACGGCGCCGAGGTGCCCGCCAAGCACTACTCCATGACCGGCGATTTCGAACGCGAGCTCTGGTACGACAAGGACTGGGTGCTGGTGAAGATCGCCTTCAAGGCCGAGGATGGCTCGGACATCCAGTACGTCCGGCGCTGACCGGCTGGGGCGGCTCTGCGCCGCCCCACTGGCCCGCTTCGGCCGGCAGCTGCAACACCCGACCGGCATCACCGGCCGTCTGGTCGGTCACGTCATGGCATTCGCCAACCGCCGGGCGAACCGCGCGGCGATCGCGGCGCTGAACGTAGAGCCGGACGACCGCATCCTGGAACTCGGCTTCGGCCCCGGCGCCGCCATCGAGACCCTGGCGGCCCTGGCCCTCGCAGGGCGGGTCTACGGTGTCGACCAGTCCCGGGCGATGCTGGCGCTCGCCGGCAAGCGCAACAGGGCCGCGATCCGCGCCGGCCGGGTCCACCTGGGGCAGGGCTCCTTCGAGGCGTTGCCCCTGCCCGCCGCCGCCGTCGACAAGATTCTGGCGGTCAACGTGATCTACTTCTGGAAGGAGACCGGCGCCGTCTTGGCCGAGGTCAGGCGGGTGCTGCGCCCCGGCGGCCTGCTCGCCGTCTACGCCACCGATGCCGAGGCGATGCGGCGCTGGAAATTCGCCGGCCCGGAAACCCACCGCACCTTCGACCGCCCGGGCCTTGCCGCCGTGCTGGAGGCGGCCGGCTTCGACCCTGCCGGGATCGAGGTGCGCGAGGCCTGCCCGGCCCCGGGCATCCGCGGCTGGGTCGCGACCGCGCGCCGGTGACGGCCGGTTTTCCGGCGCCACGCCATAGACAGCCCCGCCGCCGATGACCCACAATAATTCTCCCGCCGTCATCGCGGGGATGAGCTGCTGTGGCCCTGCGTATCACAGCCAGACAATCGACGGAGAGGCAGAATGACGCGATTCCGATGGACCCTGGGCGCCTTGACGGCCCTGGCCGCCCTTCACGCTGTCGACGCCGCGGCCGCCGGCCCCCTGCCGCCGGCCGCCAGCCAGCTCGCCCAGGCGCCGACACAGATGCAGACGGCCTATGTGCGCGGCGTGCAGAAGGAGCTGCTGGCCCACGGCTACCGCCCCGGACCGGTTGACGGCATCGCCGGACGGCAGACCCGCGCGGCGGTGCGCGCCTACCAGAGGGACGCCGGGCTGCGCGTCGACGGCATCGCCGACAAGCGCCTGCTCGACCACCTCAAGTTCGCCCAGCCGAAGGTCTATTCCTTCGGCCAGCCGGTCATGGGCCACGTGCTGGACCTGCAGCGCGAGCTGGCCAAGCGCAATTACTACCTGGGCCCGCACGACGGCCTGGCGGGCCCGCAGACCTATGACGCCCTCAGGCGCTTCCAGGAGGACGCGCGGCTGCCGCTGGACGACCAGATCGACGGCATCCTGGTGCAGAAGGTCCGCGACGCCCCGGCGGAGGTCGAGGCCGACCTCGAGGCCAGCGCCTATGGCTGGACGCCGCAACAGACGATGAAGATCGTCCCGCCGGCCAAGCCGGAACCGGAAGCCACGCCGGAGACAAAAGAAAAGTCCGGCACGGTCACCGCGCCGGACTTCTCCGATACCTGACGTTTCGTAGCGTTCAGTCGGCCAGCGCGGCCTCGCTCTTGCGCTTGCCGCCGCCCCTCGATCCCTTCTTGGCGCCGCCCTTGCCTTTGCCCTTGGGCGCCGCGCCCTCGGGATAGGTGAAGGTCGGCAGTCCGTCCTCGATGTCGACACGCACCACGCCGCCCTTGGCCAGCTTGCCGAACAGCAGCTCCTCGGCCAGGGGCTTCTTGATGTTCTCCTGGATCACGCGGGCCAGCGGGCGGGCGCCGAACTGCTTGTCGTAGCCCTTTTCGGCCAGCCAGTCGCGCGCCGCGTCGGAAAGCTCGATGGTGACCTGGCGGTCGGCGAGCTGCGCTTCGAGCTGCATGACGAACTTGTCGACCACGCGGGAGACCACCTCCGCCGAAAGATGCGTGAAGGGAATGATCGCATCCAGGCGGTTGCGGAACTCCGGGGTGAAGAGCTTGTTGATCGCCTCGGTATCGTCGCCGGTGCGCACGTCACGGGCGAAGCCGATGGCGGGCTTTGCCATGTCGGCGGCGCCGGCGTTGGTGGTCATGATCAGGATGACGTTGCGGAAGTCGACCGTCTTGCCGTTGTGGTCGGTCATCTTCCCGTAGTCCATGACCTGCAGCAAGATGTTGAAGAGGTCGGGATGGGCCTTTTCGATCTCGTCCAGCAGCAGCACGCAGTGCGGGTGCTGGTCGACCGCGTCGGTCAGCAGGCCGCCCTGGTCGAAGCCGACGTAGCCCGGCGGCGCGCCGATGAGGCGCGAGACCGAATGCCGCTCCATGTATTCCGACATGTCGAAGCGGGTCAGCTCCACGCCCAGCGAGTGGGCGAGCTGGCGCGCCACCTCGGTCTTGCCGACGCCGGTGGGGCCGGAGAAGAGGTAGCTGCCGATCGGCTTTTCCGGCTCGCGCAGGCCGGCACGGGCCAGCTTGATGGCCGCGGCCAGCGCGGTCACCGCCTGATCCTGGCCGAAGACCATGGTCTTGAGGTCGCGCTCCAGGTTCTGCAGCGCGGCCTTGTCGTCCTTGGAGACGCTTTTCGGGGGGATGCGGGCCATCTTGGCCACCACCGCCTCGACGTCCTTCACGCCGACCGACTTCTTGCGCTTGGATTCCGGCAGCAGCATCTGCGAGGCGCCGACCTCGTCGATCACGTCGATGGCCTTGTCGGGCAGCTTGCGGTCGCCGATGTAGCGCGCCGAGAGCTCCACCGCCGTGCGGATCGCTTCGTTGGTGAAGCGCACGTGGTGGTGATCCTCGTAGTAGGGCTTCAGGCCGCGCAGGATCTTCACCGTGTCTTCGATGGAAGGCTCGACGATATCGATCTTCTGGAAGCGGCGCACCAGCGCGCGGTCCTTCTCGAAGTAGCTGCGGTATTCCTTGTAGGTGGTCGAGCCGATGCAACGCAGCAGACCGCTCTGCAGGGCCGGCTTCAGCAGGTTGGAGGCGTCCATGGCCCCGCCCGAGGTGGCGCCGGCGCCGATCACCGTGTGGATCTCGTCGATGAAGAGGATGGCGTTGTCCTGGGCCTCGATCTCCGAGACCACGGCCTTGAGGCGCTCCTCGAAGTCGCCGCGGTAGCGGGTGCCGGCCAGCAGCGCGCCCATGTCGAGGGCGAAGATAGTGGCGTCGTGCAGCACCTCCGGCACGTCGCCGTCGACGATGCGCTTGGCCAGGCCCTCGGCGATGGCGGTCTTGCCGACGCCGGGATCGCCGACATAGAGCGGGTTGTTCTTGGTCCGCCGGCAGAGCACCTGGATGGTGCGGTCGATCTCGTCGGCGCGGCCGATCAGCGGATCGATGCGCCCGTCGCGCGCCTTGCGGTTCAGATCGACGCAGTAGGCGTCCAGCGCCTCGCGGCCCTTGCGCACCACCTTCTCGGCATCGGCGTCCTCGTCGGCGCCTTCGACGGTGCGGCTCTCCTCGTGGCCCTTGGCCTTGGCGATGCCGTGGGAGATGTAGTTGACCGCGTCGAGGCGCGTCATCTCCTGCTCCTGCAGGTAGTAGACGGCGTGGCTCTCGCGCTCGGAGAACATGGCGACCAGTACGTTGGCGCCGGTGACCTCCTCGCGCCCGGAGGACTGCACGTGGATGGCCGCGCGCTGCAGCACCCGCTGGAAGCCGGCGGTCGGCTTGGCGTCGCCGAGCTGGGCGGTGATCAGGCTGGAGAGCTCGTTGTCGATGTAGTCCAGGATGTCGGCGCGCAGGCGCTCCAGATCCACCGAGCAGGCGCGCAGGACGGCCATGGCGTCGGGGTCGTCGACCAGCGCCAGGAGCAGATGTTCGAGCGTTGCGTACTCGTGGCGCCGTTCGTTGGCACCCGCCAAGGCACGGTGAAGCGTCTGCTCTAGATTGGCCGATAGCATCCGGGCTCTATTCCTTCTCTAAGGTGCATTGAAGAGGGTGCTGGTGCTGCCGGGCATAGTCAATGACCTGTGTGACCTTGGTCTCGGCAACCTCGTAGGTAAAGACCCCGCAGACGCCCACGCCGCGCTGGTGGACATGCAGCATGATGCGGGTCGCTTCCTCGCGATTCTTGCTGAAGAACTGCTCAAGCACATGAACGACGAACTCCATGGGAGTGTAATCATCGTTCAACATCAGAACTTTGTACATCGACGGTTTCTTCGTCTTCGGCTTCGTCTTGACGATGATGCCTGTCGATGTGCCGCCGTCGTTCTGCTTGTCGTCACTCATTGTGCTGCACTAGACCTGATACTTAATCTTTGATCACTGGAACCGGACCGGGCTTCCGGCTGTCGCGGGGCCGGGCCGGCAGGGCCCCTGCTCCTACAATCATATTGGATGATTTCCCGACGGTAAAAGACCCCGCAGAATCTGCCCGATATTTTCATCCCTGGCCCGCCTGCCGTGCCGCATCACGCGCCTCTGCCGCCCTCCTGTCCGGGCGGTCGCGGTCCCGCGGGCGCCGCTGCCGGACTCGGGCACAGCCAATAATATCAATAGTATGCCATGAGGGACCGCCGCGCCGAAGGGGCCAGTTCACTATAGGGATTCCCTCCTAGTGGTGGTGGGGCAGCCTCTGGGGCGGCGGGACGGCGTGATGACGCAAAAAGGGCCCGGCGCGCTCGCGCCAGGCCCTTTGGGCGTGTTCACGAAGAGGACGGGGCCAACCGCTTGGCGGCCCCGTCGAAGCTGCCGGCTCAGGCGGCCAGCGGCTTCATCAGCTTCTCGACGTTCGCGTTCATACGAGCCTGGATCGGCTCGATGGTCTCGTTCGCCAGGGTCATCGACAGCTCGGTCAGCTTGGCGCTTTCGGTCACGAAGGAGTCGAAGCCGCTGCGCGAGAAGTCGGCCTGCAGGTCGATCAGCTCGCGCACCGTCTTGGCGCCGAACAGGGCCTTGGTGTTGGCGACGCTGGTGTCGACGCTGAGCTGGGCGAAGCTCATCAGTTCCTTGCTCATGGCCTCGACGGCCTTGGCGAAGAGGGTGCTGGACTGCACGTAGGCGTCGATGTTGTCCTTGCCGAGGGTGGCGACCTCGTCATAGCCCTGGAACATGCTGCTGGAGGCCTTCTCCACCTGCTCCTGGACCAGGGCGACAGCCTGCTCGTAGCTCTTGCTGGCGGCCTGGGTGCCGGCCTTCACGACGGCTTCAACGGTTTCCTTGCTGGCGGAAACGGCGGCCTCGACGGGCTCGAAGGTTTCCTGGAACGGCAGCACCGGCGCCGCAGCAGCGGCCTTGGTCGTCGTCGCTTTCGCCGCCGGGGTCTTGGCCGGGGTCTTGGCCGGCGCCTTGGCGGTCTTGGTAGTGGTCTTCTTGGTGGCCATCGGAGATTTCTCCTGGTCTCGTCTCTCTAGTGAATGGGGGTTGGCAAAAAACTCAGCTTCCGCATACCGGGGCGGCGCCGCTTCCGGCGGCCGCCGGCGTCCCGCGGGCGGAGGCTCTCGTGCTACCTGCTCAAGCCGTCTGCGTTATGCTGCACTGCAACATGCAGCCAAATGTATTAACCCTGGCGCCGAAGTCAAGGGATATTTGTGCGCCGCAACATGTTCGTAAGGCGGCCGCAAGGCGCCGTTCATAAAGCCTGGCCGGGTCCGCGACCGTCTGCCTTCGCGGCTGCCGCACAGCCCCCTTGCTGGCCTTCTGGGGCTCTGCCAGTATCGCTGCGGAGCTTGCCGTCAACCTTCTCAGATTCGCTGTGGACACCGCATGACCTATTGCCTGGGTATCAAGATCGATGAAGGCCTCGTCTGTCTCGCCGACGGACGCATCACCAGCGGCAATCAGGTCACCAACGCCCAGAAGCTGAGCATGCACGGCAGCGGCGGCGCCCAGTTCGCGGTCATGACCTCGGGCCTGCGGTCCCTGCGCGACAAGACCCTGGCCTACCTCGACCGCGACATGCGCAAGAACCATCCCACCGGCTTCGCCACCCTGCTGGACGCGGTGACGGTCTACTGCCGCTGCCTGCGCGAGGTGGCCAAGGAAGACCGCGAACAGATCGAAGACTCCGACCTGGCCTTCAACCTGCACACCTTGATCGCCGGGGCCCTGCCCGACGACGCCGAACCCAGCATCTTCCTGGTCTATCCGGAGGGCAACTGGATCGAGGTCGACCACCGTACGCCCTACCTCTCGATCGGCGCCACCGCCTACGGCAAGCCGATCCTCGACCGGGCCCTGACCTACGACACCGCCATGACCACGGCCTTGAAGCTGGCCTACCTGTCGTTCGACTCCTCGCGCTTCTCCTCCGCCGACGTCGGCTTTCCGATCGACCTGGCCACCTTCAGCCGGACCGAGAAGCGCTGGCGCAGGGCGCACTACGACTACGACGACCTGCGCGAGCAGCGCATCTGGTGGAACGAGCACATCAAGAAGCTGGCCATCGACATGCCCGACGGCCCCTGGGTCAACGAGCTGCGGCCCGGCGCCAACACCGCCCACCTGACCGTGGTCTCCGAAGACAAGAGCTGACGGCCCCGCTACCGCAAGGGGCGCGCCTAGGAGCCTTGCTGGCCGACCAGGCCGTTCTTGCCGACCTTCACATTGAAGAAGCTGCCCGTCTCGTCCGTGCTGTGGCGGACCTGCGGCACGTTGGCCTTGGCCGCCTCGGTGGCGGGCACGGCGACCGGCTGGCGCACCGCCACGCCGGTCTGATCTAGAGAGAACAGCAGCTCGTCGAAGGTCACCGCGTCGTAGCGCGGCGAGGGGAAGCGCCAGGCGTTGAAGAAGAACTGCCCGCTGCGGCAGAGGCTGGAGATCCAGTAGGTCTCCTTGGAGAACATCTGCAGCCCGCTGGGCGCCGGCCCGAAGGCGCCGCTCGCCTCCAGCGCGCCGTCGATCTGCTCCACCTCCTCCAGGCTCATAGGCGTCACGCTCTTGGTCCAGCGCGCCCAGCCCAGGGGGTCTGAGAGGCGGAACTGGCTGAGGCGCAGGCCGCTCGGCCCCTGCACGCGGGTAATCAGCGTCGCGCCCTCGGGGCCCTGGTCGATCACCTCGTAGCTGCGGATCTGCTCGTTGTAGTCGGCATTGTAGACCAGGCGGTAGCGCCGGCCGCTGCCTTCCTCGCAGTGCGCGCGGATGTCGTCGCCGTTCAGGTAGCTGAACCAGGTCGCCTTGAGGGTCGCCGGATTGTCGATGTCGCCCTGGTAGGTGCAGGCGGCCAGCAATCCCGAAAATGACACTGCCAGGACGCCGGCGGACGGACGTAAAGCTCTGAAAATCACGTTCCTCGCTCTCTTTCGATCGGTGGGGCCGCAGCAGTCGCAGCCTGGGCAAGCCCTCATGCGCCACGCCGGCGGTTCCCGAAAATTCGGGGGGCAAGGCGGCGAGTATGGTTAGCGGCAGGCTAACGCCCTGGCCGATACCCCCGTAATGCCCTGAATTGAAGATATTTTAACTACATTGTAATCGCTGCCCTATTAGACTGGACAGAGAATCACGCAATGCCTTAGAATCGATAAGGTTTTCGGGGGATTGCCAAGATCATTTTAGTGAATTCGGGGTAACGATTCACACAAGCACCACCGGCCGACCAATCGACTGCTAAGCGAGTTCCGATGTTCCGAAAGATCGCGCTGCTGTTCCTTACCCTTTTTGCCATAGCGGGATGGACAACACTGGCGCCCTCTGAGGCGGCGGCGCGTTACGCGTCGATCGTGGTGGATGCCGACACCGGGCAGGTGCTGCACGCGGTGAATGCGGACACGCGGAACTACCCGGCTTCGCTCACCAAGATGATGACCCTCTACATGGTCTTCGAAGCGCTGGAGAACGGCACCCTGAAGCTGGACCAGCGGCTGCCTGTGTCCAAGCGCGCCAGCGGCATGCCGCCCTCCAAGCTGGGCCTGAAGCACGGCCAGACCATCAGCGTCGAGGACGCCATCCTGGCGCTGACCACCAAGTCGGCCAACGACGTCGCCGTGGTGGTGGCCGAGGCGCTGGCCGGCAAGGAGACGACCTTCGCCAAGAAGATGACGGAGACGGCCCAGAAGATCGGCATGAGCCGCACGACCTTCCGCAACGCCTCCGGCCTGCCCAACCGCGGGCAGAAGAGCACCGCGCGCGACATGGCGCGCCTGGGCAAAGCGCTGATGGTGGACTACCCGCAGTACTACCACTACTTCTCGACCCGCAGCTTCACCTACAACGGCCGCACCTACCGCAATCACAACAAGCTGCTGAAGAACTACAAGGGTACCGACGGCATCAAGACCGGCTATACCCGCGCCTCCGGCTTCAACCTGGTCAGCTCGGTCGAGCGCAACGGGCGCCGGGTTATCGCCGTGGTCTTCGGCGGAAAGACCTCGCGCTCGCGCGACCGCCACATGGTCAAACTGCTCGACCGCGGCTTCACCAAGCTGGCTTCGATGGGCGTGAAGACGATCCCCGAGGTGCCGGGACGCAATCCCTTCCAGAACCCGGCGCCGCCGGTCGTGGTGGCCGCGGCGGAAAGCCGGAACGAGCAGCCGGCGCCGGCCCGCAAGCAGCCGGTCCAGCCGGTAGCCGCCAGCTCCCAGATCGCCACCACCGACGCCATGGACATGCCGGCCGAGGCAGGCGAGATGCTGACCAACGACTGGACGGTGCAGGTCGGCGCCTTCAGCCGCTTCCTCTCGGCCCACAGCAGCGCCAAGGCGGCCATCGCCGCCGCACCGACGGTGCTGCAGGGTGCCAAGGTCGCGATCGAGCGCATCGATTCCGCCTCCACGGGCACGCTCTACCGTTCGCAGCTTACCGGGCTCTATGAGCAGCAGGCCCGCAACGCCTGCCAGGAGCTGATCGCCGCGGAGATGAACTGCGTGGTGATCCAGCCGATGGCCCAGGGCTCCAACTAGGGCGCCCGAACCGGGACGTCCAAAAGGCGTCCCCCTCCCCGAAAGACCTTCTCAGAAGGCCGGCGGTTCCAGCCCGCTGGTCCTCAGCTCTTCCGCCAGGCGGTCCGTCAGCGCCTTGAGGCCGGCCGCATCCGGCGCCTCGCAGCGCAGCGTCAGTGCGTCCTCGGTGTTGGAGGCGCGCAACAGCCACCAGCCACCGCCCTCGCGCACCCGCACGCCGTCGATGTCGGTGAGCTCGGCGCCGCGGGCGCTGACCCGCGCCTTGACCTCCTCCACCACCGCCTTCTTGCGGGCATCCGGGCAGGGCACGCGCAGTTCCGGCGTGTTGACGAGCTGCGGCAGGGAATCGCGGAAGTCCGCCAGGGTTTCCTCCCCCGACTGCAGGATCGACAGCACCCGCACGGCGGCATAGAGCCCGTCGTCGTAGCCGTAGAAGCCGTCGGCGAAGACGAAGTGGGCGGCCATCTCGCCGGCGAAGGGCGCGCCGAGCTCCTTCATCTTGGCCTTGATGACCGAATGGCCGGTCTTCCACATCAGCGGCCGGCCCCCCGCCGCGGCGATGGCTTCGAAGACCGTGTCGCTGCACTTCACGTCGCCGACGATGGTGGCGCCGGGATGGCGCTTCAGCACGTCGCGGGCCAGGAACAGCAGGATCTGGTCGCCCCAGACGATGCGGGCCCGGGAGTCGATCAGGCCAAGGCGGTCGCCGTCGCCGTCGAAGGCGATGCCCAGGTCGCAACCCTCCTTCAGCACCACTTCCTGAAGCTGCTTCAGGTTCTCCGCCACCGTCGGGTCGGGATGGTGGTTGGGGAAACTGCCGTCGATGGTCTCGTTCAGCAGGAAGTGCTCGCCCGGCAGGCGCTTCGTCAAGGCGGCCATGGCCTCGCCCATGGCGCCGTTGCCGGCGTCCCAGGCCACCTTCAGCCGCCTGTCGCCGGCGACATCCTGCAGGATGCGCTCCACATAGGCGTCGAAGACGGAGATCTCGCCGACCTCCCCCGCGCCGCTCTCGTAGTCGCCGGCTGCCGCCAGCCGGCCCAGTTCCTGGATGTCCGGGCCGAAGACCGAGGCCTTGTGCAGGGTGAATTTGAAGCCGTTGAAATCCGGCGGATTGTGGGAGCCGGTGATCATCACGCCGCCGTCGAAGTCCATGGTGTAGGCGGCGAAGTAGAGCATGGGCGTCGGCCCGCGCCCGATCGTCATGACCGTCAGCCCGCAGGCCGCCAGCCCGGCGGCCAGCGCCGCGGCCAGATCCGGCGAAGAATGGCGGCCGTCATAGCCCACCGCCAGCCTCAGGGCGCCGCGCCGCCTGGCGAGGCTGCCGAAAGCGCGGCCCAGGGCATAGGCGTCGGCTGCGGTAATGGTCTCGCCGACGACGCCGCGCACGTCGTACTCGCGCAGCACCGTCGGATCGAAGCGGTGCGGCGCGGCGGGATCGACCTTTCGCGGGTCGAACGGCGCGGCGGCGCCCATCGTCAGGCGCCCGGGCGCTTGAGCGGCCGGCCGACGGAGCTGTAGTGGAAACCGGCGGCAGTCATATCGGCCGGATTGTAGACGTTGCGCAGGTCCACCATCACCGGCGCCTTCATGACCTCCTTGACGCGGTCCATGTCCAGGGCGCGGAACTCGTTCCACTCGGTCAGGATGGCGACCACGTCGGCGCCGGTCATGGCCTCGTAGGCAGAATCGCACCACTGGACGCCGGGCAGCAGCGGTGCGGCCTGCTCCATGCCCTCGGGGTCGAAGGCCTGCACCTTGGCCCCTGCCGCGATCAGGGCGGGAACAATCTCCAGGCTTGGCGCATCACGCATGTCGTCGGTGTTGGGCTTGAAGGTCACGCCCAGGATGGCCACCGTCTTGCCCTCCACCGAGCCGTCGCAGGCTTCGACGATGCGCGCTGCCATGGCCTTTTTGCGCTTGTCATTGATGTCGGCGACCGTCTCGACGATGCGCACCGGCGCGCCGGCCTTCTGCGCGGTATGGACCAGGGCCAGGGTGTCCTTGGGAAAGCAGGAGCCGCCGTAGCCCGGGCCGGGGTGCAGGAACTTGCGCCCGATGCGCCCGTCCAGGCCGATGCCGCGCGCCACGTCGTGCACGTTGGCGCCGACCTTTTCGCAGAGATCGGCGATTTCGTTGATGAAGGTGATCTTGGTGGCCAGGAAGGCGTTGCCGGCATACTTGGTCAGCTCTGCCGTCTCCAGGGTGGTGAAGAGGATCGGCGTCTCGATGAGGTAGAGCACCCGGTAGAGCTCGCGCATGACCTCCCGCGCGCGCTCGGTCTCGGCGCCGATGATGACCCGGTCGGGGCGCATGAAATCGTTGATCGCCGCGCCCTCGCGCAGGAACTCCGGGTTGGAGACCACATCGAAGTCGGCCTCCGGATTCACCTCGCGGATGATGCGTTCGACCTCGCGGCCGGTGCCCACGGGCACCGTCGACTTGTTGACCACGACGGTATAGCCCTTCAGCGCGGCGGCCACCTCGCGCGCCGCGTCGTAGACGTAGGAGAGATCGGCCTCCCCGCCGGTGCGCCCGGTCGGGGTGCCGACGGCGATGAAGACCGCCTCGGCCTCGGCCACGGCCTTGGCCAGGTCGGTGGTGAAACTCAGGCGGCCGGCCTTGCGGTTGTTGGCCACCAGCACGTCCAGCCCAGGCTCGAAGATGGGAATCTCGCCTTTTTCCAGGCGCGCGATCTTGTCGGCGTCCTTGTCGACACAGACGACCTCGGTCCCGAACTCCGAGAAGCAGGCCCCCGAGACGAGTCCGACGTAGCCGGTGCCGACCATTGCAATGCGCATAAAGCGTTCTCCAGCGGAACTTCTGCGGCAGCCACGCGGGCCGCCGCCATCTAACTATCAGATCGCGGCGCCGTAACGCCGGATAATGTCGCGGGCGACCTCGCCCAGGTCTTCGCGCTCCAGGGCGTAGGCGAGGTTGGCTTCCAGGAAGCCGGCCTTGCTGCCGCAGTCGAAGCGCCTGCCCTCGAAGCGCAGGCCGTGGAACGGCTGGCTGCCGATGGTGCGCGCCATGGCGTCGGTCAGCTGAATCTCGCCGCCGGCGCCCTTGTCCTGGCGGTCCAGCTCGTCGAAGACCTCGGGCTGCAGGATATAGCGCCCGATGATCGACAGAGTCGAGGGCGCCACCGCCGGGTCCGGCTTCTCGACCAGGCCCTTGGCCTTGACCAGGCGCCCCCCCTTTTCCCCCGTGGCGTCTTCGACCACATCCAGGATGCCGTAGCGGTTGGTCTGCTCGCGCGGTACGTCCTCCACGGCGACCAGGTTGCCGCCGACCTTCTCGTAGGCCTCGACAAGCTGCGCCAGGCAGCCTTGCGGGTGCAGGACCAGGTCGTCGGGAAGGATCACCGCAAAGGGCTCGCGACCCACAAGGTTGCGCGCGCACCAGACCGCGTGGCCCAGGCCCAGGGCCTCCGGCTGGCGGGTGTAGCTGATCTTGCCGGCGGTGGGCGTCATGGCGGTGGCCAGCTCCATCTCCGCGGTCTTGCCCCGTGCCTCCAGGGTCTTCATCAGCTCGAAGTGATAGTCGAAGTGGTCCTCCAGGGCCGCCTTGCCGCGGCTGGTGACAAAGATGATCTCCTCGATGCCGGCCTTGCGTGCTTCCTCGACGCCGTACTGGATCAGCGGCTTGTCGACGACGGGCAGCATCTCCTTGGGAATGGACTTGGTGGCCGGTAGAAAGCGCGTACCAAGGCCGCCGACGGGCAGGACCGCCTTGCGAATGGAGCCTGTCATCGAACTCTGTACCTCATGGTAACGGAATCAGGGGCGTCGGATTGGCAGGGGCCCGGCTGTATTGCCATACCGACCCCCGGGGGACAAGTGACACAAGCGGCCCCACCGCGGCCCGGCCAGCTTGCACTTTAATGACGCAGCAGCAGGTCCTTAGCCTGATTCAGCTTCGCCGCCAGGTAGTTGGAGCCGCCGTGGTCGGGATGCAGCTTCTGCATCAGGCGGCGGTGCGCCTCGCGGATGGCCTCCGGATCCGCGCCCTCCTCCAGGCCCAGGATCTCCAGGGCTTCCTCCCGCGACATGGCGCCGGCGCCCGCCGGCCCCCGCCCGCGGCTGCCTTGGCCGCCCCTGTCTTGACCGCCGGGGCCCTGCGCCCGCCCTTCCCCTGCGTCATAGTGTCCACCCGCCGGCGCGGCGTCGCGCCAGTCCGGCTGGGTACGGTCGAGGTAAGCCTCCAGCACCGAGGCCGACTGCGTATCGACGATCTGGTAGTCCTGCAGCAGGTCCAGGAGCTCCGGCAGGGAGAGCTGCGACAGCAGCTGGCCGCTGTGCCGCCCGTCCAGCACCTCGCCATCCATCTCGCCGCTGTCGTGGTCCAGGCGCATGCGCAGAAAGCGGGTGCGCACCTCCGACGACTGGCCGGCGCTGGGTCCCTGCGCCGCCTTGAAGCGGTCGAAGAAGCGGCGCAGCCAGAAGACGAGCGGCACCAGCAGCAGGATGAGCCCGATGCGTCCGCTGAACAGGAGCAGCACGGCAACGACGACAATGGCACCCAGCCCGCCCCATTTCAGGACGGCGGCGATCTTGCGGGGTTCGGCCTCGACGAACCAGCGGCCGAGAAACAGGAGCGATGCGAGCAGTGCGATGCCGAGAACGAAATACTGCATCGCCGCTTATTTGACCTGGTGGGTGAGCTGCGGCACCAGGCCGCCGGTTTTCTTGCTGTAGTCGGCCAGCGCCGGGCGTCCGCCGGCGGCAAAGACGGCGACGGCGGACAGCAGCTCGCGCAGCTGCCGGGCGCTGGCGGAGTCGAAGTTGCAGAAAGCCCCGCCGCTGAGCCGCGCCACCTGCTGGAAAGCCTTGCGGGAAACCGGGTCCTCGCCCTCATGGAACATGAAACAGGGCACGCCGAGCAACCCCAGCTCGCCGGCCAGATGGCCCAGGTGGTCGATGTCCTCCTCCATGGCGTCGCCGACGAAGACCAGCGCCGAGACCTTCTTTTCCCGGGTCTCCTTGACGGCGCGCTTCAGCACCTTGCCGATCTGCGTGCGCCCGGCCAGGCAGAAGACACCGGTCATGAACTTCAGCAGTTCGCCGGAGTTGGCCACCCAGCGGCTGGCCCGGCACTCGCCGAAGCCGCGGTAGTAGATGAGCTGGACCTCCAGGCCGCCCAGGGCCTCGGTCTCCTTGAACATCTCCGCCTGCAGGTGTGAGGCCCGATCCCAGGTCGGTTCCCGGCTGGCGGTGGCGTCCATGGCGAAGATCAGCCGCCCGCGCGCGCCGCCCGCCGCACCAGGGGCCGGCGCGGCGGCCACCTTGCGCAGGAAAGCCTCGACCTCGGAGGCCGAGGCATTTTGCGGAAGCTTCGGGTCTTTCGCCATTCACCCTGGCTGCAGTTGTTGGTCCTGCTTCTAACGTAGTGTTCCGCCTCGGCAAATCCAACGCAAGGGGCAGTTAAGTCGCCCGCGGACGGGCGGATTCAGGCGGGTTTCACCCAGACGGCGGTATCGTGGAAGACCGCGCCGCCCGCCGGGGGACCGGGATCGGCGCTGATCAGCAGGTTGATGCCCCGGCCCTCCTCGAAGGCGCCGTTGGGCCAGACGCTCTCCACCACCACCACGTCGGGCTGCAGGCCGTCGAAGAGCTCGGCATGGATCACCAGGGATCCCCGCCGGTTGCCCAGCCGCACCCGGTCTCCCTCGGCGATGCCCAGGCGCGCCGCGGCCTCGGGATGGAGCAACAGGGTCGGGCGCTGCTCGCGCTTCAGCGAGCCCGGCGTCTCGGTGAAGGTGGTGTTGAGGAAGGTGCGCGCCGGGGCCGCCACCAGGCGGAAAGGCCGCTCGTCGTCCTGCTGATCGTAGCCGGGGTTGTGGCCCGGCAGCTCCGGCATGGCCGCGAAGTCCCTGCCGTAGGATGCCCAGCCGGGCCTGAAGTGGAAGCGCCTGTCGGCATGGCCGAAGCCGTCCAGGAAGTGCATCTCCTCGAAGGAACGCACGCAGTCGTGCCAGTGGGCCTGGTGGACGCTCGCGGCATCCGGCAGTCCGGACCGCTTCAGGGTCTCGTCGATGATCTGCCAGGCGCTCTTGGTGAAGCCGGGGTGCTCGGCCCCCAGACGCCCGGCCAGGGCGCAGATGACCTCGTGGTTGCTGAGCGTGCCGGGCAGGGGGTCGATGACCGCCTTGGTGACCTGCAGGTAGGTATGGCCGCTGGCGACGTAGATGTCGTCATGCTCCAGGAAGGTGGTGGCCGGCAGCACGATGTCGGCCATGGCGGCGGTCTCGGTCATGAACTGCTCGTGCACGCAGGTGAAGAGATCCGGGCGGGCGAAGCCCTCGGCCACCTTGGCGCTTTCCGGGCAGACCACCATGGGGTTGGTGTTCTGGATGAACAGCGCCGTCACCGGCGGTCCCTCGCCCAGGTCGCGCTTGTCGCCGGTGAGGATCGGCCCTATGCGCGACTGGTCGAGTAGGCGCGTCGACTTGTCACGGACGTCGAGGCCCTGGATCAGGGTCTCGTCCAGGCCGTAGATGTCCGACTGGCCCTGCATGGCCCCGCCGCCGGGATACTGCCAGGCACCGGTCACCGTCGGCAGGCAGGCCACGGCGTGCACCGAGGAGGCGCCGTTGCGCGCCCGCGAGAAGCCGTAGCCGACACGGATATAGCTGCGCTGGGTGCTGCCGTAGAGCCGCGCAAAGGCGAGGATGTCCGCCTCCTTGAGGCCGGTGATTTCCGCTGCCCAGGCCGGCGTGCAGGCCACGAAGTGTGCCTCCAGCTCGGCGTCCCAGTCGCTGTATTTCTCCATGTAGGCGCGGTCGGCGTAACCCTCGGCCAGCAGCACGCAGATCACCGCCGCCGCCAGCGCCCCGTCGGTGCCGGGCTTGAGGGCCAGGTGCAGGTCCGCCTGGGTCGCCGTGCCGGTGCGGTAGGGATCGACCACCACCAGCTTGGCGCCGCGGGCTTTGCGCGCCTTGGCGATATGGGTCATGACGTTGACCTGGGTCGAGACCGGGTTGCCGCCCCAGACGACGATGAGGTCGGACTGCGCCATCTCGCGCGCGTCGGGGCCGATGCGGGTGCCGCAGGCCGCCTTCCAGCCGGTCGCGACCAGCTTGGTGCAGATGGTGGAGTACTGGCGCGAGTAGCGCTTGGCGTGGCGCAGGCGCTCGATGCCGTCGCGCTGCACCAGGCCCATGGTGCCGGCGTAGAAGTAGGGCCAGACGGTTTCGCTGCCGTGACGCTGCTCGGCCTGCAGCAGGGCCTCCGCCACCTCGTCCAGGGCCTGGTCCCAGGTGATCTCCTCGAAGGCCTCCGGGCCCCGGCCGCGCTCTCCCACCCGGCGCAGCGGCGCGGTCAGGCGGCCCGGATGGTGCACCCGCTCGGCGTAGCGCGCCACCTTGGCGCAGACCACGCCGTCGGTGTAGTCGTTGCCGCGCGCGCCGCGCACCTTGCCGATGCGGGTTTCGGAAAGCTTTTCCACCTCCAGCGCGCAGACGCTGGGGCAGTCGTGCGGACAAGTGGAATGAACGAAGACCGGCTGAGCGGCGCGATCGAGAGGCATCGGAATGAGGGTCCGTCAAACAGGGAGCGGCTGGCCGATCCTACCGCCCCCCTCCGGCCGCTTCAATCCGGCTGCTTCAAACCACCGGGGGTGCCGCAGTCTTCCCCGGCAAAGAACGACAGATCGACGATCCGGTAGGCCCCGGTATCCAGCACCACCGCGGCGGGCGCCGGCTGCGCCAGCAGGAAGTCATCGCGCCGGTGAGTGTTCCAGATGCGCGCGACACGGGCGTCGAAGGGTGCAAAATACTCGGGCCGCCCGCCCGCCTCCGCGAAGTAGGTCCGCTCGACGACCAGGTAGTCGACACCCCAGCGGCAGTGCAGGGCCCGCAGCGGCTCCGCCTGGGTCGCCAGATAGGCGTCGATCAGGGCGTTCATCCTGGCGCGCATTGTCAGGGTATAATTTTCATAGGTCGGGTAATGCACCTTGCGGACCACGAAGGCCGGCCGTTTCGCCACGTAGGGGATGAGCTCCAGCTCGCTGGCCGGCGTCGGCCAGTAGGCGAAGACGCTGTCGGCCGGCTGATCGGCGGCGAAGGCCATGACCTGGCGTCCCGACGTGCCCAGGTGGTAGCGGTGCCCGGCCTTCTGGGCATCGAAGCTGTCGAAAACCAGAACCAGCAGCGCCAGCCCGGCGAGCATAGCCGCTTCCGGCCAGCGCAGGACCCGCTCCAGGCGCCCGCAGAGGCGCTGCAGGCCGACCACCGTGAGCAGCGGCAGGAAGGTGAAGAGCGGATAGAAGACGAAGCGGTAGCTGTGGAAGGGCCGCAGCAGGTAGACCGCCAGGCCCAGCGCCGCGCTGCAGAGCACGAAGCCGATGAGGGCGCGGCGCGCAACGCTGCCCCTGGGCAGTGCCAGCAGCCCGTAAGCGGCGACGCCGACGCAGAACAGCAGCACCGCCAGCGCGGGCATCACCTCGGCGCTGCGGAACTGCCCCAGGGCCTTGCCGGCGACATAGAGCAGCGGATTGAAGACACCGTAGAAGTGGCGGCCCTCCGGTCCGTTCTCCGGATAGGTCTCCACCTGCTGCATCGGTGCCAGCGGCGCCCCGAAGCCCTCCGTCGCGCCGCCCACCGCGCCGAAGACCAGCCAGAGCGACACTGCGCCGGTCACGGCCAGCAGCAGCAGGCCCGTCAGCTTCTCCCGCTTCGCCTGGTGCGGGAAGCCGCGCAGGACGAAGACCTGCCAGGCCAGCAGCAGGCCCGCCAGCGGCGTCACCGCCGGGTACAGCAGGCCGGAGAGAAGCGTCACCGCCACCAGGCCCGGCAGGGAGCCGTAGAGCAGCGCCACCACTGCCCAGATGAGCAGCGGGAAGCCGAAGGCATGCGGCACCGCGGAGGTCACCTGGTAGAGGTAGAGCGGCTGGGCGGCGACCAGGCCGACGACGCCCAGGGCAGTGATGCGGTTGCCGAGGCGGCGCGCTGCCAGGCCCATGCCCAGCAGAAGCGTCAGCCAGCAGATCACGGAAAAGGCACGGTGCAGGACCACGAGGCTGCCCCCCGCCCAGAGCCAGAGCCGCGTCACACCCTCGTAGAGGTAGGGCTGGGGAAAAATGGCGAGAAAGGACGCCTGGTAGTCGCCGGCGAAGAGCGCCGGATCGCCCCAGGGATGGAAGCGGAAGAGCGCCCGCATCTCCTCGTGAAAATTGTCGGGATCGACGGCGAACCACAGCTGCGCGCCGACGATGGCGCAGACGTAGGCCGCGAAGGCGACCGCCAGC
>JBNKHC010000359.1:0-3711 GCA_050290145.1 Kiloniellaceae bacterium | reverse complement strand
ACGCATCTCTATCCCGGCGGCGGGGAGACCGGTCATGGCGATGTCTGCGCCTTTCTGCAGACCCATGGCCTGACCGACCGGCAGAACGACTGCGACATCATCGCCTATCTGAAGGTCCTGGCCCGGCAGAGCGCAGACTAGGCGCGGTTCAGCCCGCCGCTGCTTCGCCGTCGGGGGCGACCTTCCAGACCACGGCGTTGCGCAGGTCGCTGTCCTCCAGCTCGCGGCTGGTCTTCACGCCGTAGGCGATGAGGCGCTCCAGGCCCTGGCGCGGCAGATAGGTGCGCCCGGGATCGCCCATGAGGACCAGGCAGCCACCTGAAGCCGTTGGGGCGGCGAGGCCGCGCAGCCAGGCGACGATGCGCTCGGCGGCCGGGCGCTCGTAGCAGACGTCGCCGGCCAGCACCACGTCCCAACCGGGATTCTCCGTCCCCACGATGTCCTCCTCGCGCACCGTGATCTCGACGCCGTTGGCGGCGGCGTTGAGGCGGCAGGCGGCGCAGGCGAAGGCGTCGATCTCCACCGCCTCGACGCTCTCGGCGCCGGCCAGCTTGGCGGCGATGCCCTGAAGGCCGGAGCCGGCGGCGAAGTCCAGCACCCGCTTGCCGCGCACCACCTCGGGATGGTCCAGCAGGTAGCGCGCCAGAGCCTGGCCGCCGGCCCAGGCGAAGGCCCAGAAGGGCGGCGGCAGGCCCTTTTCGGCCAGTTCCTCCTCCGTCGCCTCCCACAGCGGCACCACCTCGCTGGCGAGATGGAGTTGCACCTCCGGCACCAGCGGCGGCGCTTCCAGGCGGGTGTTGGCGCGGATGAAGGCTTCCGGGTCCTGGCTGAGGACACGCGTCATGCAGGGTAGATCCAGGGGCTGCCAGCAATGGTTCCTGCCAGGAGCAGCCAGCCGGCCAGGCGGTTGGACTTGAACTTGGCAAGGCAGTTGAAGGGCGCGTCCAGGTCGACGTCGAGGACCTGCCAGGCGAACTGGGCGCCGGTGGCGGCCAGCCCGATCCAGAACGGCCAGTTGAGGCCCGCCGCCCAGCCGGCGGCGCCGAAAAGCGCCAGCGCCACGGCGAAGAAGAAGCCGAGCCAGGGCTTGCTGCCCTTGCCGAGTCTCAGCGCCAGGGACTTCACGCCGATCAGGGCGTCGTCTTCCTTGTCCTGGTGGGCATAGATGGTGTCGTAGCCCAGCGTCCAGGCGATGCCGCCGAGGTAGAGCAGCAGCGGCGGCCAACCCAGCACGCCGGTGGCCGCGGTGAAGCCGATCAGGGCGCCCCAGTTGAAGGTCAGGCCCAGCCAGGCCTGTGGCCAGTAGGTGATGCGCTTCATCAACGGATAGGGGAAGACCAGCAGCAGCGAGGCGCAGCCCAGCGCCACGGTCAGGCCGTTCATCTGCACCAGGATGGCGAAGGAAACCAGCAGCAGGGCCAGCAGGAAGATCCCGGCCTGGGTCAGGCTGACCTCGCCGGAAGGGATCGGCCGGGTGGCGGTGCGCGCCACCTTGCCGTCGATGTCGCGGTCCAGGATGTCGTTCACCGTGCAGCCGGCCGCGCGCATCAGCACTGCGCCGCAGCCGAAGTAGAGGTAGAGCCACCACGAGGGCCCGGCGTTGGCCGCGGCGTCGCCCAGGGCAATCGCCCACCAGCCGGGAAAGAGCAGCAGCCAGGTGCCGATCGGCCGGTCGAGGCGGGCCAGGCGCAGGTAGGGGCGCGCGGCCGCCGGGGCAAGGCGCAGCACCCAGTGGTCGGCGCGGATGTCGCTGGCCGAGGGCCCCTGGCTGGAACTGGAAGACAGGTTGCTCATCCCCTAATCTTTACCGGCGAATCGGCGCCGGAAAAAGCCGTGTGTCGCCGCCGGGACCCCTGATTGCGGAAGTGGGATGACGACAGCAGCCAAGATTGCCACCCGGCTTTACGTGGACGACGTCCTGGCGGCGGACCGCAGCCTGGGCCTCGACCACGGCCAGGCGCATTTCCTGCGCTCGGTGCTGCGCCTGGCGCCCGGCGCGCGCCTGGCGGTCTTCAACGGCCGCGACGGCGAATGGCTGGCCGAGATCGACGGCCTGGGCAAGGGCTGGTGCTCCCTCAATGTGCTGGAGCAGCGCCGCGAAGCGGCGCCCGAGCCCGACCTCTGGCTCTGCTTCGCACCGATCAAGCGGGCGCGTATCGACTTCATGGCGGAAAAGGCGACGGAGCTGGGCTGTTCCGTGCTGCAGCCGGTGATGACCCGCTTTACCGCAGTCAGCCGGGTGAACGAGGAGCGCCTGGCCGCCAACGCCCGCGAGGCCGCCGAGCAGTGCGAGCGCCTGACGGTGCCGGAGGTGCGCGCCACGCTGTCCTTCGGCCAGCTGCTCGACACCTGGCCGGCGGAACGGCGCCTCATGGTCTGCGCCGAATGGGGCGAAGCCAGGCCGGTGGCCGAGGCGTTGCAAACGATTCGCGCCGAGACCGGCGGCGCCCCTCAGCCCTGGGCGGTCATGACCGGACCGGAGGGCGGCTTTGCCGAGAGCGAACTTGACGCCCTTCGCAAACTGCCCTTTGTTACCCCCGTCGGCCTCGGCCCGCGGATTCTGCGTGCGGATACGGCGGCCTTGGCGGCGATCGCCTGCTGGCAGGCGCTGCTCGGCGACGGGGACCGGCGGCCGCCGGCGGCCCTGGCGGGCTTTCCGGCCCCCGAAAGGTGATGGGGGCGGGGCACAAATCTCGGTGAGGCGGCCGCAAGGCGCTGGACGCCAATAGGCCGAAAGGGCAAATAGACTTGAAGGGCGCCTTCAGGCTCCCCTTCTAAAGCAGCAGGCCCCGGCAAGAGGGCCGCTGCACCAGACCGCGAACTAGGAACACGAACCACCAGGCGCCCGGGGGGCGGACGCCGACTTCAACCCATAAGAAGACGTTCGATCGGGCGGCTCGTGCAGGAACCGCGGCGCATCGGACCGGGATTCCGGGACCAAGGGTAACAAGGCATGTCCGCTCCTCCGCAAAGCCAGGGCGAGACCCTGACCGACAAGGCACAGCTCATTGCCTACCTGGAGGCAGGCTGCAAGCCGGCCGAAGAGTGGCGCATCGGCACCGAACACGAGAAGTTCTGCTACTCCCTCGACGATTTCCGTCCGCTGCCCTATGAGGGCGAGCGCGGCATCCGCGCCCTGCTGGAAGGGCTGCAGAGCTTCGGCTGGGCCCCGGTCACGGAGGACGAGAACGTCATCGCCCTGGCCAAGAACGGCGCCAGCGTGTCCCTGGAGCCGGGCGGCCAGGTGGAGCTCTCGGGCGCGCCCCTGAAGACCATTCACGACACCTGCAGCGAGGTGCACACCCACCTGGACCAGATCCGCCAGGTCATGGGTCCGATGAACGTCGCCGCCATGGGCCTGGGCTTCAATCCCAAGTGGGCGCGCGCGGACATCCCCTGGATGCCCAAGGGGCGCTACAAGATCATGCGCGAGTACATGCCCAAGAAGGGCAGTCTCGGCCTCGACATGATGCTGCGCACCTGCACCGTCCAGGTGAACCTGGATTTCGCCTCGGAAGCCGACATGGTGAAGAAGTTCCGCGTCGGCCTCGCCCTGCAGCCGGTGGCCACGGCGCTCTTCGCCAACTCGCCCTTCACCGAGGGCCGGCCCAACGGCTTCCTCAGCTTCCGCAGCCACATCTGGACCGATACCGATCCCGACCGCTGCGGCGTCCTGCCCTTCGTCTTCGAGGACGGCATGGGCTTCGAGCG
>JBNKHC010000358.1:0-30293 GCA_050290145.1 Kiloniellaceae bacterium | reverse complement strand
CGCAGGCCGATCTCGCGGGTACGCTCGGTCACCGAGACCAGCATGATGTTCATGATCGAGATGCCGCCGACCAGCAGCGAGACAGACGCGATCGCGGCCAGCAGCCAGGCGATGGTCTTGGTCGCCGCGCGCTGGGCGGCCATGGCCGCGGCCGGGTTGGTGACGCGGAAGTCGTTCTCCTCGTCCGACTGCAGGCGGTGACGCTGGCGCAGCAGCCCGGTGATCTGCCGCTCCGCGGCCGCCATGAACTCGTCTGACTTGGCCTTCACCAGCACATAGGCCACCGCCTCGCGGTTGACCTGGTGGGCGCTGCCGATGAGGCGCAGCTTGGCCGTGGAGATCGGGATGAAGACGATGTCGTCCTGGTCGCGTCCGCTGCCCGAAGGGCCCTTTTCGTCCAGCACGCCGATGACCTCGAAGGGCACCTGCAGGATGCGGATCGACTGACCCAGCGGGTCCGTGTCGCCGAACAGCTGCTCGGCGACGGTTTCGCCGATCAGCGCCACCTTGCCGGCTGCGGATTGCTCGCCCTGGGAGAAATAACGGCCCCGGGACAGTGTCCATTCGCGGACGACGAAGTAGTCTGCCGTGGTCCCGTTGACCGTGGTGTTCCAGTTCCTGTTGCCTGCCACGATCTGCACGTTGCCGCGCACAGCGGGGGCGGCGGCCTCTACCACGGACAGGCTGCCGACGGCGTCGGAATCGCTCTCGGTGAGGGTGTGACCGCTGCCGCTCTCGCGGCGGACGCTGCCTTCGCGCGCCGCGCCCGGCTGCACCATCAGCACGTTGGCGCCGAGCGAGCGGATTTGCTCGGCGACCTCGGTCTGCGCCCCCGCGCCGACGGCCACCATGGTGACGACCGAGGCCACGCCGATGATGATGCCGAGCATGGTGAGCAGACTGCGCAGCGGGTTGCTGCGCAGGGAGCGCAATGCGATCTTCAGGCTTTCCAAGGGGCTCACGACGCGGCTCCCGCAATCGCGCGGTCGGTGACCGGCGCGTCGGTGACGAGGTGGCCGTCCCTGAGATGCAGCACACGTCGGGCATGGCGTGCCACGGCTTCGTCGTGAGTGATCATCACGATGGCCTTGCCCTGTTCGTTCAGCGCCTGGAACAGCGCCAGCACGGCGCGACCGGTCGTCGTGTCCAGCGCGCCGGTCGGCTCGTCGGCCAGGATCAGCGAGGGGTCCGTCACCATTGCGCGGGCAATGGCGACCCGCTGCTGCTCGCCGCCGGAGAGCTGGGCCGGCCAGTGGTGCTGGCGGTCCGCCAGGCCGAAGGCATCCAGCAGGGCCGCCGCGCGGCTGCGGCGCTCGTGCTTCGGCAGGCCCGCATAGACCAGCGGCAGTTCGACGTTCTCGATTGCCGTGCTGCGGGCAAGCAGGTTGTAGGACTGGAAGACGAAGCCGATGCGGCTGTTGCGGATCGATGCCTGACGGTCCGGGCCGAGCCGGGTGACATCTTCATCCTCGATCAGCAGCCGGCCGCCGCTGGGCCGGTCGAGCAGGCCGATGAGGTTCATCAGCGTGGTCTTGCCGGAACCCGAGGGGCCCATGACGGCGACGAACTCGCCCGGCGCCACTGTAAAGCTCACCCCTTGGAGGGCATGGAGCATGCCGCTGCCGGAGGGGTAGCTCTTGGCGAGCTGCTGCGCGGTGATGAGATTCATCGTCGCCGCTCTCAAAAGCCGAGACGGATACCGAAGATCCTTCGCGAGGCCTGCTGGACGATCTCGTTGACCACGACCTCATCGCCCTCCGCCAGGCCGCCGACCAGGGCGGTGTTGCGTGCATCGGAGGGGCCGGTTTCGATCTCCACGGCGTCCGGTTTGCCGTCCCGCAGGCGCCAGACGCTTGCGCCGGAGCCGGCATCGCCGGCGCTGCCCCCCGGCGCATAGCGCAGAGCGGCGGAGGGAACCAGCAGCAGCTCCTCACTCTGCATCACCACGATCCGGACAAGCGCCGTCATGCCCGGCAGCAGCAGCAGGCCGTCGTTGGTGGTACGGATGACGACGGTGTAGGTGACCACGTTCTGGACCACCTCGGGCGCCTTGCGGATCTGCGTCACCTCGCCCGTGAAGTGGCGTCCGGGGTAGGCGTCCACGGTGAAACTTGCGGCCTGGCCCAGGGCGATCTTGCCGATGTCCGTTTCGTCGACGCGGGCGTGGACCTCCATCTCCGAGAGATCCTGGGCGATGGTGAAGAGCGTCGGCGCTTCCAGGCTCGCGGCCACGGTCTGTCCCTCGTCGACGTCGCGGTTGATGACCACGCCGTCGATCGGCGAACGGATGGTGGTGCGCTCCAGTTCCACGGCGGCCAGCTTGAGCGCGGCTTCCTTTTCGGGGACGCTGGCCTGGGCGTTCGCCAGTTCGGCTTCCTCCCGCGCGATGTCCGCCCTGGCGGCGGCGATATCGATAGCGTGGGCGCCGAGGTTCGCTTCCGCCTCTCGCACTTCGGCCGCGGTCGCGCGCTGGGTCGCGCGCACTTCGTCCAATGTGCTGGCGGCAACCGTCCCGTCGCTGCGCAGCAGTTCCTTGCGGCGCAGATCCGCCTCAGCCGCTTCCAGGCGCGCTTGGGCACTGTCGAGCTTCGCCTCGAAAACCGCTTTCATCGCCTGCGCCTTGCGCAGGTCCTCGCGCTTGCGCTGCAGTTCGGCTTTCCTGGTCAGGACACCGGCGCGTGCCTTCTCCAATGCCGCTTCCGCCTCGGCCAGGCGCGCCTCGTAGCTCTTCTGATCGATGACTGCCAGGACCTGCCCTTTGCGGACTTCGTTGTTGAAGTCGGCATGGAGCGAGGCGATCTGTCCGGAGAGTTGTGAGCTGACCTCGACCGTGACCACGGCGTTTACCGTGCCGCTCGAGGTCACGCTTTCCTGCAGCCGGCCTTTGACGACCGGGGCGGTCACATAGGTGGTTTCGGGCTGGCTGCTCGACGATATGGCCGTGTAGCCGACAAACCCCACTGCCGCCAGGATCACAACGATCAGCAACAGGCGCATGGCTTGCTCAAGTCTGAAACCTTTGGGTCACAGGCCGGCTGTGCCTCCCGGGAGACTGCAGCGCGACATCCTTGTCCCGAAACGTTTTTACTGAGGGGAGTTGCAATTCCGAGTATCCGCAAAGCTTAAGATCACATTCATCGAAACATCATGTCGCGTCCGTTTACAAGGAAAACGTTCCCTGCCTTTGTTCATAGCAGTTGGGGAGGCTTCGCCATTCAAACGATGCCCTCGGCTTGGAGCACATTTTTTCGATGGGAGGATATACAGAAGGAAGAAGCTGTTTCTGACGGTTGCAACTTTAGTTGGGGGTTCGCGCTTTCATCGGCAGCGCGGCGGCGGACGTGGAGATTACCTGCTTTGATCCAGAAGCTCCCGGCTATCAGGGCCCAGCCGCCCCTCGGCGACCTGCCCCTCGTCGCCGCCAGGCCGACGCTGCCCAGGCGGCGGTGCTCCCTTTGAGAACCTATCCCTGACTGCGCCGGCGGCGGCGCCGGCCGCCGTTCTCGCCGCCGTCGTTGGCAGCGGCCCGCGTTTTGGCGGCGGGCAGGGCCACCACCTTGGCCAGGTTGGGAAAGGCGGCGGTGGTGTGGGGGATGCCCATGGCTTCCACGAAGTGGGCCTGGAACTTCGGCTCCACCGCGGTCTCGATCTTCTCGACCTGGCGGATGACTTCCTCGATCTCGTCGCGCGCGCCCTGGTTCAGCAGGGCGATGCGCGCGCCGGTGCCGGCGGCGTTGCCGGCCGAGTAGACGTGCTCCAGCGGGCAGTCCGGTATCATGCCCAGCACCATGGCGTACTTGGTGTCGATGTGGCTGCCGAAGGCGCCGGCCAGCATGATCTGGTCGAGCCGCTCCACGCCCAGGCGGTCCATCAGCAGGCGGATGCCGGCGTAGAGCGCCGCCTTGCCGAGCTGGATGGCGCGCACGTCGTTCTGGATGATGCTGATCTCCTGCCCGCCCCTCTCTTTACCGTCGTGCAGCAGGTAGGAGAAGGTGCGCCCCTCGGAGCGGATGCGCGGGCTGCGCGCGGCCAGGCTGCCGTCGATGGTGCCGTCGGTGGTGAGCACGCCGGCCAGGTACATCTCCGCCAGCACCTCGATGATGCCGGAGCCGCAGATGCCGGTGACGCCGGTCTTCCGGGTCTCCTCTGCGAAGCCTTCCTCGTCGGACCAGAGCTCACAGCCGATCACCTTGAAGCGCGGCTCCAGCGTCTCCGGATCGATGCGCACGCGCTCGATAGCGCCGGGGGCGGCGCGCTGGCCGCAGGAGATCTGCGCGCCTTCGAAGGCCGGGCCGGTGGGCGAGGAGCAGGCAAGCAGTCGGTCGCGGTTGCCCAGCACGATCTCCGCATTGGTGCCGACGTCGACCACCAGGGTGATCTTGTCGGTCTTGTGCGGTGACTCGGAAAGGATAACGCCGGCGGTGTCGGCGCCTACGTGTCCGGCGATGCAGGGCAGCACGTAGACCCGGGCATCGGGATGGAAGCGCAGGTCGAGCTGGCTGGCCCAGAGCGTGATGCCGGAGTTGGCGGCCAGTGCGAAGGGGGCACCGCCCAGTTCCGTCGGGTCGATGCCCAGCAGCAGGTGATGCATCACCGGGTTGCCGACGAAGGTGGCGTTGAGGATCTCCTCGCGGTCGATGCCGGCTTCGTTGCAGACCGCCTCGGTCAGCTCGTTGATGGCGCGGCGCACGGCGTCGGTCATCTCGCGGTCGCCGCCGGGGTTCATCATGACGTAGGAGACCCGGCTCATGAGATCTTCGCCGAAGCGAATCTGCGGGTTCATGATGCCGGAGGAGGCGATGACTTCGCCGCTGTGCAGGTCGCAGAGGTGAGCGGCGATGGTGGTCGAGCCCACGTCGACCGCCAGGCCGAAGCTGCGGTCATGGAAGCCCGGCCAGATGGCGGTGATCACCTGGCCGCGGTGCACGGCGACGGTGATCTGCCAGTTGCCGGCGCGCAGGGTCGGCTGCAGGCTTTGCAGGATGCGCAGATCGGCCTCCAGGCCGGTCAGGTTCCACTGGTCCTCCAGCGCCGCCAGCAGGCGCTCCAGGTCGCCGGTGGGGTTGTGCATGTCGGGTTCCTGAACCACGACGTAGTGCAGCCGGATGGCGGGATCCAGCTCGATGTGCCGCGCCTCGGCGCGCTTGCGCACCACCTGCTTGTGGACCTGGCTCTCGGCGGGGACATCGATGACGACGTCCTTCAGCAGCAGGGCCTGGCAGGACAGGCGGCGGCCCGCGGCCATGCCGCGCTTTTCCTGGTAGCGCGCCTCGGTCTGGTTCCACTCGGAGACATGGCCGGGCCGGCTGGTGATGCCGTGCTTGGCGAACTCGCCGTTGCCGACCTCGACCTGGCAGCGCCCGCAGAGGCCGCGGCCGCCGCAGACGGAATCGATGTCGACCCCCAGGCTGCGCGCGGCCTTCAGGATTGGCGTGCCGACCGGAAAGCGCCCCCGCCGCCCGGAGGGCGTGAAGACGATCAGGGCATCTTTCGGGGCATCGCCAGGCAAGAGAATCCCTTCTACCGTTTCCTATCCACGGCGCCGGCGGCGCTCACGGCGCCCGCCTTCGCCCTCGGCGCCGGCCGCCGCGGGCTCGCGGAACTTGCGGATCCAGGCGCGGCAGTCCTTGTCGGCGTTGAGCAGCACATCGGCGGCCATGATACCGGTCAGCTCTTCCTCGTGCAGCGGGTTCATGATCGCCGAGGTCATGCCCGCGCCGGCGGCCATGGCCAGGAAGAAGGAGTTCATGGCGTGACGGTTGGGCAGGCCGAAAGAGATGTTCGAGGCGCCGCAGGTGGTGTTGACCCCCAACTCCTCGCGCAGCTTGCGGATGATGGAGAAGGCCTGACGGCCGGCGGTGCCCATGGCGCCGATCGGCATGACCAGCGGATCGACCACGACGTCTTCCTTGGGGATGCCGTGGTCGGCGGCGCGCTCGACGATCTTCTTGGCGACGGCGTAGCGCACTTCCGGGTCCTCGGAGATGCCGGTCTCGTCGTTGGAGATGGCGACCACGGCGGCGCCGTACTTCTTCACCAGGGGCAGCACCCGCTCCATCTGCTCGTCCTCGCCGGTGACCGAGTTGACCAGGGCCTTGCCCTGGTAGACGGAGAGGCCCGCCTCCAGAGCATCGACAATGGAGGAGTCGATGGACAGCGGCAGGTCGGTCAGCGACTGCACCAGCTGGATCGTCTTGGCCAGGATCGCCGGCTCATCGGCCAGCGGGATGCCCGCGTTGACGTCCAGCATGTGGGCGCCGGCGGCGACCTGGGCCAGGCAGTCGGCCTCGACGCGGCTGAAGTCACCGGCGGCCATCTCGGCGGCCAGCAGCTTGCGCCCGGTCGGGTTGATGCGTTCGCCGATGATGCAGAACGGCTGATCGAAACCGATCACCAGTTCCTTGGAATGCGAGCTGACAACCGTGCGTGCCATGTTCGGTTACTCCTTTCCGGTCCGCGCCGCGGCCTGCTCGGCCACGGTGGGGCGCCCAACTACGATGGGCGGCATTAGTGCGCTTTGCCCCGCTCTCAGGCTGGCGCAGGGACGACCAGCAGTGGCTCAATCGCGCTATCCGGGCGCGCCATGGGGCGCGCCACGGAGGTCGCGCTAGTCGATCTCGCGCGTCACCTTGAAGCCGTCGCCCTTGGCGTTGATCTCGAAATCGCCGTCGGCGACCGCGTAGGTCCAGGCCGCCGAGCGTTTGAGGCCGCCCAGGGGGTAGATGTGCAGGCGGGCGATGCCGCAGTCCGGGTCCATGGCCTTGTAGCGGGCCAGATCCAGCAGCAGCCGGTCGGGCGCGTTCACCGTCATCAGCTTGGCCACGTTGCGCGCCTGGCGGGTCAGGAAGCGCATGGAGGGGCCGACGCCGCAGGCCTTGGCGTGGTTGATCAGCGTCTTGAGCGTCGCCAGGCCCGGCACGCCGATGTGGATCGGCAGGCGGTTGCCCTCGGCCTGCATGGCCTTGTCCCAGGCGATGATCGGCGCCGCCTCGAAGCAGAACTGGGTGGCGATGTAGAAGCTCGCGTCGCTGCGCTCGGCGAAGGCGTTCTTCCAGGCCAGCGCCTCGCTCAGCGCCGGCGGCGCGATGTCGGGGCTGCCCTCCGGGTGGCCGGCCACGCCGATGGTCTCGACGCCGTACTTGTCGAAGAGGCCGGTCTCCAGGATCGCCATGGAGCTGTCGAAGGGGCCGAGCGGCTGATCGACGGCGCCGGCCAGGGCCACCACGTGGCGCAGCTCGGTCACGTCGCGGAGGGCCTTCAGGTAGTCCTCCAGCGCGTGGCGGCTGGGAATCGAGCGCGCCGCGAAGTGGGGCATGGGCTGGAAGCCTTCTTCCTGCAGACGCTTGGCCGTCGCCACCGTGTCGGCGAAGTCGGAGCCGGGCAGGAAAGTCACCGCCACGCGGCACCCGGGGCGCAGGTGCTCGCGGTAGTCGGGGGTCTTGGCCGCCGAACCGGGGGTGGTCTCCACGGTGAAGTCCTGCACCAGATCGAGGATCTGCTGCCTGGTCTGTTCGGTGTTTACATCCAGCGGCATGGCCTTGCTCACAGCATACATTCCAGTCTTCCTTCTGCGCGCTTCATGACGCGGAATGTTGAAGGGTATCTTCTCCGCCGGCGGCGATGAGCTGGGCCAGGCGGGTGTCGTCGTAATCGGCCTCCAGGCGCTTGGCCGCGGCTTCGGCCTCGGCTTCCAGGTCGTCGCCGCAGTCCAGCGGGGCGCCGCGGCGCCACTGCTCCAGGTAGGCGTCGCTGCCGCTCATCTTGGCGCGCATGGCGGCGCGGTCGATGGCCTTCTCGAAGCGCTCGCTGAGCTGGACCTTGGCGTTCTTGCGCCCGGCCTTGACGATGACCTGGGCGGGGATGTCGCGCCAGTAGACGACGGTCAACTGTGCCATGCCGTCACTTCCGGGATTTCTTCCACTCCCATCTGGCGGATCTCGTCCAGGTCGAGGCGCCGGTCGATGAAGCGGCCCAGGCCGCCGTAGCCGGTGAAACGGTAATCGTAGTCCAGGCCCAGGCGCTGCGCCGCGGCCTCGGCCTGGGCGACCAGTTCCGGATCCTCGGTCTGCGCGAGGTAGACCAGCTTCTTGTAGTTGCCGAAGTACATCTCCAGCAGTTCCGGGTGGCGGTCGATGCCCAGCCCCTGGATGATCAGGCGCTCGAAGTGACGCACCAGGTAGTCGGTCAGGTAGAAGGCCGCGAGCTCTTCCTCGGCCATGGCCTCGAAGGTCTCGTTGCCGGCATAGAAGGAATAGCAGTGCGGGCCCTGGATGCGCTCCACGCCTTCCTCGGCCAGCACCTCGTCCAGCTTGCCGCCGGTGCCGCAGTCGCCGTAGAGCACCAGGATGTGGTCGTAGCGCCCGCGGGCATCGCGGATGCGCCGGCGCACGCCCTCCGGGATCTTGGCGGGCGTATTGTGCCAGGAGGCCGGCAGGCAGCTCACGGTCAGGTGGCGCCAGGCGTTGACGCGGATCAGGGTGACGATCTCGCGCGCCAGCGCGCCGCAGGCGATGAGCAGCGTGCGCTCCAGCGGTTCGACGACCGAGGTATCGGAGGAGGGCTGGAGGGCCGCCATGGCGCTCTTGCTCCCGGGTTCCCGCCGCGGCGCCCTAGGCGGCGCCTTGCCGGTTGTGACGGCGCTTCATGAAGTCCTTGGCCGTTTCCACCGCCACGGCGGCGTCGCGGCAGTAGGCGTCGGCGCCGACGGCTTCGGCGAAGGCTTCGTTCAGCGGCGCGCCGCCGACCAGCACCACGTAGTCGTCGCGGATGCCTTTTTCCTTCATGGTGTCGATGACCACCTTCATGTAGGGCATGGTGGTGGTCAGCAGGGCCGACATGCCTAGGATGTCGGGCTTATGCTGCTCCAGGGCCTCCAGGTAGTTCTCGACCGGGTTGTTGATGCCCAGGTCGATGACCTCGAAGCCGGCGCCTTCCATCATCATGGAGACGAGGTTCTTGCCGATGTCGTGGATGTCGCCCTTCACCGTGCCGATGACCATGGTGCCCAGCTTGGGCGCGCCGGTCTCGGCCAGCAGGGGGCGCAGGATGAACATGCCGCCCTTCATGGCGTTGGCGGCCAGCAGCACCTCGGGCACGAAGAGGATGCCGTCGCGGAAGTCGATGCCGACGATGCGCATGCCCTCGACCAGGGCCTCGGTCAGGATGCGGTAAGGCTCCCAGCCGCGCCCGAGAAGGATGTGCACGGCTTCCTCAATCTCTTCCTTGAGGCCGTCGTAAAGGTCGTCGTGCATCTGCTTGACGAGTTCGTCGTCGTCAAGGCTGTTGAGATCGAGATCGTCGTCGTCCGCCATCGTCATTCCTCACGGCAAGAACGCCCCGGGCCAATAGCCATAGGACGGGGCCCGGGCAGTATTGGTCCCCGCGATCATTTCTCTTGAGCGGGGCCCCGGCGGCTACGCCTGCGGCGACTGATCGTGTCTGAAACGCGACAAAGCCGAAATAGGCGGGAACTCAAGCGTTTGCGCACCTCTTATCCATGTCGGCGGAGGGCCCGGAATGGTCGTTTTCCGACATAGGCGGCGGGACTGTCCGCGCCGATCCGTTCAGCTTGCGCCCGGAAGGCTTTGCATTTGTTAAACGGCGAACAGGAGGGCCTGAGGCCAGATCAAATACACACAATAATATTGTGATTGTAAAATATTCTACGATTAATTACGGTATTTTTGATCTGGCGCATTGGCAATCCACTTCAGGAGGGCCATATTCACGGCCATTGAATCGGCTTTCCGCGGATTCCCGCGGCGGGCAGAGGATGGCTTGGCCATTATTCAGTGAAAGGTTCTTGAGGTATGGAAGGTTCGACGGCGCTAGTGGCCGACTCCTCCGGCCGCCGGGTCCTCGATTCTGCGGTCGTGCGTTTTGCCGGTGATTCCGGCGACGGCATGCAGCTCACCGGCAGCCAGTTCACCCTTTCGACCGCCCTGGCGGGGAACGACCTGGCGACCTTCCCTGACTTCCCGGCTGAAATCCGTGCCCCCGTCGGCACCACCTTCGGCGTCTCCGCCTTTCAGATCAACTTCGGCGCCCGGGTGATCAAGACCTCCGGCGACGAGCTCGACGTCCTGGTCGCCATGAACCCGGCGGCCCTCAAGGTGAACCTGGTCGACGTGAAGCCGCACGGCCTGCTGATCCTCGATTCGGGCGCCTTCAACGAGCGCAACTTCAACAAGGCCGGCTACGAGAGCGACCCGCGCACGGACGGCAGCCTCAAGGACTACCGCGTCTTCGAGGTCGACATGTCGCAGTTGACCCAGGACGCGCTGAAGGACTGCGGCCTGACCAAGAAGGAGGCCCTGCGCTGCAAGAACATGTGGGCGCTGGGCCTGGTCTACTGGATGTTCGGGCGCGACCGCCAGGCGACGGTCGACTGGCTGAACGAAAAGTTCCGGCGCCGCACGGAGATTGCCCACGCCAACATTGCCGCTCTGAACGCCGGCCACGCCTTCGGCGAGACCGCCGAAGTGGGCGAGGACCTGGCCGCCTTTTCCGTGCCGCCGGCCGAGATCCCGCCGGGCCTCTACCGCAACGTCACCGGCGCCGAGGCGCTGTCCTGGGGCCTGGTTGCCGGCGCCAGGGGCGCGGAGCTGAAGCTGATGTTCTGTTCCTACCCGATCACCCCGGCCTCCTCGCTGTTGCACTCCCTGGCGGGCCTGAAGGACCACGGCGTGGTGACCTTCCAGGCCGAGGACGAGATTGCCGCGGTCTGCGCGGCCATCGGCGCTTCCTATGCCGGCGGCGTCGGCGTCACCTCCAGCTCCGGCCCCGGCGTGGCGCTGAAGACCGAGGCCATTGGCCTGGCGATCTCCGCCGAACTGCCGCTGGTCATCGTGAACTCGCAGCGCGCCGGACCCTCGACCGGCATGCCGACCAAGACCGAGCAGTCGGACCTCTACCAGTCGGTCTTCGGGCGCAACGGCGACGCGCCGCTGGTGGTGCTGGCCGCGCGCTCGCCCGCCGACTGCTTCGACGTGGCCATCGAGGCGGTGCGCATCGCCACCAAGTACATGACGCCGGTGATCCTGCTGAGCGACGGCTACATCGCCAACGCCGCCGAGCCCTGGCGGCTGCCCGACGCCGAGAGCCTGCCGCACTTCCCGGTGACCTTCGAGACGGAGCCGGAGGGCTTCCATCCCTTCAAGCGCGATCCGGAAACCCTGTCGCGAGTCTGGGCGGTGCCGGGCACACCGGGCCTGGAACACCGCATCGGCGGCATCGAAAAGGCCAGCGACAGCGGCAACATCTCCTACGATCCGGCGAACCACCAGCACATGACCGACCTGCGCCGCAACAAGGTGCTGGGCGTCGCCAAGGACGTGCCGCCGCAGGCTTTCGAGGCCGGCGGTGCCGACGACAGGCTGGTGGTGGTCGGCTGGGGATCGACCTACGGGCCGATCAGCCGCGCCGTCGACAACCTGCGCGGTGAGGGCCTGCCGGTCGCGCATCTCCACCTGCGCCACATCTGGCCGCTGCCGCAGAACCTGGAGGCGCTGCTGCGCGGCTTCGACAAGATCCTGGTGCCGGAGATGAACGACGGCCAGCTGGTGACCCTGCTGCGCAGCGAGTATCTGGTGCCGGCCGAGAGCCTCAGCAAGGTGACCGGCAAGCCCTTCAAGATTTCTGAGATCGAGGCGGCGGTCCGCGCCCGCCTCTCGGCTTGATCGGGGAGGATTGAGATGAACGTTCAGAGCCCCGCGCTGACTGCCAAGGACTACGCCTCCGACCAGGAAGTGCGCTGGTGCCCGGGCTGCGGCGACTACGCCATCCTGAAGGCGGTGCAAAAGACCCTGGCCGAACTGCAGGCCGACACCGCGAAGACGGTCTTCATCTCCGGCATCGGCTGCGCCGCGCGCTTTCCCTATTACATGTCGACCTACGGCTTTCACACCATCCACGGCCGCGCCCCGGCCATCGCGACCGGCGTGAAGCTGACCAATCCGGAGCTCGACGTCTGGGTCGTCTCGGGCGACGGCGATGCGCTCTCCATCGGCGGCAATCACCTGCTGCACGCCCTGCGCCGCAACGTCGACCTGCAGATCCTGCTGTTCAACAACGAGATCTACGGCCTGACCAAGGGCCAGTACTCGCCGACCTCGCGGGTCGGCACCCGCTCGCCCTCGACACCGGGTGGCTCCATCGACACGCCGGTCTCCGCCGGCGGCTTCGCGCTGGGCGCCGGCGCGCATTTCTTCGCGCGCTCGGTCGACACCCAGCAGAAGCACCTGCCTGAAATCCTGAAGCGCGCCAAGGCGCACAAGGGCACCTCCCTGGTGGAAATCTTCCAGAACTGCATCGTCTACAACGACGGCGCCTTCGACGGCTTCACCGAGCGGGCCGTGGCCGCGGACATGCAGGTGCTGCTGGAGCACGGCAAGCCCATGATCTTCGGCAAGGAGAACGACAAGGGGTTGCGGCTGGCAGAAGGCAAACTGGCCTTGGAGGTCGTGACCCTGGGCGAGAACGGCGTCACCGAGGCCGACATCCTGGTGCACGACGAAACCGACCGGGTGATGGCGGGGATGCTGGCGGCGCTGCAGCCGCCGCACATGCCGGTCGCCCTCGGCGTGCTCTACTGCAATCCGGCGCGCAGCTACGAAACCAGCGTCACCGACGAAGTCGCGGCGGCGCAGAAGTCGCACCCCGCCAGCCTCGCCGAGCTGCTGCATCAGGGGCATACCTGGACGGTGTCCTGAGGGACGGTTTCTAAGGGACGCTTACCGCAGGCGGGCTTCCTAGAACGCGCAAAAGCCGGCTGCTTCGCAGCAGCCGGCCTTCGCGCCAACCTTGCGCGTTCTTAGGTTCGGCAGGTCGGGCGCCGTCGCCTGATCAGACCAGTCTCTTCAGCAGGCTGACGAAAATCTTCTGCTCGTCCGGATTGAGCGGTGCGACGATCTCGTCGCCGATCCGGTTGGCGTCGCTCAGCAGGCGCACCACCGTCTCCTGGCCGAGCGGCGAGAGGCTCAGCACCATGCGGCGGCGGTCGGTCGGGTCGGCCAGACGCTCGATGTAGCCGCGCTCGTGCAGCCGGCGGATGACGCCCTGGATGGTCGCCGGATCCATGGCGGCCAGGCGGCCGAGCCGGTTCTGCGACAGCTTACCCCTCTCGTGCAGCCGGGCCATGGCGAAGAACTGCGTCGGCGTCAGCTGCGCGTCCGCCAGGACCGTCAGGAACAGGGCGGAAGCTCGCTGATGGGCTCGCCGCAGCAGGTGCGCGACCTGCTCGTCGAGGACGAAACCCTCGGCCGCGGGCAGGCTGTCGGACACGGGAAGAGCGGAAATTTTCTCTGGAGTGCAGGACAAGTTGGTCACCCTCACGGTGGTCTAAATCTCTATGGAAGCAGGCCCCGGCCCGTCATTCATGCGGGTCTGTTGAGGGCCAACAAGTCCTCTGCCGAAAGCGAATATACAGCAGTCACAATCCCGGCGTCTAGCGACTATGCTGCACCTGCTCACAAATCGTCGGTGAACCAGGCGGCATCCTCGGCAAGGCCGTGGAAAGTCCCGGAGAACTGACCTTTTTCGACCAGCCGCGCCACTTTCTCGATGTCGCCGGACAGGGCCCGGTCGTGGTCCAGGAAGGCGGCGCAGCCGCGAATCTCAACCATCGCTCGATTTAGATCGGGAGAAGTCGCCAAGGGGCGGCGCAGGTCGATGCCCTGGCCGGCGGCCAGCAGCTCGACGGCGATGATGCGCACGCTGTTGGCCGCCATGGCGGCTAGGCGCCGGGCGCCGTGGGTGGCCATGGAGACATGGTCTTCCTGGTTGGCCGAGGTGGGCAGGCTGTCGACGCTGGCCGGGTGGCTGAGCTGCTTGTTCTCGGCGGCCAAAGCGGCAGCCGTCACATGGGCGATCATGAAGCCGGAATTGAGCCCCGGCTCGGCCACCAGGAAGGGGGGCAGGGCGCTCATGGTGGCGTCGGTCAGCATGGCGATGCGGCGTTCCGAGAGGGCGCCGACCTCGGCCAGGGCCAGCGCGATGGTGTCGGCGGCGAAGGCCACCGGTTCG
Source organism: Kiloniellaceae bacterium (assembly GCA_050290145.1). GTDB lineage: Bacteria > Pseudomonadota > Alphaproteobacteria > Kiloniellales > Kiloniellaceae > Pelagibius. Next base: position 16,271 of record JBNKHC010000358.1, on the reverse strand, counting down.
GCGTGGAAGTTGCCGCCGGACAGCACGTCCCCCCCGTGCGGCCCGTCGTCCGGGAACACCAGGGGATTGTCGGAGACGGCATTGGCCTCGCGCAGCAGCGTCGCGGCGGCGTTGCGCAGCAGGTCCAGCGCGGCGCCCATGACCTGGGGCTGGCAGCGCAGGGAGTAGGGGTCCTGCACCCGGTCGCAGTCGAGGTGGGAGTTCCGGATCTCGCTGTCGGCCAGCAGCTTGCGCAGCCAGCCGGCCACTGCGATCTGCCCGGGGTGGCCGCGCAGCGCGTGGATGCGCGGGTCGAAGGGCGTGTCGCTGCCAAGCGCCGCGTCGACGGAGAGCGCGCCGGCGGTCAGCGCCGCGCCGAAGGCGTCGCCGGCGCAGAACAGGCCGTGCAGCGCCAGCGCCGTCGAAACCTGGGTCCCGTTCAGCAGCGCCAGCCCTTCCTTGGCGGCCAGCTCGATGGGCTCGATCCCGTGCTCGCCCAGCACTTCCGCGGCCGGGCGCCGCCGGCCCTGGTGGGAGATTTCGCCGTGCCCCAGCAGCACCGCGGAGAGGTGCGCCAGAGGCGCCAGGTCGCCCGAGGCGCCGACCGAGCCCTGGGAGGGGATCACGGGATAGAGCTCGTCGTTGAACAGCCGGATCAGGCGGTCGATGACCTCGCGCCGGATGCCCGAGTGGCCGCGGGAGAGGGCGTTGATCTTCAGCAGCAATACGAGGCGCACCACGCGCTCTTCCAGCGGCGCACCGACGCCGCAGCTGTGGGAGAGGACAAGGCGGGTCTGCAGCTCGGCGACCTGGTCGGCGGAGATCGTCTGGCGCGCCAGGCTGCCGAAGCCGGTGGTGATGCCGTAGACCGTGCGCCCCTCGGCCACCACCGCCGCCACGGTCGCTGCCGAGCGGTCGAGCGCCGCGTAGCCGGCCGGGTCGAGGGTGAGCTTCCGCGGGCCGCGCCAGAAGCGGTGCAGCTCCGCCAGAGTGAGCCGGCCGGGCTGCAGAAGGAATGGTTCCCCAGTCACAGATGCCTCCGAGTGAAAGTTGTATATACAACTTTGGGCCCCTGTGTAGCACCCTTTGCGGCTGTCGGGAAGGGTTGCAGCGGGCCGCGGCGTCGACGGATTTTCCGACTGCCCGTCCGCCGGGTTGAAAAACCAAGGGAAGCATTCTCAATCTATAAGAGAATTTTATCAATTCCCACAACTACTTAGTGAAAATTGACCTTTGTTTTCAGTCCTTTAGAAACGAATGTTTAATCGCGTCAAAGTAGCTTCGCGGCAACTTTGAACCTCACGGAAGAACTGAGACCGGCAATGTTGCTCAAAGCTATGAAATCTTTTGGAATCTCGCACCGCTTGCTGCTGCTCATCGCGCTGGCGGCGCTGGGCATGATCGCGGTCACCGGGTTCCGGCTCTATCAGCTCGAAGCCGAACTCGTCGAGCAGAAGCGCAACGAGCTGCGCCAGCTTGTCGAGGGCGCGACGGCGATCGCGGACTCCTACTACAAGCGGGCGGAAGCCGGCGAGATGACCATGGAGGAGGCGCAGAGCACCGCCCTCGCCGCCATCGGGGCCATGCGCTACAACGGCGCCGAATACTTCTGGATCAACGACATGCAGCCGGCGATGGTTATGCATCCATTCAAGCCGCATCTGGTCGGAAAGGATCTCTCCAAGTTTAAGGATCCGGCGGGTAATCTGCTCTTCATGGAGTTTGTGAAGGTAGTGAACGCGCAACAGGCTGGTTTTGTCAGCTACCTTTGGCCCCGGGGAAATGAGGAACAACCGATACCCAAGGAGTCCTACGTCAAGGGCTTCGCGCCGTGGGGCTGGATCATCGGCAGTGGCGTCTACATCGACGACCTCGACGCGGTGTTCTGGGAAGAGGCGATTTTCGAGTCCGGCGCCATCGCCGGGGTCCTGTTGCTTATGGGCGTCATCTCCTTCTTCATCGCGCGCAGCATTACCAAGCCGATCAACGGCATGATCGGTGCCATGCGCGCCCTGGCCGCGGGCGATCTGAAGGTCGATATCCCCGGCGTCGGCCGCCGCGACGAGATCGGCCAGATGGCCGGAGCGGTCGAGGTCTTCAAGAACAACGCCATTGAGCAGCAGCGGCTGGAAGAGGAGAGCAAGCTCGCCTCCCAGCGCGCCGAGCAGGAGAAGCGCCAGACCATGCAGAAGGTGGCCGACGACTTCGAGGCCAGCGTGAAGTCGGTGGTCGAGTCGCTGTCGCACACCGCGAGCGAGATGCAGTCGACCGCCAAGTCGATGTCCGCCGCCGCCAGCCAGACGGAAGAGCAGGCCGGCTCCGCGGCCAACGCCTCCGAGGACGCTTCCGGCAACGTGCAGACGGTGGCCACCGCGGCCGAGGAGCTGTCGTCGTCTATCGAGGAGATCGGCCGCCAGGTCAACCGCTCTTCGCAGACCGCCAGCAAGGCCGTCGAAAACGCCCGCGCGACCAACGGCAAGGTCGAGGGCCTGGTAGAGGCGGCGCAGAAGATCGGCGACGTGGTGAAGCTGATCCAGGACATCGCCGAGCAGACCAACCTGCTGGCCCTCAACGCCACCATCGAGGCGGCGCGCGCCGGCGAGGCGGGCAAGGGCTTCGCGGTCGTGGCCAACGAGGTGAAGTCCCTGGCCACCCAGACCGCCAAGGCGACCGAGGAGATCTCGCAACAGATCAGCGAGATCCAGAACTCGACCACCGACGCGGCCGCGGCGATCGAGGCGATTGGCGAGACCGTCGAGGAGATCAACGACATCGCCAGCAGCATCTCCACGGCGGTGGAGCAGCAAGGCGCGGCGACGCAGGAGATTGCGCGCAACGTCCAGGAAGCCTCCGCCGGCACGCGGAAGGTGGCGAGCAACGTGGCCTCGGTCTCCAAGACTGCGGCAGAGACCGGCGGGTCGGCCGGCCAGGTCCTGGACGCGGCGGGGCACCTCGCCGAGCAGTCCGAGAACCTGCGCAAGGAGGTCGACCAGTTCATCGCCCAGATCCGCGCGGCCTAGGTACAAAGGCGGGCGCCCCGGCCCCGCCGCAGCCTACCGAAGGGTCCCGCTTCCGGCTGCCTCGGCGGCCGGGGGCGGGGCCCTTCTTCTTTGCCCGGCGCGGCCTGCGCCCTGAGGCAGCTGCGCGCCGCGTCTTGGGACAGTTTCTGTCGGATGCGGAACAGCCAGACGTCGCCGGGAGAGCAAGTTTGGCCCTGGAGCGCGCGCCCCGGGCGGGCGCCCTGATTCTTGAGGAAAGGCAAGCCGCCATGGCACGCAACCGGCGCGGACGAGGCGCGGAAAGAACCCGGACTTCGGTGGCCCCGGCGGGCCTCGCCGGGGGCAGCTACCGGCCCCTGAAGGCGGACGACCTGTCGCGCATCGTCGAGGCCGCCATGGAAGTGCTGGAGCGCACCGGGATCCAGGTCGCGGCGAGCCCCTGCCGCGAGACCTTCCGTGCCGCCGGCTGCCGCATCGACGAGGACGCCAACCGTGTCTACATCCACCGCAAACTGGTGGAAGAGGCGCTGAAGACGGCGGCGCGCGAGGTGCTGCTGGCCGGCCGCAGCCCGCAGCACGACCTGCACCTGGGCGGCCAGCGGGTCTACATGGGCACCGGCGGTCAGGCGGTGAAGATTCTCGACCTGGACGGCAGGGTCCGCGAGACGCGGCTCTCCGACAACTACGACATCGGCCGTCTCTGCGACACGCTGGAGCACATCCACTTCTACATGCGTCCGGTGGTGCCGCGCGACCTGGCCAACGAGCAGATCGACATCAACCAGTTCTACGCCTGCCTGGCGGCGACCGAGAAGCACGTCATGGCCAATGCCTACCTGCCGGAGAAGGTGGCCGAGCAGCGTGCGCTGGGCGAGATGCTGGCCGGCGGCAAGGAGTCCTTCGACGCCCGCCCGCTGATGTCTTACAGCAACTGCTGGACCGTCAGCCCGCTGCGCTATGCCACGGAAACGGTGGAGATCCTGGACCGCATCGTCGCCCACAACATGCCGGTGGTGATCTCCTCGGCGCCCCAGGCCGGCGCCACCTCGCCGGCGGCGCTGGCCGGCACCCTGGTGCAGATCACCGCCGAGCAGCTTTCCGGCTTCGTCTACGTCAACTTGCTGAACCCGGGTCACCCTCTGATCATGGGCTGCGTGCCCGCCCAGGCCGACCTGCGCAGCGGCGCCTTCGTCGGCGGCTCGGCGGAGTTCGCTCTGCTGAACGCCGCCTGCGCCCAGATCGCGCAGTACCTCGAGGTGCCGATCTACAACTCCTCCGGCATCTCCGATTCCAAGGTGCCAGATGCCCAGGCCGGGGCGGAGAAGGGCATCACCGGGCTGGCCGCGGCGCTGGCCGGCTCCAACTACATCCACCACTCCGCCGGCTTCCTGGAGAGCCTGCTGACCGTCGCCTACGAGCAGTACGTCATCGACAACGACGTCAATGGCGAGATCATGCGCATGCTGAAAGGCATCGAGGTGACGGAGGAATCCCTGTCGCTGGACGTGATCGACGAGGTCTGCAAGGGACCGGGCCATTTCCTCGGCCATCCGCAGACGCTCTCGCTGATGAACAGCGAGTACCTCTATCCCAGCCTGCTGAACCGCGAAAGCCGCGACGACTGGGAGATGAAGGGCGCCCGCGACATCCGCGAGGCGGCGCGCGACCAGGCCCGCAAGGTGCTGGCTGAGCACTGGCCGGAGGTCATCCCCGAGGAGCTGGACGCGGAGATCCGCCGCCGCTTCGACATCCTGCTGCCGCGCAACTCCATGCGTCCGGCGGCCTGAGGCCACCGTCTGGGCGCTTGGAAGCCTCCGCGCCGACCGCTAGACTCGCGGGCATGACCCAACGCCCTTCCGATAGCGGCCCCTTCTGGGAAGCCAAGTCCCTGGCCGAGATGACGACCGCCGAGTGGGAATCCCTCTGCGACGGCTGCGGGCGCTGCTGCCTTATCAAGCTGGAGGACCCGGACGACGGCTCCTTCGCCCATACTGACGTGGCCTGCCACCTGCTGGACCGCCAGACCTGCCGCTGCGCCGACTATGCCAACCGGAGCAAGGTGGTGCCCGACTGCGTGCAGCTCTCGGCCGAGAACGTCGGCGAGCTGGGCTTCATGCCGCCGACCTGCGCCTATCGCCGCCTGGCGGAGGGGCGGGGGCTGGCCTGGTGGCATCCGCTGGTGACCGGAGATCCGGAAAGCGTGCACTGGGCGGGCATCTCGGTGCGCGGGCGCGCGGTGTCGGAGACCGAAGTGCCGGACGCGGAGCTGGAAGACCACATCGTCGACTGGCCGACCTCCGAGGAGGCCTGCGTGGATGCCGCGGCCCTGGCGGACGAGGCGGGCGCTTGAGCGCTGGCGCCGGCACTCTGGCGCGGATCGAGGCGGCGGCCGTGCCGCAGGGCCTGATCCTGCGCGGCGCCTTCCACTGCGACCCGGACGACGAGGTGCCGCCCCTGCCGGACGGGCGCGAGAGCCGCAGCCTGGTCCTGCTCGGCAACCACGGCGACGGCTTCTGGCCGAAGTTCCAGACGGCGCCGGAGGCGCGGGACGGCCGGCCCGATCCCCTGAACCGCTGGAGCGAGAGAGTGATCGGCGCCCTGGCGCAGCAGGTCGGCGGCCTGGCGCTCTTTCCCTTCGGCGGCCCGCCCTACCGGCCCTTCCTGCGCTGGGCGCAGCGCGCCGAGGCGGTGGCGCCGTCGCCGCTGGGCATGCTGATCCATCCCGACTACGGCCTCTGGCACGCCTACCGCGGCGCCGTCGCGCTTGCCGAAGTGCTGGATCTGCCGGCCCGCGACGAAAGACCCAGTCCCTGCGAAAACTGCGCCGAACGGCCCTGCCTGGCCGCCTGTCCGGTCGGCGCCTTTACAGCCGCAGGCTATGAGGTTACGGCTTGTGCAGAGCACATCGCCGCACCGGCCGGGGCCGACTGCCTGGATCTCGGCTGCCGGGCCCGGCGGGCCTGCCCGGTGGGGCAGGCATACCGCTACCCGGTCGCACAGATGCGCCTCCACATGGAGGCTTTTCTTAACGCTCACCGTCCTTAAATAGAGTGGGTTGCTTTTCGGAGTTGCCATGAAGCCGTCAATCCTGTTGATCGACCACCCCGTGGGCCGGCGCGACGACCGCGCCTCGGCGATCCTGCGCGAGATGGGCTACGACACCGAGTGGTGTTCGCCGGGCAAGGGCGACAGCCTGCCGGCGGTCGACAACGGGCACAGCGCGGTGGTGGTCTACGGCGGTGCGGAGAGCGTGAACGAAGCCGAGAGCAAGGCCTATATCCGCCAGGAGATCGACTGGATCGGCCAGTGGGCGGAGAGCGGCCGTCCCTTTCTGGGCATCTGCCTGGGCGCCCAGATGCTGGCGCGGGCGCTGGGTGCGCCGGTCAGCCGCCACGACGAGGGTCTGCACGAGATCGGCTACGTGAAGATAGAGCCGACGCCGGTGGCGCAGGATTTCATGGGCGAAGCCATGCACGTCTATCACTGGCACAACGAGGGCTTCGACGTGCCGGCCTGCGCCGAGCTGCTGGCCTCCGGCCCGGTCTTCCCCAACCAGGCTTTCCGCTACGGCCAAAGGGCCTTCGGCATCCAGTTCCACCCGGAGGTCTCGCGCGAGGTGATGCGGCGCTGGATGCGCGAAGCCGGCCACATGCTGGAGGAGCCGGGCGCGCACTCCAGCGAGGTGCAGCTCGCCGACAGCGAGCGCTTCGATGCGCCCATGGAAGCCTGGCTGCGCCGCTTCCTTGCCGATTGGCTCCGCTGAGCGCCGGTCATAAAAAGAGGGCCGGCCTCTTCCGGGGGGCGGAATCGACCGGCCCTTTCAGGGCGCAGCTCAAAGTCACATGAATTTGCGGGCAGGCTGGGCCTACCACAGGGGGCCGTCGCGCTCCTGGCATAGGTCTTCGACGGTCAGGCCGATGTCGCGCAGCTGAGGGGCCTGCAGCCGGCGCAGGTCACTGCGATCGCGCTGCCGGACCTGCCAAGCGATCAGCAGATGCCGGGGCCGATCAAGCGCGCGGTGCAGGAGGAAGCCTGCGGCGGAACGCCAAGATGCGGCGACGGCATGAACGGCGCCGAGCGCGGACCAGCTGTCAGGGACGTAGATCGACATGGGCTTGTCTCGTCTTCATGGCTGGGGGCGAAGGGCCGGCCTCAGGGCGAACGGGCCGGCCCTTCGTCGGACGGCGGGCGGGGCTCAGTCCGCCACCAGATTCAGGCGCGGGGCCGGCATCTGGCAGGTCGCCGGCGCCAGCCGCTTGCCCCAGCCGGTCACGGCCGTGCCAAGACGGATCAGGGCCTCGCCGCTGCGCCGGCGCAGCCGGCGGATTCTGTTGGCGCGCCGGCGGCGCAGGGCGGGGTCCAGGGGTGCGTGGGAAACCGCTTCGGCGCCCAGCAGCAGGTCGATACCCCCGGCGCGGGCAATAGAGCTATAGAGAATATATGACATAGTAATTCTCATTCATTTGAGGGGTGGGCCGCTGCGGTGCCCTTGAAAGCACCGCTTCTATGCTTAAGATACGGATATCCGGAAAGCGGACAAACGATACTTTCTCATCTTATGGATTAGCTGAACTAAGGTATGTTGGATGCCTGTAAAACTCCCGCCTTTGAACGCTTTGCGGGCCTTCGAGGCCGGCGCGCGGCATCTCAGCTTCACCAAGGCGGCCGAGGAGCTGCATGTCACCCAGGCCGCGGTCAGCCATCAGGTGAAGGCACTGGAGGAGCACCTCGGCTATTCCTTGTTCAAGCGCATGACCCGCAAGCTGGCCCTGACCGAACAGGGGCGGGTGCTGTTCCCGGTGGTCAGCGAGGCCTTCACGCGCATTGCCGAGACCGCGGACGACCTGCGCGACAGTGGCGACTCGCACACCCTGACGGTTTCAGTGACGCCCGCCTTCGGGGCCAAGTGGCTGGTCTATCGCCTGCCCAAGTTCTGGGAGAAGCACCCCGACATCGACCTGCGGGTGCATCACTCCATTCAGGTCTGCGACCTGCGTCACGACGATGTCGACATCGCCGTGCGCTTTGGGGCCGGGCGTTGGGACGGACTTGAGACGGAGTGGATCATGCGGGTCGACTATACGCCGATGTGCAGCCCGGCCCTGCTGGAAGGCAAGCACCCCTTGCGATGCCCCGACGACCTGAAGCATCACACCCTGCTGCACGAGGACGACTACGACGGCTGGACCCAGTGGCTGGCGACGGCTGGAGCGATGGATGTGAACCCGCGTCGCGGCCCGATCCTGGATGATTGGACCGTGCTGGTGCAGACCGCGATCGACGGCGGTGGCGTCGCGCTCGGCAAGCCGAGCATGTTGAAAAGGGACATTGCGGAAGGGAGGCTGGTGACTCCCTTCGACATCCTGATGCTAACCGATCTCGGTTATCATCTGGTCTATCTGCCGGATGCCTTGGAGCGCGAGAAGGTCCGCGTTTTCCGCGAGTTCATCCTGGAGGAGGTCGGCGCCGAGGGGACGTGAGCCGGGCGCTGTGTCAGAACCGCGGGGCGAAGGGCTGGTCGCGTAGCCTGCGTGCCGTGTCGCGGCGCCAGAGGACCTCGTCGTTGACGGCCTCCAGCGTAATCCTCTCGCCTGTCTTCTCGTTGACCATGATCCGTCCGCCGCCGTCATAGTCGGCGATGATCCGGTAGATGGCGTTGCGGTCCGGCACGGTCAGTGGAACGGCGGCGGGCGGCGGGGCCGGGCGCGCGACAATCGCCGCGGCGCGATCGGCCGGCATCACCACGGTGCCGAGGATCGTCGGTTCAAGGGGGCTCATCTTCGGGGCGGCCGGGGCGATGGCCTGCAGCGGCGCCACATCTTCGGGCAAGGGGACGGCATCCATGTTGCGCGTCACCGCGGAAAGCGGCACCACCGCTCTCGGCGGATTGTCCGTCTCCACCGGCTCGGGCAATTGCAGTTTGTAGACGACGAGGGGGCCGTGCTCCCCCTGCTGGACCGAGAAGACCATGGCCAGCGCCGAAACGGCGCAGGCGGTGATCGCTTTTCGAAGCCGCAAGCTGTTTCCCCCGCTCGTTTGACAGCCGGCGCGGGCGGCGGCGCCGCCCGATTCCGACGAGTCCCGAATCAAAATAGAGGTATGAATGGTCTCTCGTAGAGTCTTTTCTGTGACCTAGTTGGTTGACTCTCAAAGAGGAATCTTAACCAAAGGTTAACGCCTGCAATCGTCGGTCTTGCCGCCCGGCAGTGTTTCAATCACAGGCCGGGCGAGCCTGACGCTGCCGCGCAGGGCAAGCTCAATGATTTGAGTCGGTTGCAGGTTTTACGGTGCTGCGGGGCGCGATATCCCCGAACGCCGGCGTGACGCGGTTTCCGGCGCGCTCTTTTCTAGTCCAGATCGCGCAGCTTGCGCGCGGTGTCACGGTGCCACTCGACGTCTTTCTGCACCGACTCCAGGGTCACCGGTTCACCGGTCCTGTTGTTGACCAGTGCCTGCGGCTTGCTGCCGAAAAGCTGGGAGAGGCCGTTGCCGCCGCCGCTGAAGCTGACCACCAGAACGAGGGCCAGCACACCCAGTGCGGAAACGGCGGCGATGGTGCGAAGCATGTCGAGCTACCCTTTTGCTGTCCGAGGGACGCGGCTTCCGGCGGTCCGGCAACCGCGGTCCTTTCATTGACGGCCTTGATGTAGAAAGCTTCCCGCCGTCTTTCAGTGGCAAAGCTGTGATCCCGTAAAAGACGCGGTCCGCCGCGCCTCGCAGGCTCAAAAAAGCCAGGCGGGCACGGCTGTCGCCAGCGGCTGCCACAACCAGAGAACGGCCATGCCGAGAATCTGCAAGCCGATGAAGGGCACCACGCCGGTGTAGATCTGGCCAGTGGTGATCTCCTTGGGCGCCGCGCCGCGCAGATAGAACAGCGAGAAGCCGAAGGGCGGGGTGAGGAAGCTGGTCTGCAGGTTGATGGCGATGAGGATCGAGAGCCACACCGGGTCGTGGCCCATGAGGATCAGCACCGGCGCCACCAGGGGCAGCAGAATCACCGAGATCTCGACGAAGTCGAGGAAGAAGCCGAGCACGAAGATCAACGCCATGACGAAGAGCAGCGCGCCGTCGGCCCCGCCGGGCATGGCGCTGATGATGGCCTCCACATGCTCGTCGCCGCCCAGGCCGCGGAACACCAGGGAGAAGACGCTGGCCGTCAGGATGGTGGCGAAGATCATGGCGGTGATGGTCAGCGTCGAGGTCATGACCGGCTTCAGCAGGTCGGCCCGCCAGGCGCGCTTCAGGGCGATGCCGATGACGACGGTCGCGACGGCGACCAGGACGATGGCGACGGCACCGACGACCCACTCGCCCGTTCCGGTGTCGCCTCGCTGCAGGCGCACCGGCGCGATGTGGACCAGGATCGCCAGCGCCAGCAGCGCGGCGCCGCCCAGATAGATCGGCTTGGGCGAGTCCTTGCCCCGTGTCGCCGCCAGCAGCAGCGCACCGATGGCGCCGACGGAAGCCGCCTCGCTGGGGGTCGCCACGCCGCCGAGGATGGAGCCCAGCACCGCGATGATGAGCAGCAGCGGCGGCAGCAGCGCGCGCAGCACCTCGCCGCTGGCGGGGCGCACCTCCGGCCGCGCCAGCGCCGGCGCCGCCTTGGGCGAGGACCAGGCCTTCACCAGCATGTAGACGACGTAGATGGCGACCAGCGTCAGGCCCGGCACCAGCGCCGCGGCGAAGGTCTGGCCGACGGAGATGGTGTCGATGGTGAAGAGGCCCTTCCGGAACTGCGCCTGCTGATAGGCGTTCGACATGACGTCGGAGAGGATGATCAGCAGGGTCGACGGCGGGATGATCTGGCCCAGGGTGCCGGCGGTGCAGACAACGCCGGAGGCCAGCGACGGGCTGTAGCCGTTGCGCAGCATGGTGGGCAGGGCGATCATGCCCATGGCCACCACGGTGGCGCCGACGATGCCGGTGGAGGCGGCCAGCAGGGCGCCGACCAGGATGACGGAGACGCCGAGGCCGCCGCGCAGGCTGCCGAAGAGGCGGCCCATGGTCTCCAGCAGTTCCTCGGCGATCTTGCTCTGCTGCAGCACCACGCCCATGAAGACGAAGAGCGGGATGGCGATCAGCACGTCGTTGGTCATGATGCCGAAGATGCGCTGGCCCAGCGCGCCCAGCAGGCCCACGTCGAAGACGCCCAGCGCCCAGCCCAGGCCCGCGAAGACCACCGCGACGCCGGTCAGCGTGAAGGACACCGGATAGCCGAGCAGGATGGCGCCGATCAGCACCGCAAACATCAGGAGGTCGAGGTATTCGGTCATGCGGCGCCTGGACCTTCCTAAGCCCGGCCCTGCTTGAAGCGCAGCAGGTCGCGCAGGCCGCAGGCCAGGCCCTGCACCGCGAGCAGCAGGCAGAAGGCCGGGATCAGCGACTTCAGCAGGAAGGAGGCGGGGATGCCGCCCACCGAGATCGGCCCCTCGAAAACCGCCCAGGAATTACGCACCGAGGGCCAGGTGAACCAGGCGAGGACGGCCATGGACGGCAGCAGGAAGGCCAGCGCGCCCGCCAGGTCGATAGCAGCGCGGCCGCGCCGCGCCAGCTTGCTGTAGAAGATGTCGACGCGCACGTGGCCGTCAATCAGCAGGGTGTAGCCGGCCCCCAGCATGAAGAGGGCGGCGTGCATATAGAGCACGCCTTCATTGAGGAAGATGAAGCTGATGCCGAAGACGTAGCGCAGCACGACCACGGCGAACTGCAGCAGCACCATGAACAGCGCCAGCCAGCGCACCGTCGCGCCGACGGCGTGGTTCACGGCCTCCAGCCGAGCAATCCACTGCTGCATGTCGTTGTCCCCCGAAGTGCTGGCTGGGCACTATGACATCCGTTCACTCCTCCCGTCACCCTCGGGCCTGACCCGAGGGTCCATGGGGCCGCTGCCTGTGCGTCTGATCCATGGATGCTCGGGTCAAGCCCGAGCATGACGGTGGAGTGTTGGTAACGGCATGCGATTGCCGTTGCTCTAGTACGTGTAGTCCAGCGCGCGGGCGTTCATCTGCCCGTTGTCGGCATAGACCATGTAGTCGGAGATCGAGTTGCGGTAGGCGAGGAAGCTCTCGGTGATGCGCTTGACCAGCTCGTCACTGTCCTCCCGCAGCTCGGCGATGACCTCGCCGGCGGCGTTGCCCATGGCGACCATGACGTCGTCGGGCAGCTTCTTCACCTGCACGCCCTGCTCGGCCACCAGCTTCTGCAGCGCCTGGGCGTGCTTGGTGCTGTACTCGGTCCAGACGTCGTTGTAGAGCGAGGAACAGGCGTAGCTGACGGCCTGCTTCAGGTCGTCCGGCAGGTCCGCGTAGGCCTTGGCGTTGACCGCGCACTCCTCGGCGGAGGAGGGCTCGCCGACGCCCGGCCAGTAGTAGTTCTTGGCGACCTGGTAGAAGCCGAGGGCGGAGTCCGTCCAGGGGCCGATGAACTCGCCGGCGTCCAGGGCGCCGGACTGCAGGGCCTGGAACATGTCGCGCCCGCCCATGGCCTGCACCGCCATGCCCAGCTTGGCGCACATCTCGGAGGCAAGGCCAGTGGTGCGGAAGCGCAGCCCCTTCAGGTCGTCCACCGACTTGATCTCGGTGCGGAACCAGCCCTGCCATTGCGGACCGGAGTTGCCGCAGAGGAAGGGCTTCAGGCCGAAGCGGCCGTAGATCTCGTCGTAAAGCGCCTGGCCGCCGCCATGGGTCAGCCAGCCCACCTGCTCGTCGGCGCGCAGGCCGAAGGGCTGGGAGCCGAACATCAGGATCCCCTTGGACTTGGAGCCCCAGTAGGCCGGCACGGCGTGATACAGCTCGGCGGTGCCTTCGGAGACGGCGTCGAAGACGCCGCGGCCCGGCACCAGTTCGCCGGCGGCATAGAGCTTCACCTCGATACGCCCGCCCGACAGCGCGGTGATGCGGTCGGCCAGAAGCTGCGCGGCGACGCCGGGCCCCGGCAGGTTCTTCGGCCAGGCCGTGACCATCTTCCACTGCATCTTGCCCTGGGCGATGGCCGGCGCGGCCAGGCTGCCGGCGGCAACGGCGCCGGCGGCGACCCCACCGCCGGCTTTCAGGAACTCACGTCTTTTCATCACTTGTTCTCCCTGTTGAAAGCCCCAACAAACAAACTTCGGTACGGACGTTTCCTTCACTCCACCATCGGCAGGTTCAGTCCCTGCTCCCTGGCGCAGTCGATGGCGATGCTGTAGCCCGCGTCGGCGTGGCGCATGACGCCGGTCGCCGGATCGTTCCACAGCACGCGGGCGACGCGCCTGGCGGCCGCGTCACTGCCATCGCAGCAGATCACCATGCCGGAATGCTGCGAGTAGCCCATGCCGACGCCGCCGCCGTGGTGCAGCGACACCCAGGTGGCGCCGCTGGCGGTGTTCAGCAGCGCGTTCAGCAGCGGCCAGTCGGAGACGGCGTCGGAGCCGTCCTGCATGGCCTCGGTCTCGCGGTTCGGGCTGGCGACGGAGCCGGAGTCCAGGTGGTCGCGGCCGATGACGACCGGCGCCTTCAACTCGCCCCTGGCGACCATCTCGTTGAAGGCGAGACCCAGCCTGTCGCGCTGGCCCAGGCCGACCCAGCAGATGCGCGCCGGCAGGCCCTGGAAGTGGATGCGCTCGCGCGCCATGTCGAGCCAGTTGTGCAGGTGCGGATCGTCGGGGATCAGCTCCTTTACCTTGGCGTCGGTCTTGTAGATGTCCTCCGGGTCGCCGGACAGCGCGGCCCAGCGGAAGGGGCCGATGCCGCGGCAGAACAGGGGGCGGATGTAGGCCGGCACGAAGCCGGGGAAGTCGAAGGCGTTTTCGACCCCTTCGTCCTGGGCCATCTGGCGGATGTTGTTGCCGTAGTCGAAGGTCGGGATGCCCTGGGCCTGGAAGTCCAGCATGGCGCGCACGTGCAGGGCCATGGACTGCTTGGCGGCCTTCACCACCTTGTCCGGGTTGGCGGTCTGCTCGCGCTCCCACTGCTCCAGCGTCCAGCGGGCAGGCAGGTAGCCGTGCAGCGGGTCGTGCGCCGACGTCTGGTCGGTGACGGCGTCGGGCTTCACGCCGCGCTTCACCAGCTCCGGCAGGATTTCCGCTGTGTTGCCGAGCAGGCCGACGGAGATCGCCTCGCCTTTCTTGGTGGCCGCGTCGATCAGTGCCAGGGCCTCGTCGAGATTGTCCGAGCGCTTGTCGAGATAGCCGGTGCGCAGGCGCATCTCGATGCGCGAGGGCTGGCATTCGACGGCCAGCATGGAGGCGCCGGCCATGGTCGCGGCCAGAGGCTGCGCACCGCCCATACCGCCCAGGCCGCCGGTGAGGATCCAGCGCCCTTTCAGGTCGCCGCCGTAGTGCTGGCGGCCCATCTCCACGAAGGTCTCGTAGGTGCCCTGCACGATGCCCTGGCTGCCGATGTAGATCCAGGAGCCGGCGGTCATCTGGCCGTACATCATCAGGCCGGCCTTATCGAGCTTGTTGAAATGCTCCCAGGTCGCCCAGTGCGGCACCAGGTTGGAGTTGGCGATCAGCACGCGCGGCGCGTCGGCATGGGTGCGGAACACGCCGACCGGCTTGCCGGACTGCACCAGCAGGGTTTCGTCCTCGCCCAGTTCGCGCAGGCAGGAAACGATCCTGTCGAAGCATTTCCAGTCGCGCGCGGCGCGGCCGATGCCGCCGTAGACGACGAGTTCCTCTGGTTTCTCGGCCACGTCGGGGTCGAGATTGTTCATGAGCATACGAAGCGGGGCCTCGGTCAGCCAGGATCTGGCCGAGAGTTCGGTCCCCCGCGGGCTGCGGATCACGCGGGCGTTGTCCCGCCGCGGCGAGGCGCTGGAATCTGGCATGGCGGCGCTCCTCCGGAAAGCTGTCCGAAGTTGTATATACAACTTTGGCCCCAGAGTCGATGGGAGAGTCGAACGAAGGAATCGGGCGCGGGGCTACATCCGCGCGCAGCTGCGGTCCATGATGACGTGCCAGCCCTCGCCGCTGTCGGCTTCCCAGAGGGCGCGGAACTCTTCGCTGCCGGAGAAGCGAAACTCCTCGCGCACCTTCGCCGTGGTGCCGAGGATGTGGCGCATTTCGCCTTCCAGCTTCATCCAGGTTGGCGCTTCTTCAACCAGGTTCATCTCGATGGTCGCGTCGTAGGAGATGATGCGGCGCAGGGAGAGCGGCGCGGCGCTGTCGTCGAGCCAGACGTCGAGCAGGGCGGCGCCGTTGTCTTCGACGATCTCGCCGACGAGGAAATGGCCACTGCGCCGATAGGTGAGGGTCATGGCGACATCGCTCTCGCCTTCCCCTGCGTTTTCACGGGCCTGGCAGGTCCAGGTGCCGACAAGGGTTTCGGCGATCGGCTCGGCAAGGGCGCCGGCCGGCGCAGCGGCGTTCAGAGCGATGAGCAGGCAGGCAAGTGAAGAGGAGCGCATGGATCGTACCCGGTCTGTGGTTCGGCGGCGATCATCCGATTCTTCTAGTTGTTGTCGCCGGGCGGGTCCAGGGCGCGAAAGGGTTTCGGTGTGATCCATCTGCCTTTTCTGTGGCATTTGAGGCTAACGCATGACTTCAGGTTTCGGTCAGTTTGCACGCCTATGGTGAATCCCAGGCAACGCGGGCGCCAGGGCGGTTTGGACCACGGCGTCATTTTCCCGGGAAGGAATCCGCTTGATGCGTGTTGTTAGTTCAGGCCCGGCATTCGGTAGGGGAACGCCGCAGGTCACGAGAGGAAACGACGGCGAGGACCATAGTAGAAGGTGTCGGTCGGGAGCGATTCTCATTCGCAGCTCTACTGAACCGGGATTGCCGAAGGGCAGGCCAGTTATCACACCGCGCTATTGCCGGGGATCCAAACCCGGTCAGGTTCCAAGCCTCGATTGTAGAAGAACGTAGAGCGTGAATTTCAGTCTCGATTTCTTCACGCGAGATTAAGGAGCCACCCCTAGGGTGCCTCCAGGGATAAGAAGGAGTTGCAGGTAAAATGCACCAGATTCACGGCATGATCAGCGCCGCCGAGGAAACGCTTCGCGAAGTTCGGGCGGAGTCTGCGAAGCCGGGCTGTCGCCCCCTGACCGGCGACGAGCTGCGCCGGGCCAAGCGGGCCTATGCGACCGGTCGTTTCGACATCAGCCGGGCCGCGCGTCTGCTGACCGGCAGCGCTGCGCCCAAGGCGGGCGACCTGCTGCTCGCCCGCGTCGTCCGGCTCGGCCATCACCGCAAGCTGGAGAGCCCGGAGGGGCGTCGCCAGACGCTCTTCGTCAACGACCTCATTCTCGTCTGCTACGGCGCGCGCTATGCCAGCGACCAGTTCGAAGCTCTGGTGCCCGACACTCTGGAGG
>JBNKHC010000357.1:0-14381 GCA_050290145.1 Kiloniellaceae bacterium | reverse complement strand
GGCTACCAGGAAATCCGCCGGCTCGCCATCCCCGGCGGCAATGGCATCTCGGTGCCCGCGGTCCACATGGCCAAGCTGATCGCCCTCGATACCAACGGCGCCACCGCCGCCTGAGCCTCCCCGGGGCCACTGGCTGTGGTGGTCAGTGGCCGCAAACGACAAAGGCCGCGCACCCTGGAGGTGGCGGCCTGGCGGCTCACTCTTCGTCCTACGATCGGAAGCGGCCGCTGCCAGCCTGTCTTCCCCGCCCGACGTCCCGGGCGCTTCTTCCGGGGCCTGAGCGGGCGCTCCTCTGGCGGGTGCGCCCGTCGGTTCCCTTGCCGGAAAGGCTCTAGAAGCCTTCGCGCTCCATGCGCTTGCGCAGCAGCTTGCGATAACGGCGCACGGCTTCGGCCCGCTCCCGCTTCTTGCGGGCGGAGGGCTTCTCAAAGTTGCGGCGCAGCTTCATTTCCCGGAAGACACCCTCGCGCTGCAGCTTCTTCTTCAGCGCGCGGAGGGCTTGATCGACGTTGTTGTCTCGAACCTGAACTTGCACAGACGCTCTGCGCTCCTTTCTTAAGCCGTGAAAGCCTGTCTCCCGACGGACCTTCGGGCCGGATTGCTCAACAATAAGGGCAAAAAAAACACTTCCGCGGCACAGCTGCCGCAGAGACAGGGGGGTGGTATCACAGGGTTTGGGAAAAAGGAAGGGGTTTCTAAGGGGTTTTTCCCTCCTCGGACGGCCCTGCGCCGCCTCTCCGGCCCCCGCCGGGGTTCCGGCAAAAGGTGCAAGGAATTTGTTCCTTTTCGCGGCGCGGGCAGGGCGCCCCGCTGGGCCCGAAGGGGACTCCGGGCCGCCCGAGTCGGCGGCCGGCGGGCCTGCCCCGCGGCCACCCGGCGGCTTTACCCGGCCGTGGGGGAGAGCCATATTGAGTCCATGGCCATTCTGAAGATCGCCCGCATGGGCCACCCGGTGCTGCGCCAGAAGGCGGCCCCCGTGGCCGACCCGACAGCGCCGGAAATCACGGCGCTGGTGCGCGACATGCTGGAAACCATGGACGACGCCGGCGGCACCGGCCTGGCGGCGCCCCAGGTGCATGTGCCGCTGCGGGTGGTGGTGTTTTTCGTCTCCGGGCGCCGCGCGGCGGCGGAGGACGGCCCCGATCTCGGCAGCGCGGGCGCCGGCCGCGAGGACGTGCCGCTGACGGTGCTCATCAACCCGGTTATCGATCCGCTGACCGACGAGCTGGCCCTGGGGCCGGAGGCCTGCCTCTCGGTTCCCGGCCTGATGGGCCAGGTGCCGCGGGTGACGCGGATCCGCTACCGCGGCCTGACCCTGGAGGGCACGCCGATCGAGCGCGAGGCCGAGGGGTTCCACGCCCGGGTCGTGCAGCACGAGTGCGACCACCTGGACGGCATCCTCTATCCGCAGCGCATGACGGATCTCTCGCTGCTGGCCTTCACCAGCGAGGTTGGCCGCAGCGCGCGGGACGGCGGGGCGGAGGAGACGGGCAGCGTGCAAGAGGAAAGGGCAGAGAGCCATGGCTGAATCGCAGGAGCGCGAAACCCCGATCGACAGCGCGGCGGCGGAGAAGCTGGCGCGCCAGCGGCGCAGCCTGCTGGACGCGGCCTTGCGCCACGTCCCCTTCGACGGCTGGACCTGGACGGCGATCGACGCCGGGGGCCGCGAGCTGGGCCTGGACGTCGGGGAGGCGCAGCGGCTCTTTCCCGGCGGCCCGCTGGAGCTGATCCGCGCCTTCAGCAGCGAGGCCGACCGCCACATGCTGGAAACGCTGGAGAGCCTGGACCTGGACGCCATGAAGGTGCGCGAGAAGGTCGCCGCCGGGGTGCGCGCCCGCCTGGAGGCTGTGGCCGCGCACCGGGAGGCGGTGCGCAGCGGGCTCAACTTCTTCGCCCTGCCGCAGAACGCGGCGGCGGGGCTGGCCTGCCTCTACCGCACGGTGGACGCCATCTGGTACGCCGCCGGCGACAAGGCGACGGACTACAACTTCTACAGCAAGCGCGCGCTCCTCGGCGCGGTCTACTCCTCGACGCTGCTGTTCTGGCTGAACGACAAGTCGGAGGACTACGCGGCGACCTGGGCCTTCCTCGACCGCCGCATTTCCGAGGTGCTGCAGGTGGCGGGGCGTCTGGGCAAGGGAATCGGCGCGGTCCTGAACCTGCCGGAGCGTGTCGTCGGGGCCATGACCTCGCCCCGCCAGCACGGCCCGAGGCGCAACGTCCGGCGCTAGGACGCGTCGGCCCGCGGGCCGGCTAGCCGCCGGAGCCCTCGTTGCCGGCCTTGAAGACCCGGCCGGCGAAGAAGGTGAAGTCGCGCTCGATATTGTCGTAGCATTCCAGCGACAGCGCCATGTTGGCGGTTTTCCCGTCGTCCGACAGGGGCAGGAAGCAGGCGTCGTATTCGGCGACGATGTCGGGGGAGAGGCTCCACTTGATGCGGGTGATGATCGGCGACTTCGTCTCGCAGGCGCTCTTGTAGCACTCCTGAAACGGCCCCTCGAAATCCTCCAGCGCGATCTCGTCCAGGTACTTGCCGGTGAACTCGAAGCCCGTCATTTCGACGATGCGGGTGCCGACCAGGCGGTACCTGACCCGGAAAGGGTCGTATTCGATGTCGACGATCAGCAGGTTGGGCATCAGCCGCGGGATTTCCACGGGATCGATGTCGGCCCGGCGCGGAATGCCGCCTTCGGGACACTTGCTTCGCCAGTAGTTGAAAAGCGCGCGGATGGCGGCGCTTTCTATCTCGTCCTCGTGGGTAATGCGCTTCATGAACGTAGCATCATCTCGTGACGGAGCAGCCCTCTCCACCCTCGGTTTCTCCATCGTCCATGATAGATAACTCTTCGGAGGCTGTCGTCCCTCAGTCGCACTTCTGCGGAGAGATTATTTGGCGGGCTTTCTGGCGGCGGGCATGGAGATCGGCTCGCTGGCGAGCTTGTAGGCGCGCTTGACTGTCGCATAGCACTCTATCGCCACGGTCATGTTCACCGTCTCGCCGTCGTCGGACAGAGGCAGGATGCAAATGTCGTATTCCTCCGTCGTGTCTTCGGCCAGGTGCCACTTGATGCGTTGCAGCACCGGCAGACGGGATTCGCAGGCGAGCTGATAGCACTCCTGGAACGGTCCCTCGTCGTAGGGCAGGGCGATCTCGTCGAGGTACTTGCCGGTGAACTCGTAGCCCGTCATCTGCACCACCTTGGTCCCGACCAGGCGGTATCTGACCCGGAAGGGGTCATGCTCGATGTCGGCAATCATGATATTCGGCATCAGGTTCGGAATGTCGATCGGGTCGATGTCCGCCCGCCGGGGGATGCGCCCCTCAACGCATTTGCTCTGCCAATAGAGGAACAGCTGGCGGATCGCGGCGCTCTCGATCTGGTCGGCCCGGGTGATGCACTGCATGCTGCGTCATCGCCTCGCCAAAGTGGCGCTCCGCGTGGCCGGCAGCCTCGCGGGCGGCTCAGGACCGATAGCGCTTTTCAAGTTGCTCATAGCACTCCACCGCAATCGCCCAAGTGGCCACCGCCCGTCATCATCCAGAGGCATCATTGAGGGGTCGTAGCTGCCAAAAATGTCGTCGTCGAAGCGCCATAGGATGCGGGTCAGCACCGGGGCCTTCTGCAAGCAACCTTGAGATCAGAATTCCATGCTTCAACGGCTCAGCGCAACACCTGCGCCAAGGCGCGCCGCGTCAAGGGCGATTATTCGTTTCACGGTAGTAATGGGGGGGGAGGTTCGCCAGACCAGCCCGCCGGACCGCAACCTTAGAGGGGGGAGCGGTGCCCCCTCAGCGACGGATCAGCCGGGTGACGTGGCCCATCTTGCGCCCGGGGCGGGCCGAGGCCTTGCCGTAGAGGTGCAGCTTGTTGCCGGGGTCGCCGAGGATCTTCTTCCAGTCGTCGACCTCGTCGCCCAGCAGGTTCTTCATCACCGCATCGCACAGCCGTTCGGTCGAGCCCAGGGGCAGCCCGGCGACGGCGCGCACGAACTGCTCGAACTGCGAGGTGACGCAGGCGTCGATGGTCCAGTGACCCGAGTTGTGCGGGCGCGGCGCCATCTCGTTGACCAGCACCTTGTTGTCGTGGGTGACGAACATCTCCACCGCCAGCAGGCCGACCAGATCCATTTCCTGCGCCAGATGGCGGGCGATCGCTTCGGCGCGGTCGCCGACCTCGTCGGGCAGGTTGGCCGGCGCGATGGTCTCGTCCAGGATGTGGTTCTTGTGGCGGTTCTCCACCGGCACATAGGCGCGCGTCGTGCCGTCGGCGCCGCGCGCCACGATCACCGAGATCTCCATGCGGAACTCGACGACGGCCTCGACGATGCCGATCGCGTGGGCGGCATGGCCGCGCATGGCGTTCCAGGCAGCTTCCAGGTCGCTGTCCGCGGTGATGCGGACCTGCCCCTTGCCGTCGTAGCCCATCTCGGCGCTCTTCAGGATGCAGGGGGTGCCGATCTCGTTGACCGCCTGCTGCAGGCTGTCCACGTCTTCGGCCGGGCGGTAGTCGGCCGTGGGGACGGAGGCGCCGTGGCAGAACTCCTTCTCGCGCAGCCGGTGCTGGCAGATCGACAGCACCTTGGTGCTGGGCCGCAGCGGCACCAGCTTTTCCAGCACCTCCACCGTGGCCAGGGGGATGTTCTCGAACTCGAAGGTCACCACGTCGACGGCCGCGGCGAAGCGGGCCAGGGCCGCCTCGTCGTCATAGGCCGCCACCGTCGCGGCGGCGCAGACCTGGTTGGCCGGCGCGTCGGCCTCGGGGCCGTAGGCGTGGCAGCGGTAGCCGAGCCGCGCGGCGGCGAGGGCCGCCATGCGGCCCAGCTGGCCGTTGCCGAGAATGCCGATGGTGGCGCCGGGCGCCAGGGGGCCGCTGAGGTCGGGCAAGGTCGCTTCTCCCGGTCAGCCGTCGTCCGAGGGACGCTCGGCCACGGCGTCGGTCTGCCGGGCCCGCCATTCGTCGAGCGCCGCGGCGATCTTGGGATCGCCCAGCGCCAGCACGGCGGCCGCCAGCAGGGCGGCGTTGATCGCTCCGGCCTTGCCGATGGCCAGGGTGCCGACCGGCACTCCGCCGGGCATCTGCACGATGGAGAGCAGTGAATCCTGGCCCTTCAGGGACTTGCTTTCGATGGGCACGCCGAAGACCGGCAGCGGCGTCATGGAAGCCGTCATGCCGGGCAGGTGGGCGGCGCCGCCGGCCCCGGCGATGACCACTTTCAGACCGCGCTCGCGCGCCCCGCTGGCGTAGTCGTAGAGCCGCCGGGGCGTGCGGTGGGCCGAGACGATGCGGGCCTCGTAGGCGACCCCCAGCGTTTCCAGGACTTCGGCAGCGTGCTTCATGGTGGGCCAGTCGGACTGGCTGCCCATGATGATGCCGACCTGGGGCGTTGCTTCCGCCATCTTGCGTTCCGTTTTCTGCAGCTTTGGGGCCGTCCCCGAAAAAGGGACGCATTATCCGGACTAGCCCCCGCGGGCGCAAGCGGGCAGCGCCGGCAGGGTGAAAGCCCGCTGAAGGGCGCGGAAAAGGGCGGATTTTCAGGCTCTGGCGGGCCTCAGCGGTGGGTCCCCGGTTCCGGTGCCGCAAGGAAGCGTTTACCCTCGCAGACTAAGCTTCGTGCTAGATTCGGGGCGTCGCCGGGATTTCACCGGGCGGCGCGGCCGCTCGGCAAGCGACGGAAGCCAGGATGAAGGTAAGCAAGACAGGTGGGTCCACCCCCGTGACCGGCGGCAGCGCCGTCAGGGCCGAGGCCGCCTACCGCAATGCGGCCCAGCCCCAGCCGGTGCCCCGGGCCGAAGACGTGGCGACCGTCATGGGGATCCCCGAATCGGAGCTGACGCCGAAGGTCCGCAAGGCCCTGCAGCAGCTCATGGCGGAGGTCTACTCCCTGCGTCAGGAGCTGGAGGAGGCGCGCCAGCGGGTCGGCTACCTGGAGCAGCTGGCCGACCAGGATTCCCTGGCCCCGGTGCTGAACCGCCGCGCCTTCGTGCGCGAGCTGGGCCGCATGGCGGCCTTCGAGGAACGCTACGGCGCGGCCGGCGCGGTGCTCTATTTCGACGTCAACGACCTGAAGGTCATCAACGACACCCACGGCCATGCCGCCGGCGACGCGGTGCTGAAGCGGGTCTGCGAAGTTCTGCTGCGCGACACCCGCGCCTCCGACGTGGTCGGGCGCCTGGGCGGCGACGAATTCGGCGTCATCCTGGCGCAGTCGGGCCTGGACGTCGCCGCCGAGAAGGCGGGCCGCCTGGCCGAGGCTATTGCCGCCGAGGAGGTGCTCTGGGAGGGCACGCCCCTGCACGTCAGCGTCGCCTATGGTGCCCACGCGCTGAGCGACGGCCAGCACGCCGACGACGCCCTCAAGGCCGCGGACCGGGCGATGTACGCGAACAAGCGCGGCGGCCGCGAGGACTCCTGAGCGGCCCCGCTGCCCGGACGGTGACGCCCTAGGCGATGATGTCGGGCAGGAGCGCGTCTTCCAGCTTCAGAATCTGATCTTTCAGCGCCAGCTTGCGCTTCTTCAGGCGCTGCAGCTGAAGCTGGTCGAAGGGCCGGGTTTCGACAAGATGGCTGATCACGTCGTCGAGGTCGCGGTGCTCTGACTTCAGCTCCGCCAGCCTGCGACGCATCTGCTCAAAATCGGGCTGATCCATTGCGCTCTGGGACGGTTCTCGGGGTGCGCCAGTATACTCATTTGGCGCCCGGGGTGGGAGTCCTGCGCGGTTTCTTTCCACAAGATCCGCGGCGGCCCGGGGCAGGCGGGGTTTCGCCCCTCCCGGCCGGCCGCCAGGACGGTTCAATCTGACTTAAAAGGACTCTAAAGTCTCCTGGAGAGGACTTTTTTCGTGCAAAGGTGACGGGGAACCATGGCCAGGCAGAAACGCATCGGTGTACTCACCAGCGGCGGCGACTGCGCCGGCCTCAACGCGGTCCTGCGGGCGGTGGTCCTGCGGGCGGAAGGGTACTACGGCTGGCAGGTGGTCGGCATCCGCAACGGCACCGCGGGCCTGCTGGCGCGCCCCGTGGAGGCGCAGACGCTGGAACTGGACCTCGACCTCTTCGACGGCACCCTGCTGCGCCGCGGCGGCACCATCCTGGGCACCACCAACAAGGGCAACCCCTTCGACTACCCGCTGCCCGACGGCAGCCGGGCCAACCGCGCCGGCGAGGTCATCGAGGGCTACCGCCACCTGGACCTGGACGCGCTGATCGGCATCGGCGGCGACGGCAGCCAGGCAATCCTACGGCGCCTGGCGCAGGAGGGCGGCATCGACCTGGTCACCGTGCCCAAGACCATCGACAACGACCTGGGCCACACCGAGCTGTCCATCGGCTATTCCACCGCGGTGAAGGTGGCGACCGACGCCCTGGACCAGCTGCAGCCGACGGCGGCCAGCCACTCGCGGGTGATGGTGCTGGAGGTCATGGGGCGCGACGCCGGCCACATCGCCATCGGCGCCGGCATCGCCGGCGGCGCCGACATCATCCTGATCCCGGAAATCCCCTATACGATGGCCGGCATTGCCGCCAAGATCGAATCGATCCGCCAGGGCGGCCGCAACTTCGCCCTGGTGGTGGTGGCCGAGGCGGTGAAGACCGAGGAGGGGGCGCCGGTGATGCAGAAACAGGCGGCGGGCGTGGTGAACTACGGCGGCATCGGCCACTACCTGGCCGCGCGCATCGCCGAGGTGACCGGCTCGGAGACCCGGGTGACGGTGCTGGGCCATCTGCAGCGCGGCGGCATGCCGACCGACCGTGACCGGCTGATGGCCTCGATCTTCGGCGTCCACGCGGTGGACCTCATCGCCGAGGGCAAGTTCGACCGCATGGTGGCCTGGAGCGGCCGCCAGGTGGTCGACATCCCAATCGCGGAGGCCATCGCCGGCTACAAGGCCGTCGACCTGGACGGGCCGCTGGTGCACACCGCGCACGGGCTCGGCACCTATCTCGGGGAGTTCTCGCCATGACGCAGACTGAGGCTTTCAGCGCAGCGGACAAGACGCCCTTCTGGCTGTTCTCCGGCGGCGTCTATGGACGCCCCGGCGTGGCCGAGGCCTGCCTCGACCTGCAGGACCACCACGGTCTGGATGTGAACCTGCTGCTGTTCTGCGCCTGGGCGGGCACCCGCGGCCGGCGGCTCGACAATGCCGACCTGGGACTGCTGCGCTCGGCCTCGCGGCCCTGGCAGGACGAGGTCGTGGCCCCGCTGCGCGGGGCGCGGCGCTGGCTCAAGCAGCAGGTCGCCGTGCCCGAGGATATCGGCGAGGCCTTCCGCGAGGAGGTCAAGGGCCTGGAGCTGCAGGCCGAGATGCTGGAGCAGCTGGTGCTCTATCAGGAACTGGAGGTGCCGGACGGCAGCAGCGACGCCGAGGCGGTGGCCGCCAACCTGCGGCTCTACCTGACCCGCTTCAAGCCGCTGCCCACCGACGACGATCTCGCCGACCTGGCGGCCATCCTGCACGGCGCCTGTCCCGAAGTGGCCCCGGTGCACGCCATCCGCATCCTCGAAGACGAGGACTAGCCCCTGAGCGGGCGTACCTTTCCGGAGTCCTCGCCCCAGCGTTTCACCGTGCCGGCCTCCAGGCCGAAGAGGTCGAGCACGCGGCCGACGGTGTGGTCGACCATCTCGTCGAGCGATGCCGGCTTGGCATAGAAGCCGGGCACCGGCGGGGCGATGACGGCGCCCATTTCCGAGAGCGCCAGCAGGGAGCGCAGGTGGCCCGTGTGCAGCGGCGTCTCGCGCAGCATCAGCACCAGGCGGCGGCGCTCCTTCAGCACCACATCGGCGGCGCGGGTCAGCAGGTTTGAGGTGACGCCGGTGGCGATCTCCGACATGGAGCGAATCGAGCAGGGCGCGACCACCATGCCGAGCGTCTGGAAGGAGCCGCTGGAGATCGCCGCGCCCACGTCGGCCACCGGGTAGACCACGTCGGCCAGGGCCCTGACCTGGGCGACCTTGAGGTCGGTTTCATAGGCCAGGGTGGTTTCCGCCGCCTTGGAGAGCACAAGGTGGCTCTCCACCGGCAGATCGCGCAGAATCTCTAGCATTCGCACGCCGTAGCGCACGCCGCTTGCGCCCGAGATTCCGACGATCAACCGCTGATTTTGCGTCACATTCTTATCCCGAATTTATCACCGGAGGGGCCGTTTTCGGCCCGATTTCAGGCCCGGCTTCAGCCCCGACTTTTGGGTGTCACTTAATTGCAAAAAACTCGCTCGTAGGCTAGCATAGCGACGTACCCAAGGCTCATTGGAGGTTCCGAATGCCAGCAGATGAGCGTATCGCGTCATTGCGCACCAAGCATGCGGCCATCGAAAACGCAATTGACGAGGAAGAACACAGGCCGCACCCCGATGATCTCCGCATCATCGAACTTAAACGCGAAAAGCTCCGCATCAAGGACGAAATAGCGGGGCATCTAGAGCACTAGCTGAACTCCCAAGCAAAGCCTCAGTCTCAGGCGCTGACCATTCAGCCGCCAGGCAGGCTCGTGCCGGGGGAGATGTCCCCAAAGGAGTAAAGCTAGGACAAAGCGTCGGCACGACGAGAAGACAAGCAGGCATTTGACGCTTCGACCGCGTCCCCCGCCCTCCGTTCAGGAGGGGCCGAGGGGCGCGGTTTTGTGTTTGGGGATGGCCGACCTCGTGCTTCGAGACGCTCGCTGCCGCTCGCTCCTCAGCATGAGGTTGGAGCTCTGGCCTCACCCTGAGGAGCGGTCCGAAGGATCGCGTCTCGAAGGATGTGATCGAGGACTACAGCGCCTTCGCCTGTTCGCGCAGGACGAACTTCTGGATCTTGCCGGTCGAGGTCTTGGGCAGGGGGCCGAAGACCACCTTTTTCGGCGCCTTGAAGTGGGCCAGGTGGTCGCGGCAGAAGGCGATGATCTCGGCCTCCTCGGCTTGTGAGCCCGGCTTCAGCTCGACGAAGGCGCAAGGGATCTCGCCCCACTTCTCGTCGGGCTTGGCCACCACCGCTGCGCCGGCGACGGCCGGGTGGCGGTAGAGCGCGTCCTCGATCTCGATGGAGGAGATGTTCTCGCCGCCGGAGATGATGATGTCCTTGGAACGGTCCTTCAGCTCGATGTAGCCGTCGGGATGCCACACGGCGAGATCGCCGCTGTGGAACCAGCCGCCCTTGAAGGCCTTGTCGGTCGCTGCGGGATTCTTCAGATAGCCCTTCATCACCACGTTGCCGCGCATGAAGACCTCGCCCAGGGTCTCCCCGTCGCGCGGCACCGGTGCCAGCGTCTCGGCGTCTGCCACCATGAGGCCTTCGAGGACCGGGTAGTTCACGCCCTGGCGGGATTTCAGCGCAGCCTGCCGCTCGATGTCGAGATCGTCCCACTCGCTGTGCCAGGCGCAGACCACGGCGGGGCCGTAGACCTCGGTCAGGCCGTAGACGTGCGTCACCTCGATGCCCGCGTCCTGCATGGCGGCCAGCACCGCGGCCGGCGGCGGTGCGGCGGCGGTCATGAACTTCACCTGCTGATCGAAGTCGCGTTTGTCTTCCTCTGCGGCGTTCAGCAGCAGCTGCATGACGATGGGCGCGCCACAGAGGTGCGTCACGCCGTGGTCGGCCAGGGCGTCGTAGATCGCATCGGCGCGCACATTGCGCAGGCAGACGTGGGTGCCGGCCAGCGCGGTGATCGTCCAGGGAAAGCACCAGCCGTTGCAGTGGAACATCGGCAGGGTCCAGAGGTAGACCGGGTGCGGGCCCATGCCCCAGACCTGGATGTTGCCGATGGCGAGCAGGTAGGCGCCGCGGTGGTGATAGACCACGCCCTTGGGGTCGCCGGTGGTGCCGGAGGTATAGAGCAGCGAGAGCGACTCCCACTCGTCGTCGGGCAGGCGCCAGGGGAAATCGGGATCGCCCGTGGCGAGGAAGCTCTCGTAGTCCGTCTCGCCCAGCAGCTCGCCGCCTTCTCCCAGCGGATCGTCGATGTCGATCACCAGGATCTCGCGGCCAATCTCGGCCAGGGCCTCCTTTATGACGGGCGAGAACTCGCGGTCGGTGATCAGCACCTTGGCCTCGCCGTGGCTCAGCATGAAGGCGATGGCCGCGGCGTCGAGGCGCACGTTGAGGGCGTTCAGCACCGCACCCGCCGCCGGTACGCCGAAGTGGGCCTCCAGGCAGGGCGGCGTGTTGGGCGCCATCATGGCCACGGTGTCGCCGCGCCCGATGCCGCGTTTCGCCAGCGCCGAGGCGAGGCGCCGGCTGCGCTCGTAGACCTCCGCCCAGGTGTAGGTGAGATCGCCGTGGATGACGGCGCAGCGCTCCGGATAGACCGCGGCGGCGCGCGGCAGGAAGCTCAATGGCGAGAGCGCCAGGTGGTTGGCCGGCCCCTGTTCCAGGTTGTTTTCGAAGAGATTTACGCTGTCGCCCATAACTGCCGCCGCCTGCCCCATCTATCTTGTTTTTCTTGTTCCTGCCCAGCTAGCAGAGGTAGCGCCTTGCCCTGAGCCGCGCAACTTTCTTCGCCCCTGCTGTGCCGCGTCCGGCAGACTCTACCGATGATTGAAGCTGTTGTCTCAAATCAAGCCGCGCGAAGACAACTTCCGGGATTCCCGAGGATTTTTGTTAATTGGTTGGTGCTAAAGCTGCGCATTCCTAATCAACAGGCCCGCGGCAGCTGGGACCCGCGGCGGGGCAGGAGTGAGCCTTTCCATGACCGTATCGACTGGTTTGAACTTCCTTCGCGGGCAGAGCGTGAAGGCGAAGATTCTCGGCTGTTTCGTGACCCTGGCCGTGCTGACCGCGGTGACCGGCCTGATCGGCGGCTGGGCCGCCAACAGCATCGGCCGCGAGGGTGTCGAGGTGGCCGAGCGGCTGGCGCCCCTGGGCGACGCCGCCATGGAGATCAAGCTGTCGGCCACCGAGGCCCACCTGATCTTCGAGGAGATCATGGCCGGCGACACCGGCGAGGACATCCAGGCGGTCTGGGACCTGCTCGACGAGGCGCGCTTCTACGCCAACGCCATCCTCAACGGCGGCGAGAACGACGAGGGGCGCTTCTTTGCCAGCGAGGACCCGGTCGTGCGCGACAACGTCACCAAGGTCCTGGAGAATCTCGACAGCTTCATCGCGGTGGCGGAGCAGCGCCATGCCTCGCTGAACCAGAACCAGGGTGTCGGCAGCGACGCCGACGTGCGCTTCGACGAGCTCTACGACAGCCTGCTGGCCGGGATCGCCGCGGGCGTCAATGACGGATTCCTGAGCAATGTGGCCGAGGCGCAGCAGCTCGCCGGCGAGGCGCGCTACCTGCTGGCCAACGGCCACCTGATGGTGGAAGAGGTGCTGGGCGGCGACGCCGGCGAGGACATCGCCGAGGCCACCGGCAACTTCGCCGAGGCCCAGGCGCGCATCGCCCGGCTGGGCGAGACCTACCGCATGGCCGGCGCGTCGGAACTGCTGAGCGGCATTCAGGAGCTGAGCGACCTTGCCAAGGCCCGCTACCAGTCCAGCCTGGACGTCTCCGGCGCCGGCAGCGCGGCTGACGAGACGTTCGACGCCTCCTTCGAGGCCCTGATCACCACGGCCGACGCCGCCGAGGAAGCGATCCACGACGCCATGGACCTGGGCCTGGAGAACCTGCGCGGCCACAGGAGCGACGGCGTCACTCTGATCGTCATCGCCACGGTGATTTCCTTCGTCGTGGCGGTGACCCTGGCGCTGGTCATGGGCCGCGGCATCTCCGGGCGCATCGGCAAGCTGGCCGGCGTCATGCTGAAGCTGGCCGAGGACGATTTCTCCGCCGCCGTGCCCTTCGCCGCCGACAAGGACGAGATCGGCGCCATGGCCGGCACGGTCGAGGTCTTCAAGCAGAACGGCGTGAAGGCGAAGGAACTGGCGGCGGCCCAGCAGAAGGAGCAGGCCGCCAAGGCGGCGCGTGCCCAGCAGATCGAGGGCTTCTGCCAGGGCTTCGACCGGAAAGCCGCGGCGGTGCTGCAGGCTGTCACCACGTCCTGCGAGGAGATGCGCGCGGTGGCCCAGAAGATGAGCGCAACGGCGGAGGAGACGGCGGAGAACGCCAAGCTGGTGACCGGCGCGGCGGAGGAAGCGTCTTCCAACGTCCAGACCGCGGCCTCCGGCGCCGAGGAGCTGTCCTCCTCGATCGGCGAGATCTCGCGCCAGGTCGCGCAGTCCAACGACTACACCACCAAGGCGGTGGCTGAAACCGAGAACATCACCGGGCGGGTCAAGGGCCTGGACGACGCAGCGCAGAAGATCGGCGACGTCATCGGCCTGATCCAGGACATCGCCGAGCAGACCAACCTGCTGGCCCTGAACGCCACCATCGAAGCGGCGCGTGCCGGCGAGGCGGGCAAGGGCTTCGCCGTGGTGGCCAGCGAAGTCAAGACCCTGGCGACCCAGACCGCCAAGGCGACCGAGGAGATCGCCCAGCAGATCGGCGGCATGCAGGAGGCCACCGGCGGCACCGTGTCGGCCATCGACGGCATCCGCGGGATCATCGCCAGCATCAACGAGAACGCCGCGGCGATCGCGGCGGCGGTGGAGCAGCAGAACGCGGCCACCTCGGAAATCGCCCGCAACGTCCAGCAGGCCGCGACCGGCACCAGCGACGTCTCCGCCAACATCGGCAACGTCAACCAGGGAGCGGCCCAGACCGGCGCCGCCGCCAGCCAGGTGCTGAGCGCGGCGGACGCTCTCTCGGCCCAGGCCGACGAGCTGCAGCGCGAGGTGCAGGGCTTCCTGGCTTCGGTGCGCGCCGCCTAGGCCCCCACCGGATCGTCGCGACAAGAAAAAGAGCCTGCCGCGGGCGCCCGCGGCAGGCTCTTTTGTTTTTGGGCTGGCGCCTGCCTTACGCCCAAGTCAGCACGAAGAGGCTCACGAAGACCACCGGCACCAGGACCAGGCAGGCGACGATCAGCACCGGATAGCCGAAGACGGCGACGGCCGCGGCCAGCAGCAGCACGCAGTTCACCGCGAAGAAGGCCTTGGCGCTCGCGCGGCCGTTCACCGCGTCCTTCAGCAGCCAGCCGAGCACCGGCACCAGGAAGAACAGCCTCAGCAGCACGGCGCCCAGCGCCTTGCGGGCGGGGCTGCGCTGCGGGAGGGCGCGGCTCTCCTGCGTGGCTTTCGTTTGCAGGCGGTGGCGGTCGTGCACCCGCGCCTTCTCGCCCCAGCGGATGGCGAAGAAGATCAGCGCGCCGACGATGGGCGGCAGCGCCAGCAGGGCCGGGGCCACGTCCTGCGCCGCCAGCAGCGGCACGCTGGCGAGACTGCCGCCCAGCGAGATCCAGGGCAGGGCGGCGATGGTGAGGCGCACCGCCGGGTTCTGCGGCCGCTCGAACTCGCAGGCGCCGCTCATGGAGTTGGCGAGGAAGCCCAGGTTCACCAGGAAGAACCAGGCCAGCAGCGGCAGG
>JBNKHC010000356.1:0-21105 GCA_050290145.1 Kiloniellaceae bacterium | reverse complement strand
CGGGCGCATCGCGACCTACGACCCCAACATCTCCGGTCTCGGCTTCCTCTTCGCGACGCAGGACAGCCTGCAGTCGGACACCTACTGGCGGCTGATGGAGGTCTTCGGCAACCTCTCGGCCGAACTCTCCTGCTGTTCCTCCGAAATGCTGGACCGCGTCGCCGAGGGCGAGATCGCGCTGGCCTACAACGTGCTGGGTTCCTACGCCCAGGCCCGGCGCGACGCCGGGGCGCCCATCGGCATCGTGCTGCCGCGCGACTACACCCTGCTGATGGTGCGCACGGCCCTGATCCCCGCGCCCAGCGACAACGCCCAGGCTGCCGGCGATTTCATCGACTTCCTGGTCTCGGAAGAGGGTCAGCGCCTGATCGAGCATCAGGCTTTCCTGAGCCCGGCGCTGCCCGAAGGCGACGACGGCACCCTGATCCCCATCCGCCTGGGCCCGGGCCTGCTGGTCTATCTGGACGCCCTTAAGCGCCGCGCCTTTCTCTCGGAATGGGCCAGCGCCGTCGAGGAACGCCGTTGATGAGGCCTTGGCAGCGGGCTCCGGGAACCTAGATAATCAGCAGCAAGACAACACGGCCGTCAGGAGACAGATTTGCCCCTCGTGTCCCGCCGCCGCCTGCTTCAGGGCGGCCTGGCGCTTTCCGCCCTCGGGCTCGGCCTGCCATTGCGGCACGCTCAAGCCGCCGAACCGCGACTCCTGACCGCCGGGCCCGGCGAGGCGTTGCTGCTGGAAAAGGGCCAGCCCAAGACCCGCACCTGGCTCTATGACGGCGTCTCCCCCGGCCCGGTTATCCGCGCGCGTCAGGGCGAGGAAGTCTTCGTGCGCCTGAAGAATACCCTGCCGCAGCCGACCACCATCCACTGGCACGGCATCCGCATCGACAACGCCATGGACGGCGTCGCCGGCCTGACCCAGGACCCCATCGCGCCGGGCGAGACCTTCGACTACCGCTTCACCGTCCCCGACGCCGGCACCTTCTGGTACCACCCGCACAACCGCTCCTGGGAGCAGGTGGCGCGCGGCCTCTACGGCCTGCTGATCGTCGAGGAAAAGGACGGCTGGGGCGGCGCCAACCAGGACATCGCGATCGTCGCCGACGACTGGCGCCTGGGCGACGACGGCCAGATCGACGAGGCCTCCTTCGCCCACATGATGGACTGGAGCCACGCCGGGCGCCTCGGCAACACCCTGACCCTCAACGGCCTGGATCAGCTCGACGTTCCCGTCACCAAGGGTGAACGCATTCGCCTGAGGCTCTGCAACACCTGCAACGCCCGCATCCTGGAACTGCGCATCGAGCATCCGGGCATCTGGGTCGTCGCCGAGGATGGCCAGCCGGTGCCGCCACGCGAGCTGGACGAGGGCTACGTCGCCCTGTCCCCTGGCGAGCGCGTCGACCTGGTCATCGACATGACCCTGGCCCCCGGCAGCACCGCCGCCATTACCGAGGTCAGCGCCGACCAGCGTCTGGTGGCCGGACAGTTCAGCTATCACCCGACGAACGAGCTGCAGCAGTTTGCGCCCTCGCCGGTTCCCCCGCCTGCCCTGCCCGCCAACCCGCTGTCCATGGACCTCGACATCGCGGGCGCCCAGGCCGTCGAGCTGCTGCTGGAAGGCGGCGCCATGGGCAACATGGCCCAGGCCATGCACAACGGCCAGATGAAGGACATCCGCAGCCTGGTGGGCGAAGGCCTGGTCTGGGCCTTGAACGGCACGGCCGGCATGACCGACAGGCCGCTGTTCAGCGCGCCGCGCGGCCAGACCGTGACCGTCGATCTGCGCAACGACACGGCTTGGCCGCACGCCATGCACTTCCACGGGCACCATTTCAAAGTCGTGGAGAGGAACGGCCAGCCGACCGGCAGCGAAGCCTGGAAGGACACCGTGCTCCTCGAGCGGCTGGAGAGCGCCAGGATCGCCTTCGTCGCCGACAATCCGGGCAAGTGGATGATCCACTGCCACATGCTGGAGCATCAGGCCGCCGGCATGACGACCTGGTTCAAGGTCGAAGGCTAGATCCGGAAAAGCCTGCACCGCGGACCAGGGCCATCAGAGTCCGCGGTGCAGTGAAGCGCAGGGTCAATGAGTGGGGGATTGGCCCCCGCGCCTCGTCAGGAAAACCGTCGCCGCGGTTCAGCCGTTGTCGCCGCCGTCCGGCTGCGGGGCGCCCATGGGGCCACGCATCTGGCCAGGGCCCTCGCCGGGTCCCATACCCCTGTGACGGCGGAAGTCGTTGCGGTCGATGACGCCGTCCTCGTTGCGGTCCATGCGGCGCACCATCTTGGCGAAGGGCCGCTGGAACTCCTCGGCGGTCACCTTGGCATCGCCGTCGGCGTCCAGATCCTGGAAGCGGTCGACCATGCGCTCGCGCATGGCGTCGAGCCAGAGCTGCTCGTACTCCTGCAGGGTCAGGCTCTGGTCGCCGTCGCCGTCGAACTTGCCGAAGCGCTCGGCGCGGGAAGAGTCGATCTCCTCCTGGCTCAGCTTGCCGTCGTCGTTGGTGTCGAAGGACTCCATCATGCGGAACATGCGGCGGCCGCCGTGGCGCTTGCCGTGATGGCCGCCGTGGAAGCCTTCACCGCGCATGTGATGGCCGCCGTAGGCCTGCTGCATCATGCGGGGCGAGCCGTCGTCCCGGCTCTGCCAGCCGCTATGGGCCTGGGCGGAGACCACCGCCGCCGCACCGATGCCGGCCAAAGCCACGAAAGCGACTGCGAGTTTCGTCGTTGTCTTCATCTGGGGGATGCCTTTCCGTCTGTCTTGCTTGGTCGGGGGAGGACCACGCTCTGTCTTGAGCTTCTCCCTGCATTACGCAGCAGCCTCTGGCCGCATCCCCGCGAGCGGCAATTTTTCTTGCCGGCGCCGGGGCGCTGAGCCGTTGCACCCTGCCGCCGCCCGGCGCAGACTTGGCGGTATGACGGAGATGCCGACCAACGACCCCCTGCTGCAGCCCTACCGGCTGAAGCACCTGACCCTGCGCAACCGCATCCTCTCCACCGCGCACGAGCCGGCCTACTCCGAAAACGGCCTGCCGAAGGAGCGCTATCGCCTCTACCATGCGGAAAAGGCCAAGGGCGGCATCGCGCTGACCATGACCGCCGGCTCCGCCGTGGTCTCCCGCGACAGCCCGGAGGCCTTCGGCAACCTGCACGCCTACAAGGACGAGATCGTGCCCTGGCTCAGGGAGCTGAGCGCGACCTGCCACGAGCACGGCACCGCGGTGATGATGCAGATCACCCACCTGGGCCGCCGCACCAGCTGGAACAAGGCGGACTGGCTGCCGGTGCTGGCGCCCTCGCCGATCCGCGAGCCGGCCCACCGCGCCTTTCCCAAGGCGGCGGAGGACTGGGATATCGCGCGCGTCGTCGCCGACTACGCCGACGCCGCCGAGCGGATGCAGGCCGGCGGCCTGGACGGCATCGAGCTGGAGGCCTATGGCCACCTGATGGACCAGTTCTGGTCGCCGGCCACCAACGCCCGCGACGACGACTGGAACGGCTCCCTCGACAACCGCCTGAAGTTCACGTCAGCGGTGCTGGAGGCCATCCGCGGGCGCGTCGGCCCGGACTTCATTGTCGGCATCCGCATGGTGGCCGACGAAGACTGGGCGCAGGGCCTGACCCGCGAAGAGGGCGTCGAGATCGCGCGGCGCCTGGTGGCCTCCGGGCAGATCGACTTCCTGAACCTCATCCGCGGCCACATCGAAACCGACGCCGCGCTCTCCAAGGTCATTCCGACCCAGGGTACCCCCGCCGGGCCGCACCTGGATTTCTGCGGCGAGGTGCGGGCGGAGACCCGCTTCCCGGTGTTCCACGCCGCGCGCATCGCCGACGTGGCGACGGCGCGCCACGCGGTGGCCGAGGGCAAGCTCGACATGGTCGGCATGACCCGCGCTCACATCGCCGACCCGCACATCGTCAGCAAGATCGCCGCCGGCCGGGAGGAGGAGATCCGTCCCTGCGTCGGCGCCACCTACTGCCTGGACCGCATCTACGAGGGCCACGAGGCGCTCTGCATCCACAACCCGGCGACGGGCCGCGAGGCAACCATGCCGCACGTCGTCCGCCCGGCGGAGAGCACGAAGCGCGCGGTGGTGGTGGGCGCCGGCCCGGCGGGCCTGGAGGCCGCCCGCGTGCTCTCCGCGCGCGGTCACCGGGTGACGGTCTTCGAGGCGGCCAGCGAGGCCGGCGGCCAGGTCCGCCTCGCCGCCCGGGTGCCGCGGCGCCGCGAACTGATCGGCATCGTCGACTGGCGCCTGGCGCGCTGCGAGGACAAGGGCGTCACCTTCCACTTCAACAGCTACGTCGGCGCTGAGGAGGTGCTGGCCGAGGACCCGGAGGTGGTGGTGATCGCCACCGGCGGACTGCCCAATACCGAGATCCTGGCCGGCGCCGAGCTGGCCGTCAGCTCCTGGGACATCCTCTCGGGCGACGCGCCCCTCGGCGAGAACGTGCTGCTCTACGACGACAACGCCAGCCACCCGGGCCTGGCCGCCGCCGAGATGATCGCCGCCAACGGCGCGGCCCTGGAGATCGTCACGCCGGAGCGCTTCTTCGCCGCCGACGTCGGCGGCCTGAACCACGTGGCCTATGCCCGCTGCTTCGACGCGCAGGGCACGCGGATCACCATCAACAAGCGGGTGCTGGCGGCCGAGCGTGCCGGCAACCGGCTCAAGGTGACTCTGGGCTCCGACTACTCGGAGCGCACCGAAACCCGCGAGGTGGACCAGCTGGTGGTCGAGCACGGCACCCTGCCTCTGGACGACCTCTACTTCGAGCTGAAGCCGCTCAGCGCCAACCTCGGCGCCGTCGACTACGAGGCCATGATCGCCGGGCGGCCGCAGGAGGCGACGGGCAACCCCGAAGGCCGCTTCCGCCTGTATCGTATTGGAGATGCCGTCGCCAGCCGCAACGTCCACGCCGCCATCTACGATGCGCTCAGGCTGTGCAAGGACATTTGAGGGAAAGGGGCGGCGACAGGATGAGCGGCGATGAGATCGGCGGCGAGGAGAGAGGCGGTGCGGAGCCGATCCGCCTCACGACCAAGGTCGGAGAGACCTATCCGCTGCTCCGGCTGCATGACCGTGCGGAGACGGTTTCGAATTTCATCCGGCAATACGGCGTCTGGCAGCGGCCGATCACCACCTTCCTTATCAGCTACCTGAAGGAAGGCGACGTCTTTGTCGATGTCGGCGCCAACATCGGCTATTTCTCGGTCTACGCTGGCCTCTGCGTCGGGC
This sequence comes from Kiloniellaceae bacterium, assembly GCA_050290145.1. Classification (GTDB taxonomy): domain Bacteria; phylum Pseudomonadota; class Alphaproteobacteria; order Kiloniellales; family Kiloniellaceae; genus Pelagibius. Next base: position 15,859 of record JBNKHC010000356.1, on the reverse strand, counting down.
AGAGCGGCCGGGTGCACGCGGTCGAGCCCGCCCCGGACAACGCTGCCCTGCTGGCGGCCAACCTCGAGCTGAACGGCCTTAGCAACGCAGAGGTCCACCGCACGGCGGTTGCTGATTTCACCGGCGAGGCGACGCTGTTCCAGGGGGAGTTCAATGCCGGCGCGCACAGCCTGTTGCGCAAGGGCGACCTGGCGCCCGGCGTGGAAGTGCCCGTAACCACGCTGGACGAACTGCTGAGCGGCGAGCCGAAGGTGAAGCTGATTAAGATCGACGTCCAGGGCGCAGAGATCAGCGTCCTGCGCGGCATGAAGGATCTGCTGTCCGAGCGCGAGAGGCGGCCCGCCATCATCATGGAGTTCTCGCCCGGTGAGCTGCAGCGCAACGGCGCCCTGGAGGAGTTTTTCCATTTCATCGCCCGCAACCGCTACAGTCTGCGCGCCTTCATCGCCAACGAGCGCTCCCGCATCAAGCCGCCGCAGATCCGCCGCGCCACGCTGCGGCAGATCGCCGACGACTTCCTCTATGCGAAGGAAACTGCGGAATTCGACCTGCTGCTGCTGACCCACCCTTAGGCCGGCGCTGCGCGACAAGGCCGAGGAGCAGCAGTGGCCCGGGACGGCGAGTTCGGCCAGTCTCGGCAAAGTTGCGATTGCACGATCTGGCTGCACGCAGGCCGTTTGGGGTAGCATCCTGATCTAGCGCCGATCTCGCGAACCTTTCGGCGAGTAACTCACCACTGGCTCCGCCCATGGCAAATCAATCGCAGATCTTTGAGGTCCATGGCCTGACGCCCGACTATTCGGAGGCCCTGATCAGCAGCGGCCTGGTGGACGACGTCGCCGATCCCTCGGGACTGGAGCCGCGGCCCTACCGCTATGCCGAGGGCGAATACATCTGCCGGCACGGCGATCCGGCCCGCTGCCTCTGGGTCATCGTGACCGGCTCGGTCGCCATCAAGGAGCATGACCGCACGCTCTTCGTGCGACGGCGCAACGAGGTCATCGGCGAGCAGCACCTGGTCGGCAACGGCTATCAGCGGATCTATGACGTCATGGCCAACGAAAGCTGCGTCGAGGTCCTGGTGATCGACAGGGAGAAGATCGAGCAGCATCCCGAAGCCGGCAAGATCTGGAAGAACATCGCCAAGATCATCTCCCTGAAGCTGCGCAACGCCAGTCACAAGACCTCGTCGCTCAGCCGGCAGCTGGCCGACGACACCCGCATCCTCCATGCCTACACCAACGAATACGCGCTGAGCCGGCGCCTGCGCGCAGGCGGAGAGCACCAGACGGCCTACGCCGTCGACCGCGCCATTATCTGGTTCTCAGACATCGTCGACTTCAGCCGCCATACCCTGAACACGGCCCCGGACCGCATCGCCGACATCGTCCAGCGTTTCTTCAATGCCCAGTCGATCCCGATCCTGGGGCGCGGCGGCCACATCGACAAGTTCATCGGCGACGGCCTCATGGCCTTCTGGGTGCTGTCTGGCAACAGCGGCAACGCGCGCAGCGAATGCGTGGAGGCCCTGCGCGCCGCCGAAGAGGCGGTCAGGGCGGTCGCCGCCATCAAGATCGGCGCGACGCCGCTGTCACTGCGCGTGGGGCTGCATGTCGGCCTGGTGGTGAGCGGCGATTTCGGCTCCGCCACCCGGCACCAGTTCACCCTCATCGGCAGAGAGGTCAACAAGGCGGCGCGGCTGGAGGAGCTGCATGCGGAGGACATTGTGGAAGGCGCGGAGGACATTGTGGAAGGCCCGGAAGACCTGGGACCGATCCGCATCAGCCGCGAGTTTCAGGAGGAACTCGGCAGCCTGGATCAGAAGAAGTACGCCAGGCGGCTGCTCGCCCGCGCCAAGAACATCGGCGAGATGGAAGTCTTCACAAGTTAGCCACCAGGCGTGCGACCTCCAACAGGAAGACCGCGGCGCAAACCAAGAACCCGCCGAGGCTGATCCAACGGGGGAAGGTCGCCGTCCCGGCCGGGGCGGGCCCACGCGCTTTGAGGCGCCACAGCGCCAGGTTCACTGTCGCGAAGATCACCAGCGTCACCAGGGAGGTGCCCCGCGCCAGGGTTTCCAGGGGCAGCAGCAGGGCGAAGCCGGAGATCAACGCCGCGACCGCCAGCGTCGCCTTGACGGGCGTGCGCCGGCGCGCATGCACACTGGCGAAGAACGCCGGCAGCCAGCCCTGGGCGCTGAGGCCGTAGAGCACCCGCGCCGCCATGATGATCTGGACGAGGGCGCCGTTCAGCACGGCGATGATGGCGATGAGGCTGATCCAGGTGCCGGAGCCGCCGCCGCTGCGCTGGATGAGGAGGGCGAGCGGTGCGTCGCTGGCCGCCAGCTCGTCGACCGGCACCGCCAGCACCGCCACCAGGCCGACCAGGAAGTAGAGCACCGAGGTCAGGCCGAGGGTGATGAGGATCGCCCGCGGCAGGGTGCGCTCGACGTCCTTCACCTCCTCGGCCACGTTGACCATGTCCTCGAAGCCGATGAAGGCATAGAAAGCCACGACCCCGGCCGAGAGCAGGCCCAGCCAGACGCCGCCTTCCAGGGAGGGAACGATCTCCGTCCAGCGCTGCGGCAGGGTGGCCAGGGCGTCATGGCCGCTCCAGACGACGAAGATCAGCCCGCCCGCCTCCAGCAGCGTGACCGCCGCGGCCAGCAGCGCCGATTCGGTGATGCCCCAGGCCGCCACCGCGCCCAGCAGCAGGACCACCGCGACGATGCCGAGCCAGGTGGGAATGGCGATCAGCTCCTGGAAATAGCCGACGAAGCCGCGCGCCAGGGTGGCGCAGGACACCGCGCCGGCCAGGATGACCAGCAGGCCGACGGCAAGCGCCAGCCAGCGCAGGCCGAAGCCTTCATGCACGTAGACCGCTTCGCCGGCGCTGCGCGGCAGGCGCGAAGACAGCTCGGCGAAGGAGAAGGCGGAAAAGGCGACCAGCGCCGCCGACAGCAGGAAGGCGAAGGGCGCGTGCAGGCCGGCGTTGCCGACCACCTTGCCCACCAGGGCGTAGATGCCGGCGCCGATGGTGGTGCCCAGCCCGTAGAGCACCAGCAGCGGCAGGTTGAGGCCCCTTTTCAGGGAGGGACCGGGCTCCAGCGATGGCTCACCGCCCATGCGCCGCGCCGCCCCCGGGTCAGTCTTTCGGCTTCGGCAGGGTGCAGCCGAGGTTGCGCAGCCGCCCGTCGGTGAGGCCGTAGACCAGGCCGTGGACCAGCAGCTGCTGGCCGCTCTTCCAGGCGTCCTGGACGATGGGGGTTTCCGCCACCCGCTGCACCTGGGCCATGACGTTCAACTCGCACAACCGGTCGAGGCGCGCACGCTGGTCGGTCAACTTGTCCAGTTCTTCATGGCAGTGCGCCGCGGTGTCGCGGATCGGCTGCAGCCAGTGGTCGATGATGCCGTGACGCTCCCCGTCCACCGCGGCGGCGATGCCGCCGCAGCCGTAGTGGCCGGTGACGATGATTTCCTGCACCTTCAGGGCCTCGACAGCGAACTGCAGCACCGAGAGGCAGTTCAGGTCGCCCGGGTTCACCAGGTTGGCGACGTTGCGGTGGACGAAGACCTCGCCCGGCTCCAGGCCGGCGATGACGTTGGCCGGCACGCGGCTGTCGGAACAGCCGATCCAGAAGTAATGCGGCCGCTGGATGTCCGACAAACGCTTGAAATAGTTCGGATCCTCAGCAAGCCGTTCGGCGGCCCAGGCCATGTTGCGCGCGATCAGCGTTTCAACCAAAAGAACCCCCAGTCGTTCGGGCCCCAGCGCCCGGCACCCTTCGGTAGGTTCTATAATAACTTGGCGGTCGGGGTCAGCCCTAAAAAGTCTCTCCGGCTGAACCGCTCCAGGCCCTGCGGGTCAGGCCTTGCGCGCCGCCGTCTGCCGGATGGCGAGGCGGCGCCAGTTCTTGAAACGGCACAAGCAAATTCGATGCGCCCGCGTGACTTTTCGATTTTCGGCCATATCTGTGTGGCCAGGCCGTTCAGACATCGTTGCAGAGAAGGGCCTGACAGACACGCAATGACCAATGTCGGACTGTAAAATGATTCAAGAGTCGGAGGGCGGCACTCGCCTTGGCGCAGCCCTTGTGCGTTTAGTTGCGCGTTGAAGTCCAGCCGAATACGCACCCCTCCTCTTTACAACGGCGTTCCGTCACGATACGCCCAGCCTTGTGTGATGGCCCCAGGAAAACCCAATGTCCGAAACCTTTGCGCTGGCCGCTGAAAACCTGATCTCGCCGATCGTTCTGTCTTTTGCACTCGGGTTGGTGGCTGCCCTGGCGCGGTCGGACCTGTCGATTCCCGAGGCCGTCGCCAAGGCCCTTTCGATCTACCTGCTTTTCGCCATCGGCTTCAAAGGCGGCGTCAGCGTCGCCGAGCACGGCGTGGACCTCTCATTGGGCCTGTCGCTCCTGGCAGGGGTTGTTCTGTCCGGAGCAATGCCTTTCTTGGCTTTTCTGCTGCTCCGGGTGATGTCGAAGATGGACCGCCTGAATGCCGCGGCCACCGCCGGGCACTATGGATCGATCTCAATCGTCACCTTTGTCGCCGCCAGCTCGGTCCTCGCCAGTCGCGGCTTGGTCGCCGAGGGATACATGGTGGCCGTCGCTGCCGCCATGGAGGCGCCGGCCATTCTCTCTGCTCTCTGGCTGGCCTCGCGCGGCGGCAGTCTCAAAGGGATGGACTCCGGCTTGTGGCGCGAGGTCCTTCTGAACGGCTCCATCGTGCTGCTCGTGGGCGCGTTCCTGATCGGCTGGATCACCGGGCCCCAGGGGCTGGCGGAGATCGAGAGCTTCGTCGTCACGCCCTTCAAGGGAGTCCTCTGCCTCTTCCTGCTGGACATGGGATTGCTGGCGGGGCGGGGAATGCAGGCCGGGCGCAAGTCGCTCGGGCTCGGCAGCATCGCCTTCGGCCTGATCATGCCTGTGCTGGGCAGCCTCTTGGGGCTGGCTGCCGCCTTGGCCCTGGAGCTCTCCACCGGCGGCGCGCTGCTGCTGATGGTGCTTGCGGCCTCCGCCAGCTACATCGCAGTTCCTGCCGCCATGCGGGTGGCCCTGCCGGAGGCGAAACCGTCGATCTATCTGACGCTATCGCTCGGTGTCACCTTCCCCTTCAATCTTGTATTGGGCATTCCCCTCTATCTTGCGATGGCGCAAGCGGCTACCGGAGCCTGACATGCAGACACACAGAGCAAAACGAGTCGAGATCACCATCGAGAAAGTGATGCAGTCTCGGCTGACCGACGCGCTCAAGACGTCCGGTGTGACGGGATACACGATCATGCCGGTCCTGGGCGGTTCAGGTCGATCCGGCGCATGGAGCCGGTCCGGCCAGATCAGCCGCGCGGAAGGCATGGTGCAGGTGGTCTGCATTATCCGGCCGGAGCGTCTCGATGGCTTGCTGGAGGCCGCCTTCGCCGTCGTCGAACGGCACATCGGAGTTGTCTGCATCACCGACTGTGAGGTGCTGCGGGCCGAAAGGTTCTAGAGCGGATCGTCGTTCGCGGCCGGGGCTTCACGCTTCCGGCCCAGGCGATCCAGCAGGCGCAGCAGGTCGCGCTGCTCCTTCTCGGTCAGGCCGGCCAGGGTGTCGCGGGAGATCTCGGGGCCGATGGCGATCAGATCGCGGGCCAGTTCGTGGCCGTCGTGGGTGAGCTGCACCAGGCGGCGGCGGCCGTCGGCGGGGTCGGTGCGCACGGCGACCAGGCCACGCTGGGCGAGACGCTGGACCACGCCCAGCACCGTGGCCGGGTCCATGGCCACCAGGTCGCCCAGGCGGGTCTGGGCGATCTCCCGCCGCTCCAGCAGGGTGACGAGAACGGAGAACTGCTGCGGCGTCAGGTTGCGGGCGCCGATCTTGGCCTGGAAGACCTCGCTGGCGTACTGGTGCGCGCGGCGCAGCAGAAAACCGATCTGCCGCTCCAGCCGATAGCCGGAGGTTGCCGTCTCGCCTTCAGCGGCCGGCGTTTCGGGGGCGGGCCCGCTCACGCGACCTCTGCCAGGGTCTCGGCCGGCGGCGTGTTGCGCGAGCGTCCGCAGCGCACCACCCCGTCGATGATGACCATGGAGATGCCCGGCAGGTCGCCGAGGCGCACCGAGTCCAGCAGGGTCTTGCCGGCGGTGTGCTGGGCCTTGTCCATGATGACGAAGTCCGCCGCCCGGCCGACTTCGATAAGGCCGCAGTCCAGCTCGCGCATCCGTGCGGTGTTGCCGGTGGCAAAGCAGAACACCGTCTCCGCCGGCACCTCGCCGATGGAGGACAAGAGGGAGATGACCCGCAGGATGCCCAGCGGCTGCACGCCGGAGCCCGCCGGCGAGTCGGTGCCGAGGATGATGCGTTCCGGCTGGCCCAACTCCATGGCCGTGCGCATGGCGTAGAGCGCGGCCAGTTCGTTGCCGTTGTGGACGATCTCCACCGCGCGGCTGCAGCTCTCGCAGAGGCAGCGGATCTGGGTCAGCGGCAGGGCGGTGTGGCCGCCGTTGATGTGGCCGATAACGTCGGCGTCGGCCTCCAGCACCACGTCGGCGTCGATGAGGCCGGAGCCGGGGATCGAGGGGCCGCCGGTGTGGATGGTGCTCTGGATGCCGTACTTGCGCGCCCAGGCCACCATCTTCTTGGCCTCCTCGCCCTGCTTCACGCCGCCCAGGCCGACCTCGCCCAGCAGCTTCACGCCGGACTCGGCGAGCTGCTTGAAGTCCTCCTCCTCCATGCCCTTTTCGATGACCGGCGCGCCCGCGTGCACCTTCACGCCGCCGAAGCGCATGTTGGAGAAGGCGCGCTGGGCGGTGATGGCCAGGGCCTTCAGGCCGACGATGTCCTTGGGCCGGCCCGGCAGGTGCACCTCGCCCGCGGAGATCATGGTGGTGACGCCGCCGTTCAGGAAGGAGTCGATCCAGTTGATCTGGCTCTGGCGCGGCGTCCAGTCGCCGAAAACCGGGTGCACGTGGCTGTCGATCAGCCCCGGCGCCACGGTGGTGCCCTTGGCGTCGACGGTCTTGTCGGCGCCGGAGGTGTCGACTTCGGCGGCCTTGCCGACCTCGGCGATGCGCCCGTCCACGGCGACGATGGTGTCGGCCTCCAGGATCGGCTGCCCCAGGTCGCCGGAGAGCAGCAGGCCGATGTTCTTGATGACAAGCTTCTCGCTCATGGCAGGTCTCCCTTACACGTCCGGCGATGTCGCCGGCCCGATTGACCTCGTGCTTCGAGACGCTCGCTCGCACTCGCTCCTCAGCATGAGGTCAATCTCTTGAACTCCTCCCTCATCCTGAGGAGGCCGCGAAAGCGGCCGTCTCGAAGGATGCGGACCAAACTCCCTCACTCACCGCCCCGCTAAACCGCCAGATACTGCTGGCGGACCTCGTCGTTTTCTTCCAGCTCGCGCATGGAGCCTTCGTAGCGGATATGTCCGGTCTCGATGACGTAGGCGCGGTCGCTGACCAGGCCGGCGAAGTAGAGGTTCTGCTCCGACAGCAGCACCGGAATGCCCTGGGCCTTGATCTCCTTCACCACCTTGATGATCTGCTCCACCACCACCGGGGCGAGGCCCTCCGAGGGCTCGTCCAGCAGGATGCAGCCGGGATTGCCCATCAGGGTGCGGGCGATGGTCAGCATCTGCTGCTCGCCGCCGGAAAGCGTGCCGCCGGGCCGCTGCCGGGCTTCCGCCAGGTTGGGGAAGAGGTCGAACATGTCGTCCGCCGTCCAGTTTCGCGTGCCCTCCCGGGCCGGCTGCCGGCCGCAGTCCAGGTTCTCCTGCACCGTCAGGCGGGTGAAGATGCGCCGCTCCTCCGGCACGTAGCCGAGGCCGCGGCGGGCGATGCGGTTCGCCGGCTCGCCCAGGATCTCCTCGCCGTCGTAGGCGATGGAGCCCTGGGTCACGCGCACCATGCCCATGATCGACTTGATGGTGGTCGACTTGCCGGCGCCATTGCGCCCCACCAGCACCACGATCTCGCCCTTGGAGAGGGTGAGCGAGACGTCGGTCAGGATGTGCGCCTGGCCGTAGTAGCTGTGAATGCCCCGAATTTCTAACATGGGATCTCGAGCATGGCGTTCAGTCCTTCCGCGCGTAGACCTGGCCCTCGCCGAGGTAGGTCTTGAGCACCAGGGGGTCGCTGCGGATCCGGTCGGCGTCGCCTTCGGCGATCAGCTCGCCGCGGCTCAGCACGATGATGCGGTCGGCATGGCTGAAGACGATGTCCATGTCGTGCTCGGTGAACAGCACGGCGACGTCCAGCTCGTGCGCCAGGCGCGCGGCGAGACCCATGAGTTCCACCCGCTCGCGCGGCGCCATGCCCGCCGTCGGTTCGTCCATCAGCAGCACCCGCGGCTCGTTGCCCAGGGCCACCGCCAGCTCGACCCGCTTCAGGTCGCCGTAGGCCAGCACGCCGCAGGGCCGGTCCGCCTGTCCCGCCATGCCGACCATGTCGAGCAGCTCCAGCGCCTTGGCCCGGTGGCGGTTCACCGCGCTCCTGGTGAAGGAGAAGAGCTCGCGGGCCTGGCTCATCAGCACCATGGCGACGTTCTCGGCCACGGTCATGGAGGGGAAGGTGGCGGTGATCTGGAAGGTGCGGCCGACGCCGCGCCGCCAGATCTGCGCCGGGGAGCGGCCGACCAGCTCCTCCCCGGCCAGCTTCACGCTGCCCCGGTCGGGCCGGATCTGGCCGTTCAGCATGTTGAAGCAGGTGCTCTTCCCGGCGCCGTTGGGGCCGATGAGGGCCAGCAACTCGCCCTCGGCGACCTGGAAGTTCACGTCCTTCACCGCCTGCACGCCGCCGAAGGCCTTGCTGAGGCCGCTGACGGCCAGCGCCGGCACGGCTGCGGTCTTGCTCTCGGCCAGGCTCATGCGCGCTGTTCCTTTTGGGGTGTGGCCGAGCGCAGGTCGCCCGGCGAGGCTTCCAGCTTCAGGTAGCGCCCGACATGGTGCCGCGCCGCGCCGCCCAGGCCCTGCGGGAACAGCAGCACCAGGGCGACGATGACGACGCCCAGCAGCAGGCGCCAGTATTCGAAGGTGATGAGCTCGTCGTGCAGCCAGGTGAAGGCGGCAGCGCCGACGACAGGGCCGGAGAGCGACTCGATACCGCCCAGCAGCACCATGAGCAGGGCGTCGAAGGAGCGCGGGATCGACATCTCGTCCGGGAACACGGAGCCCTTGGAGAAGGCGAAGAGCCCACCGGCCAGGCCCGCCATGACGCCGGCGAAGACGAAGGCGGCGAGCTGCTGGCGCTTGATGTCGATGCCGATGGCCGCGGCGCGCAGCGAGGAGTCGCGGGTCGCGCGCAGGCCATAGCCGAAGGGCGCGAAGACCACCCGGCGGATCAGGAAGATGCCGGCAAGGGCGACCACGAAGGCGATGTAGTAGTAGGTGACCGTGCCCGAGGCCCAGGCCGCCGGCCAGATGCCGAGCAGGCCGTCGTCGCCGTTGGTGACGTCGGACCACTGGAAGACCACCGACCAGGCGACCTGGGCAAAGGCCAGCGTCAGCATGGCGAAGTAGACGCCCGAGAGGCGCACGCAGAACCAGCCGATCACGAGGGCCAGCAGCCCCGCGCCGAAGGGCGCCAAGAGCAAGGCCAGCTCGAAGGGCGTGGCTGCGTAGGTGACCAGCAGGGCCGCCGCGTAGGCGCCGCCGCCGTAGAAGGCGGCATGGCCGAAGGAGACCAGCCCGCCGGTCGACATGAGGAAATGCAGGCTGGTGGCGAAGAGCGCCAGCACCAGGATGTCGGTGACCAGCACCAGGATGAAATCGTCGGTGAGCAGCGGCAGCAGCGCCAGCAGGGCGATCACCACGGCGACGAAGATCTTGTAGTGCGGGCCCGCCGGCAGCACCACCTCGACGGCCCCGGTTTCCGTCTTCTGGCCGATGGTCTCGGGCCGGCCCAGCAGGCCGGTGGGGCGCACGATGAGGATCACCGCCATGAGGATGAACATCAGCACCAGGGTGCCGTTCGGCCAGACCAGGATGCCGAAGGTGTTGAGCTCGGAAATCAGCACGGCGGCCAGGAAGGCGCCGAAGATTGAGCCCATGCCGCCGACCACGGTGACCACGAAGACTTCCGCCAGGATGCCGAAGTCCATCAGCAGGTTGGCGTCGCCCTTGGGCAGCTGGATGGCGCCGCCCAGGCCGGCCAGCGCCGAGCCCAGCACGAAGACACCGGTGAACAGCAGCGACTGGTTGACGCCCAGGGCGCCGACCATCTCGCGGTCTTCGGTGGCCGCGCGCACCAGCACCCCCCAGCGGGTGCGGTTGAACAGCAGCCAGAGGCCGAGCAGGACGAGCGGTCCGATGGCGATCAGCGCCAGGTCGTAGACCGGCATGGGCACGTCGAAGATGCGCACGATGCCGCTGAGGCCCGGCGCGCGCGGTCCCAGCAGGTTTTCCGCGCCCCAGTACCAGAAGACCACGTCCTGGATGATGAGGATGACGCCGAAGGTGGCGATCAGCTGGAACAGCTCCGGCGCCTTGTAGAGGCGGCGCAGGATGATCACCTCGACCAGCAGCCCGACCAGGCCGACCGCGATCGAGGCAATGAGCAGGGCGACCCAGAAGCCCAGCGCGCCGCCGCCCAGGTTGCGCACCAGGGAATAGCCGAAATAGGCGCCCAGCATGTAGAAGGAGCCGTGGGCGAAGTTCACCACGCGGGTCACGCCGAAGATGATCGACAGGCCTGAGGCGGCGAGGAAGAGCGCCGAGGCGCTCGCCAGCCCGGAAAGAAACTGAACCAGGTAGACACCCATCAGGCGGTCTCGGTCATCTGCGGTAAACCCATCATCGGACGCGGGCGGCCGGTGGGGCAGGCGCCGTCCTGGCGCCCGCCCCCAAGGCGGCGGCGTGGCCTCAGCCGCCGCTGGCCGGACGCAGCGTCTTCACTACCTCGTCGGACGGCAGGTAGTCGCCGCCCTCCTCGTAGCTCCAATCGACCATGATTCCCTTGCCGTCCTTCACCGCGGTGGTGCCGACCCAGGCCCCCATGGTGGACTGGTGATCGATGGCGCGGAAGGTGACGGCGCCGGATGGCGTGTCGAGTTCCAGGCCCTCGAAGGCCTCGACCAGGGCTTCGGTGTCGGTGCTGCCGGCCTTCTCGATCGCCGCCGCGATGGACAGCATGGCGTTGTAGCCGACCAGGGAGCCGATGCGCGGATAGTCGTCGTACTTGGCCTGGTAGGCCTCGAGGAAGGCATTGTGCGCCGGCGTGTCGATGGCGTACCAGGGATAGCCGGTGACGATCCAGCCTACCGGCGCTTCGGGGCCCAGCGGATCGATGTATTCCGGCTCGCCGGTCAGCAGGCCCAGCACCGTGCGGTCCTTGAACAGCTCGCGCAGCGTGCCTTCACGCACGAACTTCGCCAGGTCACTGCCGAAGGTGACGTTGTAGATGCCGTCCGGCTTCACGGACTCCAGCGCCTGCGCCTCGGCGGCGGCGTCGATCTTGAACAGCGCCGGCCACTGCTCGCCGACGAACTCGACGTCCGGCACCTTGGCCTTCAGCACTTCCTTGAAAGCGGCCACGGCATCCTTGCCGTAGGCATAGTTCGGCGCGATGGTCGCCCAGCGCTTGGCGCCGCTCTTGGCCGCGGCGTCGGCCAGCATGGCGGCCTGCATGTAGGTGCTGGGGCGCAGGCGGAAGGTGTAGCGGTTGCCCTGGGCCCAGACCAGGGAGTCGGCCAGCGGCTCGGCCGCCAGGTAGATGCGCTTCTTCTGCCCGGCATAGGACCCCAGCGCCAGGCCGACGTGGGAGAACAGCGAGCCGGAGATCAGCACCACGTTTTCTTTGGTGAAGAGCTCCTCGGCGTAGCGCACCGCTTCGCCGGGCTTGCCCTGGTCGTCGCGCGAGACGATCTCCAGCGGCTTGCCCAGCACGCCGCCCTTGGCGTTGATCTGCTCGATCGCCAGCTCTGCGCCCTGCTTATAGGGAATGGTGTGCGCCGGCAGGTTCTTGTAGCTGTTGATGTCGCCGATGCGGATGGTCTCCTGGGCGCCGGCGGCGCCCGGCGCGATGAGGGACGCGGCCAGTACCGCCGATCCCAAAACCTTTCTGATCCCCATGTCTTGCCTCCTGTTGGTCTGTTCGATAGTCGCTTGCCGGTTCTTCTCCTGCTTTCCCGGCTTCTCTCACTGTCATGCTCGGGCTTGACCCGAGCATCCATTGTTCAACCGCACCAGATGCTGCCCCATGGACCCTCGGGACAATCCCGAGGGTGACGATCGGTGCGGTTGCTTTTTCATAACGTCACGATACCACCTGTATCTGTGTCTCTTCCGCCGGCGCGCTTTCCTCCGCGGCCATTTCGGCGATGATACGCCGCAGGTGGTTGGGTCCGCGGTCGATGGCGATCCGCACCGGCCGGCGCGCCGGGGCCTTGGCCTCGCGCGCCTGGATCGTCTCCAGGATCGCCTTGTCCTCGGCGAAGGCGATGCGGAACTGCTCGTTCATGCGCTCGCCCATCTCTTCGTCGTCCAGGGCGATGTTGCGCAGGTGCATCCAGTGGTCGACCGTGCGGGTTTCGGAGACCGGCGTCAGGAAATGCAGCGCGAAGAGCCGCACGCCCTTGTCGCGCTCCTCCTCGCCGATGGCCTCCTCGGCGGCGGCGCTGCCGAAGTCGATGACCGCCACGTTGGGCGCGTGCAGATAGTAATAGTGCCAGCGGTCGACGTTGCCGGCGAAGTTGCCGAAGGCCTTGAAGAAGCCGACCGGCGGCGCGTCGCGGATCCAGCGCCAGGTGATCACCGTGCGGCCCTCGCGCGTGCAGTCGATGGGCACTTCCTCACAGGCCGGATTGCCCAGCGTCGTCGGGTGCACGAAGCTGACGTGCGCCGGGTCGCAGAGGTTGTCGGCCACCGGCAGGTAGTTGCTCTCCAGTTCCAGGGCGTCGCCGTGGTGCGGCGCCCAGTTCGGGTCGGTGAACTCCGGCATGTCGAAGACCAGGTCAGGATCGGCCTTCTCCGCCTCGCCCATCCAGATCCAGACGATGCCGTGGCGTTCGTGCAGCGGATAGGCGCGCACCCAGGCCGAGGACGGCAGGTTGCTCTGGCCGGGAACCCGCACGCACTTGCCGTCGCAGCCGAAGGTCATGCCGTGGTAGCCGCACTCCACCGCGTCGCCCTTCAGGCGCCCCATGGAGAGCGGCAAGCGCTTGTGCGGACACTCGTCGGTCAGCGCCACGGCCTCGCCGGCCTCGGTGCGGTAGATGACGATGTCATCGTCCATGATCGTGAGAGGCGTGAGCTCCCGGCCGAAATTCTTCGACCAGCCGGCGACGTACCAGGCATTGCGGACGAACGTCATGCTCTCTCTCCTTTCCTTCGTGTCTCGGACCTAGTCCCAGTCCGGCGCGATGGTCACTTCCATGCCGTCCAGGGCCGCCGTCAGCAGCACCTGGCAGGACAGCCGCGAAGTCGATTCCACCTCGAAGGCCTCGTCCAGCATGGAGAGCTCTTCCTCGCTCTGCGCCGGCAGCTTCGCGAACCATTCGGGCCCGATGTAGACGTGGCAGGTGGCGCAGGCGCAGCAGCCGCCACATTCGGCGCGGACGCCGAGGTCCTCCTCCGTCAGCACCTGCATCAGGGTGTCGCCCTCCTGAAAGGGCAGTTCGTGCTTGCCGCCCTCGCGGTCGGTCACCTTTACCTTCATGCCACCTTGAGCCTCTGTTGCAGTTCGCTGGACGACGTCGTGTACTGGAAACGCAGTTTCTTGTCCGGATGAACGTAGTGGAAGGCCTGCTGCGCCATCAGCGCGGCCTCGTGGAAGCCCGAGAGGATGAGCTTCAGCTTGCCGGGATAGGTGTTGATGTCGCCGATGGCGAAAATCTGCGGCACCGAGGTCTCGAATTTCTCGGTATCCACCGCAATGAGGTTCTCGTTGAGGTTCAGCCCGAAGTCGGCGATCGGCCCCAGCTTCATGGTCAGGCCATAGAAGGGCAGCAGGGTGTCGCAGGGCTCCACCCACTCGCCCTGCTCCGGCGATTTCAGCTTCACGCCGCTCAGTTGCCCGCCTTCGCCTTCCAGGCCGGCGATCTGGGCGACCTGGAACTTGATCTTTCCGGCCTCGGCCAGGGCGCGCATCTTTTCCACCGAGTCCGGCGCGGCACGGAAGTCCGGGCGGCGGTGCACCAGCGTGACGCTGGCGGCGATGGGCTGCAGGTTGAGGGTCCAGTCGAGGGCGGAATCGCCGCCGCCGGCGATCACCAGGTGCTTGCCCCGGAAGGTCTCCATCTTGCGCACCGCGTAGTAGACGGAGCTGCCCTCGTAGTCGTCGATCCCGGCGATGGGCGGCTTCTTGGGCACGAAGCTGCCGCCGCCGGCGGCCACCACGATGACCGGCGCCTCCAGCTCCATGCCCAGGTCGGTGGTCAGCAGCCAGTTGCCGCTGTCCAGCTTCTCCAGTTTTTCGGCCATCTGGCCCAGGTGGAACTGCGGCTCGAAGGGCGCGGCCTGCTCCATCAGGCGCTCGACCAGCTCACCGCCGGTGACCACGGGCAGCGCGGGAATGTCATAGATCGGCTTTTCCGGATAGAGCTCGGCGCACTGGCCGCCGGGCTTGTCCAGGATATCGACCAGATGGCACTTCAGGCCCAGCAGCCCCAGCTCGAAGATCGCGAAGAGACCGACCGGGCCGGCACCGATGATCACGGCATCCGTGGTCACGCGTTGTTCCGTCATCTCAACTCCATTCCCGGGTCAAGCCCGATCCAGGCACGCGCTCAGCGCAGGCCGTCCTCGCCCTTCACCTCGGCCGTCGTCAGGCCGCCGACCCGCGGCAGCGGCCGTCCGGAATCGGTGACCGCGATGGCCACCACGATCTCGCCGTGGCGCGGCGCATCGGGCACCCGCACCTCCATGCCGTCGAAGTGGCTGCGCACATAGGCGGCATCCTTGTGGCCCAGCGGGACGTCGATGGCGCTGCCGATGCCGCCCAACTTCTTCGACGAGGGCACCAGGGCGGCACCCTTCTCCACCGCCTGGCGCAGGGGCTTGCCCATGCGCGGATGCAGGATGGCGGCGGCGTGCTCCAGCTCGCCGCCCTCGCCGACGATGGCCGCCTTGCCGTAGCTCTCGATCTGGGACGGCGCCACGCCCAGGGCCGCCACCGCCTTCTCGCCCAGGGTCTTGCCCAGCTCCTCGCCCGCCTGCATGAGGACCTCCAGGTCCTCCTCGTAGCGGTCGCTGAAGGGATTCTCGATCACCGCCAGGGCGGCGGCGCGGCGCGTCGGCGGAGAGATCGCCTTGCCGATCTCCTTCTGGGTCTCCTCGACGATCACCACGTATTTGCGGACCTTAACGCTCATCTTCTCATCCTCATCTCAGGCCATCCTCCCCCTTGACGTCTTCCGCGCGCAAGCCGCCCATGCGGTCGTGGATGCGCGCGCCGGTGGTCATCGCCAGGATGAACACCAGTTCGTCGGCCTCCGGCGCGCCGGGCACGCCGACTTCGACGGCATTGAAATGCCCGCGTACGTAAGAGGCATTGATATGCGTGATCGGCACGTCGATGCGCGCCCCGACCGGGCCGACCTTCTTGGCCGAAGGCACGATGGCCCTGGCGTCGCCCAGCAGCTCTCGCATGGCGTAGCCGCCGGGCACGTGCCACAGTGCGCCGTGCTCCAGCTCGCCGGCGCCGCCGACGATGGAGGCCTTGCCGAAGCCGGAGACGCGGGACTTGTCGCCCCCCAGCGCGTCGACGAGCCGCTGCGCCATTTCCAGCCCCAGCGGCTTCAGCTCCTCCATGTAGGGCTGCAGCTCCTCGACGTAGCGCCCGGAAAAAGGATTGGCGATGACCACAGCGGCGGAGCCGACCAGCAGCGGCGCGGCCGCGACGGGCCCGCCCTCGTGGTGGATCTCTTCGACGTTGGTCACGACT
>JBNKHC010000355.1:0-4547 GCA_050290145.1 Kiloniellaceae bacterium | reverse complement strand
CCGTTTCGAGTTCCGCGGTCAGCAGGTCGCGACCTCGCTGGAGAACATCGACGCCGCGAAGTCGTCCATCATGGACGTCGACCTGGCGGCCGAGCAGAGCAAGCTGGTCTCCAATCAGGTGCTGGTCCAGGCGGCCGTTTCGGCGGTTTCCCAGGCCAACCAGATCCCGCAGTCCCTGCTGCGGGTCCTGCAGTAAGGTAAGTAGGCTGGCCAAGTAGGCCGGTAAAACTGTCCCCCGCAAGAAGCGGGGGACACGACCTCTTCAAGTAGAAGGAATAGATCTATGCCTGTTGTTGCTACGAATACGGCGGCGAACTCCGCCCTTCGTTTCCTGAACTACAATTCGTCCATGGCGTCGAGCTCGGTCAGCAAGCTGGCCTCCGGTTCGCGCATCGTGAAGGCTTCCGACGACGCCGCCGGCCTTGCCATCGGCACCCGTCTGAAGGCCGACGTCACCGCCCTGACCCAGGCCGGCATCAACGCCGCCCAGGGTGCCTCGGTGGTGCAGGTGGCCGATGGCGGTCTGTCCCGTATCGGTGACGTGCTGCAGCGTATGAAGGCCCTGGCGGCCCAGTCGCTGTCGGGTGTTCCGACCGATACGGAGCGTGGCTTCATCGACGCCGAGTTCCAGGAGCTGCTGAGCGAAATCGACGGCATTGCCGCGACCACCCGCTTCAACGGCGACTCGGTGCTCGACGGCACGGTCACGGCGACCGACTACTTCGTCGGCACCGACGTGAGCGACACCATCACCGTCGACTTCACCGCCCTGGCCGCTGTGTCTGTGTTCACGACCACCGGTCTGGGTGTGAACGGTGAAGCCGTGGACACCGCCGCCAACGCCTCTGCGGCGATGGCCGCGGTCGACACCGCGATCGACTCGATCTCCGAGGCGCGTGCGACGGCTGGTGCTCTGATCTCCCGTTTCGAGTTCCGCGGTCAGCAGATCGCGACCTCGCTGGAGAACATCGACGCCGCGAAGTCGTCCATCATGGACGTCGACCTGGCGGCCGAGCAGAGCAAGCTGGTCTCCAATCAGGTGCTGGTCCAGGCGGCCGTTTCGGCGGTTTCCCAGGCCAACCAGATTCCGCAGTCCCTGCTGCGGGTCCTGCAGTAAGGTGAGTAGGCTGGCCAAGTAGGCCGGTTGGAAAGGTCCCCCGCAGAAAGCGGGGGACCCCACCTCTTCAAGTAGAAGGAAAAGTACTATGCCTGTTGTTGCTACGAATACGGCGGCGAACTCCGCCCTTCGTTTCCTGAACTACAACTCGTCCATGGCGACGAGCTCGGTCAGCAAGCTGGCCTCCGGTTCGCGCATCGTGAAGGCTTCCGACGACGCCGCCGGCCTCGCCATCGGCACCCGTCTGAAGGCCGACGTCACCGCCCTGACCCAGGCCGGCATCAACGCCGCCCAGGGTGCCTCGGTGGTGCAGGTGGCCGACGGCGGCCTTGGCCGTATCGGCGACGTGCTGCAGCGTATGAAGGCCCTGGCGGCCCAGTCTCTGTCGGGTGTTCCGACCGATACGGAGCGCGGCTTCATCGACGCCGAGTATCAGGAGTTGATCAGCGAAATCGACGGCATCGCGATCACCACGCGTTTCAACGGTGATTCTGTGCTGGATGGTACGGTTTCTGCGACCAGCTATTTCGTTGGCACCGACGTGAGCGACACCATCACCGTCAACTTCACGACCTTGGCCGCGACCGCTGCGGCCTTCACTGCGGCGACTCTCGGCGTTGGCACGACGGACGTGGCCACGGCCGGCGCTGCCGCGGCGGCTATGTCGGCGGTCGACACGGCGATCGATCGCGTCTCCGAGGCGCGTGCGACGGCTGGTGCTCTGATTTCCCGTTTCGAGTTCCGCGGTCAGCAGATCGCGACCTCGCTGGAGAACATCGACGCTGCGAAGTCGTCCATCATGGACGTCGACCTGGCGGCCGAGCAGAGCAAGCTGGTCTCCACCCAGGTGCTGGTCCAGGCGGCCGTTTCTGCCGTCTCCCAGGCCAACCAGATCCCGCAGTCCCTGCTGCGGGTTCTGCAGTAAGCCCGGATTGTCTGGGTGGGTGTGGGTCTACGGGCCCACACCCAGCCGGTCCGGCGAGCCCGCCTAAGGAGGGCTATTGCAGATGGACACGACGATCAAGAACACCGCCCCGTCAGCGGCGGTCCCGAATACGAAATCGAACCTGGCGAAAGTGCCGCCGGTCGATACCAGGACAGCGACACCGGAGAAGGTGGAGAGCCCCCAGGCCGTGCAGGCCAGCGGGCGGTCCAGTAAGCCGGTGCTCCAGCAGGCCGCGCCCAATTCTGCCCTGACCACCTACAAGGATCAGGACAGCGGCCGGCTGATCGTCCGGGTCTATGATCGCCAGAACGGCGACATCCTGGTCGAATTCCCGCCGGAGAAGGCTTTCCGGAGCGTGGAGGAGGTCCTCCAGGGCACCGCGAAGAAGCCGAAGAGGACCATTTCGGTATAGCTTAACACCCTGATAACCAAGATATTTTAACGGGTTTTAAGCAAATGCGGCAGTAGTCTTGGGTGTAGAATTGGGGGCGTAGGAGAAGTTTCATGGCTCTCGCAGGAACACAAGGCACGGTTTCCTTCCTTGGAAACTCCCCGCTGCTGACCGGCTCGTTTTCCGGGCTGGACACGGCTGCCATCATCGAGGCCTCGCTCGCCGTCAAGCGGATCCCGATTGACCGGCTTGAGAACAAGATCTCCGAAAACGACACCCGCATCGCGGCCTTCAACGAATTCAAGACGCTGCTCAGCAGCCTGCAGTCCGCGGTTGACGGTCTGCGCAACCCGCCGGGTTCCGTCGGTATCCTGAACAACGTCTTCGAGCAGAAGGCGACTTTCGTTTCCTCCGACTCCGCGACGGCGGCGACCGAGATCCTGGGCGCCACGGCCACCAACAGCGCCTCCCCAGGCGTCTACGACATCGTCGTGCAGCAGATTGCCGAGGCTCACAAGGTCTCCGGCAGCACCCTGGCCGACGTCTCGACGGCGCTGGGCGTCACGGAAACCATTACCGTCGGCCTGGCCGGCGGCACCACCGCCAACATCGACATCACCGCGGACATGACCGCCACCGACGTGGTCTACGCCATTAACGCGGTCTCCGGTACCACCGGGGTCCGGGCCTCGGCGCTCAAGATCGCCGCCGGCGACTATCGCGTCGTCCTGACGGCGGAAGACACCAACAAGGCGATCGAGATCACCGGCGACAACGGCGGCGCCACGCTGGCGGCCCTGAACGTCTCGGCCGACAACGGCGCGACCTATACCACGACCCTGCAGGCGCCGCAGCCGGCGCAGCTCACCCTCGACGGTATCGCGACGGTCATCGAGCGCGATTCCAACGAGATCGACGACCTCATCGACAACGTGACCATCGACCTCTTCAAGGCGGACGCCGGCACCACGGTGACCTTGGAGATCGAGGCGGACCTCTCGGCCGCGCGGGCGCAGATCGAAGAGTTCGTCACCGCTTACAACGACGTGAAGTCCTTCCTGCTTTCCCAGCAGGAAGTCAACGAGGACGGTGAGCTCGGCGCCGCGGCGATTCTCTTCGGCGACAACCTGCTGCGCTCCCTGGGGCGTGACCTGGGCAGCGACATTTCCAGCCTCGTCGACGGCCTCGGGGCCAGCGACCTGGCGACCTTGCGGAACGTCGGCATCGAGCTGACCCAGGACGGCCTGCTGACCATCGACGACGGCACCCTGGACTCCAACCTGGTGGACAAGCTGGACGAGGTCCGTGCCGTTTTCGAGTTCAGCTTCCAGTCCAGCTCTTCCGAGATCCGGCTGGTGACGCGCAGCGAGCTGCTGGAGGTGGGCACTTTCGTCATCACCGATCCGGGCGGCGCCATCGACGGCACCAACCTGCAGGTCAGCGGCGTCGACGCCTTCGAGGTCGACGGCAACGTGCTGCGCGGCCTGGCAGGGACGGTCTACGAGGGCATGTCGCTGGCCTACAGCCGTGACACCTCGGATGCGGGTGCGGCCGCCCAGAACATCACCATCACCACATCGACCGGTATTGCCGAGCGGCTCTACCAGCATCTCGAGGACTACATCAACGGTTCGGACGGTCTGATCACCGACGAGGTGAACCGCCTGACGGCCCAGAGCGAGGACTACAGCGACAAGATCCTGGCCCTGGAAGACCGCTTGGCGCTCTATCAGTCCACCCTGATCGCGAAGTATGCCGCTATGGAGCAGGCCGTCGCCCAGGCCGAGGCCATGGCCGAGCAGCTTTCCGCCTTCCTGAAGAGCGGCGATGACTAAGCCGGCCGACCGCCGGGAACCGCCGGCGACCAGTACTGTTACGCATTGAGGTTCGGGAACGTGACGCAATCCTACAACGCCCTGTCCGCTTACCAGGCCGCCTCCAACATGACGACGTCGCTTGGTGCCGTCGTCATGCTCTACGACGGTATGATCAAGGAAGTGGGCAAGGCGAAGGCGGCCATCGAGGAAGGCCGCATCGAGGATCGTTTCAACGCCACCCAGAAGGCCTGCAAGATCCTGCTGGGCCTGCAGTCC
>JBNKHC010000354.1:0-8358 GCA_050290145.1 Kiloniellaceae bacterium | reverse complement strand
CCCCAACTACATCGTCGCGCTGGTCGTCGACCGCGCCGGGGTCGTCTGGGCAGGAACCTGGGGAGGCGGCCTGTCGCGCTTCGACGGCAGCAGCTGGCGCACCTTTACCAAGAGCGACGGCCTGCCGGCCAACCATATCTTTTCACTGAACGAGGACACGGCGGGCAACATCTGGGCCGGCACCAGCCGCGGGCTGGCGAAGTACGACGGCAAGGCCTTCACCACCTACGGAACGGCCGACGGCTTGTTTGCCGAGACGGTGTTTTCGATGTCGGTCGATCCCGAAGGGGCGGCCTGGGTGGGCGGTTTTGGGGGCGCGGCCTGGTTTCCGCAGGGAATTCTGGCTCCGGCACACTAGGTGATGGCTGCAAGGGATTCTGGAGCAATGAGCGGGGTTCGGATCATGAGACTAATCGTCCTTTGCCTTATAGCGGTCCTGACGGCCGGTGCGCCGGCGTGGGCCGACCTCGACAGCGGCCTCATGCTGTTCGAGCAGGGCAACTACACGGCAGCCGTCGCAGAACTGCTTCCCGCTGCGGAAGCGGGCGATGGGCAAGCGCAGTACATCGTCGGCGTGATCCTGGGTCACGGCTACACCGGCAAGCCGGACCCGGAAGCCGGGGCCTCCTGGCTGCAGCAGGCCGCCGAGCAAGGCCTGGTCCAGGCGCAGATGGAACTGGCGCGCATGTACCGGACGGGAGACGGAGTCGCCGAAGACCAGGCCGAGATGGTGAAATGGTACCGCCGCGCGGCTGAGCAGGGCGACGTCGGCGCACAGCTCTTCGTCGCCGACGCCTACGCCTATGGCCATGGCGTGGAGCCTGACCTTGTCGAGGCTTACGTCTGGTACGAGATCGCCATTCGCTATTGGGGTCACCTGGCCGAGCATGCCCGAGAAGCCGTCGCGAGCCGGCTGAGCGACACACAGATCGCTAAAGCCAAGGCGCGCGCGGCCGCCTTGCTGCCGCCGGCGCCGCCGGAGTGACGGCGGAAATATGCCCGCCCTCAACCCTCAGTGGCGGCCGATGGGAGATCGGCAAGGGGAAGCCGCAGGGAGAACTCGGCCCCGCCGCCCGGGGCTTCGCCCACGTCGACAGTCCCACCAAAGGCCGTGGCAATACGCTGGACGATTGAAAGCCCGAGTCCCGCTCCCGGGCCTTTGCGTCCCTTGCCGCGCCAGAACCGCTGGAAGACCCGCGCACGGTCTTCGACAGCGACACCCGGCCCCCGGTCGATGACACGCAGCAGCCCGTCCTCGTGAAGCTCAAGACGCGCCGTTGTGCCGGATGGCGTATGGACGATCGCGTTCTCCAGAAGATTGCGTACCGCACGGGCAAGCAGCCTGGAGCAGCATTGGACCATGACAGGCTCCTCGGCTCCCGTCAGCTCGATGGCCTTGCCCCGCCGCACGGCAAGCGGTGCGAGCATCGCGACGACCTCCTCGCAGACTCTGCGGAAATCCACCGGCTCCACATGACCCAGTTCCAGGGCATCCAGTTCAGCCAGTTCGAGAAGCTGTGAGACCACCTCTGAAATTGAATCGATGTCCTGCTGAATGGCGGAGCGCGCCTGCGGATCGGACATGGTTTCGACGTTGGCCTTGAGTACCGCCAGGGGGGTTAGGAGTTCGTGCGCTGCATCGCCCGTGAACTGACGTTGTCGGGTCAAAGCCCTGTCCAGTCGCTCAAGCGCCTCGTTGATCGCAGTGACGAGCGGTAGCAGTTCGACCGGCATGCCATCGATCGGCAAGCGCCGGTTCGATTCCTGTGGTTTGATCGCTGCAGCCTGACTGGACGCCCGGCGGATCGGCGCCATGACGTGCCGCATGACGACGAACACCAGAGTGAAATAGAGCAGTGCGAAGACCAGACTGAGGCCGACGATGGCGACAACCGTCCGTCGGTCGATGGCGCCCCGTTCGCCGGTGACGTCTGTGTACAGCTCCAACACGCCGATTACCGATCCGGAGCGATCGACAAGGGGGAAGTAGGTTTCGACCACATCGCGGTTGAAGACTTCACCGGAAAAAGCGCTCAGGCTCTCCTCGAAACTGAGGCCGGACTGCGGTTCGCCTTGCGCGACGACCGCATCGAAGACTTCCGGATGCTCCTCCACGCGCCGGTCTAACCCGATCTCCTCGTTGTCCGAGGAATAGACCGTCTCTCCATCAGGAAGGTAGACCTTGACCTTGAGCAGCTTCGCGCCCTCGCCCAGGTCGGCGAAAACCGCGTTCAGGTGGGCAATCTCTTTCGATCGGGCCTCGGCCTCCCCTTCCCTATCCGGTACGTGCTGGAGCAGTCGCGGAACCATCGGCAGCAGGCTCGCCGAGAGGCTGTTGGCCAAAGCGACGTTCGCAGCAGCAGTCAGCTCGACGAGATCGCGGTTCGCACTGGTGCGGAACACGAGGCCCACCACGATCATGGTGACCACCAGCGCAACGGCCGTGGCGATCGAGAAGTATCTCTGAATGCCCAACATCGATTCGGCCATTGCCTCTCAGATCGGCTTCCTGCACAAGACTGCGATTTCCCCGATCAATCCTGCCGTGCTCCGCTATATGGTCTCGTCGATCAACATGTAGCCGACACCACGCACAGTGTGGATTCCCACCTTGGCCTGTGCCGTGGCGAGGCGCTTGCGCAGCCGGTGCACGAGAACCTCCAGAGAGTTCGACGACAGCTCGTCGCCCAGATCATAGAGACTCGACTCAAGCAGCGCCTTGGGCACAACCTTTCCGCTGCGCCGCAGGAGATGCTCGAGCAGCCCCATCTCGCGCGGAGAGAGTGACAGAGGCTTATCGTCGATCCATGCCTGACGGCCGCTCGGATCAAACGAGAGGTTGCCGGCCTTGATCTTCTCGCCAAGGCTCTCCGCCGGACGACGCAGTATCGCGCGCAGACGCGCAACCAGTTCGTCCATCGCAAAGGGCTTGGTCAGATAGTCGTCAGCGCCGGAATCGAGCCCGCCGACCCTATCCTTCACCTGGATGCGGGACGTCAGGATCAGCACCGGCAGAAACCGGTCGTCCTGCCGCAGTCGGCGCAGCAGGTCGAGACCATCCATGTCGGGAAGCCCGAGGTCCAGAATCATCGCGTCGTACCTGCTGCAGGCGAGAGCATCCAGCGCCTCCTGCCCCGTGGTGAAGTGGTCGACGGCGAACTGTGCCTTTTCCAGCCCAAGAGTGATGTAGCTTGCAAGGCGTTCGTGGTCCTCGATCAGGAGCAGCTTCATGGGTGCTGAAGCCCGGCAGGCGAGAAAATCTGATTGCTGTCCAGGTTCATCACTTGAGGGACTTCATACTGACATTCCGCCGACGTAGACCCCGGGAACGGCCCGGCTGTAAGGATTCTGTAAGCTGAAAGGTTTAATGTCTTTCTCACGCATGGTCTTAATTGGACCACGTGTATTCGCAAAACACGACTTTCGCGAGACGGCCACAGCCGTCTCGCTTCTTTTTTGCGCCGTCAATGATAACAGCGGGACCGCGCCCCCACACCAGAAATCTTTGGATTTCTTAGGCTTAGGTGGAATAAGCTAAGCAGGTTCTGCGGCCTGCCCGAAGTCGTCCTGTCCGGCCTCGAATCCCAAGAGGCCATGGTCGGACGCCCTTGGGCGGCCCACGAATGATGGAAAGAAGAACGAGGTTCCCCATCACTGAGAGGGAGCCCTTTTAAGTTGTTTTGTGTATACATAAACACGCTCCTGGTGTGTCATGAACCATGCGTCAGCCCGTAAGGTCGAGCCGCGACGCTCCGCGCTACCACGCGGCGGGATGTTGTGCTGGCCGCTTGTCGTGAGCCTGCTTGCGCTTGCCGTTTCCTGCACGCCCGAAGCCGACAAGCCGGAGCCCCCGGCGACCGCTGCGAGGCCCGAGCCTCCGACCGTCTCGGCGGCGGCAGACCAGACCGCTGCCCCACCCGCCTCGCCCTGGTCAGGTCTCGAGAACGACGGGCTGCACGATCCCGGCAACCCGGCGCTGAGCTATCTGCAGCAGCCGGGCGAAGCGCTGTCCGAGCTGCCGCCAGCCAAGGACGGCAACCAGGTCGATTGGGTCGCCGCCTTGCGCAATGGCATCATCGCGCCGCGGACCAACATCTACCCCGAAACCAAAATCAAGGTGCTGGATCTCGACATCCTGATGGAACAAACGGCGGGCATGCCCCGGGTGCTGTTTCCGCACAGGGCGCACACGGAATGGCTCGACTGCGAGAACTGCCACGACAAGATCTTCAAGGCAAAACAGGGCGCCAATCCGATCAACATGTTCAAAATTCTGCAGGGAGAATTCTGCGGCCAATGCCATGGCGCGGTCGCCTTTCCCCTGACCCAGTGCTACCGCTGCCACTCGGTGCCGCGCCCCGGGACCCCGGCAGCGAGCGGCGGTTGAGCAGGAGGTCCTTACGGTGGCATCGAGAGTCCTGCTCGTCGGAACGCTCTTCACCTTCCTGATGACGGTTTCGCCCGGCCTGGCGGAGTTCGGAGATGTCGTGCTGAATCGCTATGCGGAATCCGCGGGCGTGCGCCCGGTCATCTATCCCCACTGGTTCCACCGCATCCGCTTTCGCTGCAAGGTCTGCCATCACGAACTTGGCTTCGAAATGCGTGCAGGAGCCAATGACGTGAAAATGGAGGATCTCTCCGAGGGCCGCTTCTGCGGCATGTGCCACAACAACGAGATCGCCTGGGGCCTTGAGAATTGCGACCTCTGCCACTCCGGAAAGGCCGGTCTCAAGAGCGGCATTCACGGCGGGCACGAGACCCTCGGGCCCGGGCGCTGGTAGCCACGGAAAAAGCGCCGCGCTTCCATCCGACGAAATACGCGCCTCCCAACCCGCAAATCTTGACCACGGTCAGTTACAAACGCCGAGATCCTGCTAGACTTTTTCAGAACAATTGAAGCCCAGCATGAGCAAATGCAGGGCCGTGTTTTGCGATGCACAGGTCAAGGCGTCCGGATGAGCGCCCACTGCGGAGCGTTTCCGAAGAAAGGGTTCGCTTCGGAAATCCGATGGGCCACCGCAAACCCCCTGCCCAGCGGCCAGGCCGCAGGGCAGGGGGCAGTGCGCCCGGCAGGCCTCCAAACCGTCATCGAAAACAGTGCCGTTCGGATCTCCTTCAAGGTCCGGGCAACGGGCCGCCGAGGCCCGGTTCCATGTCTGTGGACCGCATGAGGCGGTTCGCAGGAAAGAAACGCCGTCGGAAGTGTGGCGGCGGATCGGATCATCTTTGAGGTTGCCAGGTTCAGGAGAAGCTCAATGAAATCTTTCGTATTCCTTGCCGGCGTGCTGGCGATCGCCGCGATAAATTCGGTGCAGCCCGCCTTCGCGGAGGGCGACGCAGACGCCGGCGCGAAGGTCTTCAACAAGTGCAAGGCCTGCCATTCACTTGAAGCAGGCCAAAACAAGATCGGTCCGAGTCTCGCCGGCCTGCTCGGCCGCCAGGCGGGCAGCGTCGAGGGCTTCAAGTACTCCGACGCCCTGAAAGGCGCCGACATTACCTGGGACGAAACCAACCTGGCGTCCTATCTCGCCAATCCCAAGGAGTTCATACCGGGCAACAAGATGATGTTTCCGGGCATCAAGAAGACTGACGAGATGTCCAATCTGCTCGCCTACCTGCAGGCCAACATGTAGGCGGCGGGCCGCAAGATCTGTCGAAGAGGGGGTCGGCGAGGGCGGCATGAGCACCACGCCGGCCCCTCACGGCTGCAGGCGCAACCGGTCGATCTGAGCGGCCACCCGGCGGAAGCTCTCGCTGCCGGGCTGCAGGCCCGCCAGCAGGTGTTGCCAGAGTTCCGCGGCACCCTGCGCCCGACCGGCCCCGGCTTCGGCGAGGCCGAGCAGCCACAGTGCCTGAGGATTGGCGCCATCGACAGCCAGCAGGTTGCGCAGCACCGTCACCGAATAATCCGGCAGCTGAGTCACGGCGCCCTGCGCGCCGGTCTCTAGAGTCGAATCCGCGTAGCTCCGCAACAGCGCCAGATTTCCGGGCTGCTGGGTCAGGGCTTTCGTGTAGGCGTCCCTTGCCTTCGCAGGCTCGCCCAGCACCGCATAGGAGCGGCCGAGCTGCAGCCAGCCGGCAGCGTCCTCCGGCTCGCTTTCCAGACGCTTCGCGAGGCGCGCAACCATGGCTTCGATCATTGCGGACTCCGGATCGGACGGCACGGCACCCGGCCCTTGCCGCTCAGGCGCTGCGTCGCGGCGCCTGGCTTCACCCGGCGCGGCGTTCATCGCCAGCGAGCGCTTGGCCCGCTCGACGAGCTGTTGTGCTTCGGCTCCCTGCCCTGACGCCGCAGAAGAAGCCGCGGCGAGCGCTTCCTGCATCTTGGCCGGCTCCCCCAGGACCTGATAGGACCGCGCCAGCTGAAGCCAGCCCTGAAGGTCATCGGGTTGATCCTGCAGACGGGCAGCCAGGCGCGCCACCATGGCACGGATCATCTCCTCCTGACCGTCAAGCATGACTCCAGCGCCGCCGCGCGGAGTGTCGTCTCCGCCCGCAGGGGGGGCGGAGACAACGATATCGTATTCCTGCGCTGTCTGCGCAATCCGCTGCTGCAAAGCAGGCAGCCAGGGCGCGTTCGGGGGCGAGTCCGCCTGCAGCGCCTGCCAGATCTCGATGGCCCGAGCTCCCCGCCCGGCCTGCGCCTCGGCCACACCGAGATAGTATCTGCTGCGCGGGTCGCCCGGACGGCCGGCCAGGGCCGCCTCAAAGGCCGCGCGGGCACGTGGCACAACCAGGCCGCCGGCGGCCAAGGCCGTCGCCTCGCCATAAGCCGCTTGAAGCTCGGGACTGGACGGTGCCAGGGCAAGGGCGGCCTCGTAGGCGGCGGCGGCCTCGGAGAAGCGGTTGGTGGCGGCGTAGGACCGTGCCAAGAGAATCCAGCCGTCGAGATCGTCTGGATTTTCCTGCAAACGGGCAGCCAGGCGCAGCATGGCATCACCCATATCGGCGCTCTGGTGTTCGGCGGCCAGCGCCACCGGCGCCCCGCCCGCCATCTGTTTCGCGTCCCAAAGCCGTGGCGAGCCGAGGTGCAGGTACAGGCCGATGGCGGCTGAAGGCAGAAGCAGAGCGACAGCGATCGCGGCGACCACGCGCCCCCTGCCGGCGGATCGAATGGCAGGTGCGAGGCGCCCGTCTTGCCGGTGGTCCGCGGCCAGCAGGCGC
This sequence comes from Kiloniellaceae bacterium, assembly GCA_050290145.1. GTDB lineage: Bacteria > Pseudomonadota > Alphaproteobacteria > Kiloniellales > Kiloniellaceae > Pelagibius. The sequence continues at coordinate 1,194 of JBNKHC010000354.1, read as the reverse complement.
CGGGAGACTTCCAACCTTGCCGCTTCGGCTTCCTTGGGGCCGATCATGCCGCCTTCGAGTTCGCGGTCGACCTCGGCGAGCTGATCCCGGTAGATCGCGGCTTCATAGTCGCTCCGGATCGCGAGCGGCGAAGGTCTGCGCAGCAGCGGCAGCAGCAGAAAGGCCACCGTGGCGACCACAAGCGCAGCCGCGATCAGCCAGAACGCCATGACCCACCCGGCGACCACGCCCCGCACAAAGCGAAAGCATGCTCTTCCTGGTCCCACGCAGCCTGCCCTACCCTGCCGCCGGCCGGTTCGGGCACCGCTCTGTTCATGGTGTCACACCGGGTCATCGCCGCCCGCGCCGTCGCGAAGTCCGGCGAGGGCCAGAAGCCTTTCGCGGTTCTTCACGATCACATGCTTTGGCGCCGGCGTATCGATGATGCCCGCCGCACGCAGACGGCCGAAATTACGGCTCACGGTTTCCGGCTTCATACCGAGATACTCCGCGATGTCCTGTCGTGTCATCGGCAGCCAGAGCGAGGCCCGGTTGCCGCCGGGGTCGGTAAGCCGGCCGCGCATCTCGAGCAGGAAGGAAGCAATACGTGCCTGCGCTCCCATACAGCCCAGACGCAGCATGTGCTGGATGATTCTGGAATGCTCGCGATACGAAGCAGCCCAGAGCCGCTGATCGACTTGCGGATGCTCCTGACGCAGGCGCGACAACTCCCCTTCGCCGAGCCGCAGCAGTTTGGACTGCGTCAACGCCTCGACCACGAGGAACAGGTGCTGCTCCCCTTCGGGGATCAGGAGCAGATCACCGGCAAATCGGAACCCGACAATCAGCCTCTGGCCGCTCGCCGTTCCGATGTAGCCCTTGACCACGCCGTCGAGCACCGCGATGAGCATGCCCTTGCAGAGGTGATCACTACCAACCCCAAAGGAGGCACCGGCCTGCAGGTTCAGGTGACGCCCATAGCCGTTGAACAGGGTTGCGTCCTGCGGCGCCGATGGGCTGGCCCGGGACGCGGCAACGGCACTCCCCTTCCCGTACGCCCCCCCAAGGGAGGAGCCCCGGCTCCAATAATCTGATGATGGCATTTTTTATGGACCGTTGTATTCGCAAACATGATTAGTCTAGTCAGTTAAGTGACTATTGAGGTTGACCTGGATCAACTCCGGCTGCCGCGCGTAAACTTCCCTGAAGTCAGAG